>JBCDJC010000134.1:0-13914 GCA_038748225.1 Cyanobacteria bacterium P01_H01_bin.26 | reverse complement strand
CGACTGGGGCAGCCCGCTCAAGTTTGCCACCGCTAGCTCCACGTGGTGTGCCGCTAACTCCCGCGAACGTTCGATGCCACGGCTTGCCCGGACTAGGGCTAGCGATTCTTCAAAATCCCCACTTTGCGCAAACTCCCGCTCGATCAGCTTAGCCAGGTAGGGCGTTTCCTCTATGGCATAGAGTACCGGAGCCGTGAGATTACCGCTTAGCAGGTCGGAGCCAGCGGGTTTACCCAGCACCTCCTCGGACCCAGTAAAGTCTAAAATATCATCCACAACTTGAAAGGCTAGCCCCAGATTACGACCATACTGGTAAAGTGCCTCTGTGAGCGACTCCGACGATCCGCTTAGCACGCCCACCGACTTACAGCTATTGGCAATCAGTGAAGCTGTCTTGTGGTAGCTCTTGAGCAAATAGGCCTCAATGGACAGCGTGGTGTCAAATCGGTTTAACCCCTGCTGAATCTCACCCTCTGCTAGATCCATGATCACCCGTGACAGCAGCTTCACCACGGTCAGATTATCTAGATTTGCTAGGTGCCAGGAGGACTGGGCAAATAGAAAATCCCCAGCTAAAACGGCCACTCGGTTGGTAAAGCTGCTGTGGACTGTGGGAACGCCACGCCGCAGGGATGACTCGTCTACCACGTCATCATGGACGAGGCTAGCAGTATGGATCATCTCAGTAATTTCAGCTAGGCGAAAGTGTCGCGCCGGGATCTCCGCTTCCATCACCGTGGCACGTGACAGTAGCAGCACAATGGCCGGCCGAATACGCTTCCCTCCGGCCCCAAAGAGATGCTCTGCAGCAGCGTAGAGAATAGGATGCCGAGCACCGACAAGCTGCTTTAGGTTATCCGTCAGCAGACTCAGATCTGCTTCGACGGGGGTAAACAGCGATGTTGTTGAAGTCATGGAAGAAAAGGCTCAGACGGCTTTGATTACGAAATTTTAAGTAATCTATGTTCATTCTAAGCTAACGACTCAATTGGTGTCGTAAATCCATTTAGAATATGTACAAAGATCCCTTGACTGGGCCGTTTGGGCCTCCCAATACCGGGCGTTTCACAAAGAGACCGATATGGCCAGTATTGATTAGATATTTTTATTTCATTTTTTTAATTAGGTCTACGTAAATAATAAATGCTTATGTTAATCTAGTGAGTAGGAATTGAAAGCTTTCACAAGTGCGCTCGATAATTTGTGTTTATCGACCTTGATTCTGACGTCATTTGACGTTCAGGATTCCTGGAATCGTTGCAAATGTGTTGACAGTGCCCTGGGTTTTTAGCGCCCATGGTCAATCGGTATCTGTAGAATGTGGCGGCTGTCCGAATCAGCCTATGGCTGGGCCAGGGCGGCAGGGTCTCGAAAAGGCGACCGGTGGAGAATTGAGCGGTTTATTACGTACCAAAGTGTGTACGGGGTGACGAGCGATACTGCAGCGCATTTCATGCTAAGCGATTCTAGTATCAAGGTTTTTTGATTATCGAGTATCTCAGCTAATTTGAGCCAGCCCTTGTGCTGCTACTTCCTGCTGCTTGTTTTTTTGACACGCGGCTCCCCCCTGATTGCTTCCCTCATCCCGGCTACGCCTATGACTCACCCCTTTACCCCCCTGCTGATATTGTTGCTTGCTGTTAGCTATCTATTAATGGTCTACATCCTGTTTGCGGCTGTTCAACGTTTTGTGAGACGCCGTGAGCAGATGTTGAAGTAGATAGAGGATTGACCACAGGAGCGGTTCTTTTGGGCCGTGCCGTTATTGGTCCTGGTGACAGTTTTCCTCCTTTGTAACCTTCTTCCATCTATGGTTATTTCCCGGCTGATGATAATGGCCTAGCTGCTAAGGTAGCTGGGCCATTATTTTAGCTATGCCATAGCTATTTTTTTCTCTTTTTACTATTTATTACATATCCGTTGGCTGGCCCTCTTATGTATTCACGAAAACAACTTAGGGCGCTAGCATGGACAGAAGTTTTGCTAGCTAGGCACCGAAAAATTTGAGTTCAGCTCCCTATATTCCTGGATCCAGCGCTCCTGATAGCGATTGTGTCAAAGCTACCTTTCCGGCCAGCGTTGTGCGATTAGACAGCGGGCTGACGGTGATTCATCAGGAGATCTCGACTACACCTGTGGTGGTGGTGGATGTTTGGATCAAGGCGGGGGCGCGTTATGAGCCCGATACCTGGACGGGAATGGCTCATTTTTTAGAGCACATGGTGTTTAAGGGGACTGAGCAAATTCTGCCAGGAATGTTTGATGCGGCGATTGAAAATCGAGGTGGGCTGACTAATGCGGCTACCAGTCATGACTATGCCCACTTTTATATGACGGTGGCTGCTGACGATTTGCCCCATGCGCTGCCTTATTTAGCTGAGCTTTTGCTCCACGCTGCGATCCCAGCGGACGAGTTTGTGCGAGAGCGCCACGTGGTGATCGAAGAGATTCATCAGGCATGGGACGATCCAGACTGGCTCGGCTTTCAGACGTTATCGGAAATGGTCTATGGCGATCATCCCTACGGGCGCTCGGTGTTGGGTTCCCCTGACAGTTTGCAGGAACGCTCTCCAGAGGAAATGCTACGGTTTCACCGGGCCCACTATCAGCCTGATAATATGCAGGTCGTGATTACGGGAGGGGTTTCCTTGGACCAGGTGTTGGAGCTGGTGCGCACCACCTTTCGGGCCTTTCCTCAGCCGGAGCCCTGTCCAACATCGGGGCTTGTTTCTCCCCCTCGCTTGATGACCAATCCAAAACGCACCCTGACCCTACCGCGACTGGAGCATGGGCGTCTGGTGATGGCCTGGTTGGGACCTGGCATTGATGATTTGCAAACAGCCTGTGGGCTCGATATATTGGCAACCGTATTAGCTGAAGGACGGATGTCCCGACTGGTGAGGGAGCTGCGGGAAGACCGCCAATGGGTGGATGAAATTGCTAGCAGCTTTGCGGTGCAGCAGGACTGTAGTCTGTTTGTATTGTCAGCCTGGTTAGCGCCGTCTTACATAAAAGAGGTAGAGCAGGTTATTTGCGATCGCATTGCCAACCTAGCCACCACACCTATTACCACGGTAGAGTTAGAGCGGGCACAGCGAGTGTTGTGTAATGACTACGCCTTTTCCATGGAAACTCCAGGTCAGCTGGCGGGCCTATACGGATACTATGGGGCTTTAGCTACACCTGAGTTATCTCTTGCCTACCCAGGCTATGTGCGAGCCTACGGTGCTAGTCAGCTCATGCCGCTAGCGACGCAGTACCTCTCGCCTCACCACTGTGGTACCCTCGCCCTGATCCCCGCATAGATTTGCCGACTTGTTCCTGACAGCCTTCACTACTTTCTTTCAACCCCACCACTGTGACTGTATCCACTGCCCCAAAGCAAAATTCTATTACAACCTATTTGAGCAACGGTCTCAAAGTTATCGCCATCGAAAATCCAGCCGCTGATATTGTCTCAGCTCGGATGTTTTTACCCGTTGGCCAGGGCCATGAAACACCAGAAACAGCCGGACTCTTTAGCCTACTCACCTCCCTTTTAACCCGAGGAACCACCCATCGTAGTTCCTTGGATATTGCCGAAGCGGTGGAGTCCGTCGGTGCCAGCCTAGGGGCCGACAGTGCCGCAGACTACAGCCTGATCAGCGTCAAAACAGTCTCCGCCGACTTTGAAAAAATCTTTACCCTGGCTGCCGAAATTCTTCGAGAGCCTAGCTTTCCTGACCACGAACTTGAACTCGAACGCAAGCTCACCATCCAAGGGCTGCGTTCAATGCAAGAGCAGCCCTTTAGCGTGGCCTACAAGTACTTTCGTGAAGGCATGTACGGGACCCATCCCTACGGCTTTTCCAGCATGGGCACTGAAGAGACCGTCTCCGCCATCCGGCGCGACGATCTTCTAGATGCCCACCGTCAGACCTTCCGTCCTGACAATATGGTGGTGATCATCGTCGGCCGGATCGATCCTGAAAGGGCCGTTGCCCTAACCGATGCTCTGCTGGGCGACTGGACTGTCCCGAATCAGCCAGCCCCCGAACGCCGACTACCAGCGGTAGACTCCCGTGCCTATCGGATTGTCACCCCCCAGGACACCAACCAGTCGTTTGTCATTGTTGGCTATTTAGCCGCCTCAGTAAGCCATCCCGACTTTGCGCCGCTCAAGCTGTTGAGCACCCACCTAGGCAACGGGTTGTCCAGCCGTCTATTTGTGGAGCTGCGGGAAAAGCAGGGCCTCGCCTACGATGTGTCAGCGTTTTACCCCACCCGTTTAGGCCCCTCCCAGTTTGTGGCCTACATCGGCACCGCCCCAGAAAATACATCGGTTGCCCTAGATGGCCTCCAAAGTGAGCTACGACGACTGTGCGAAGTGCCCCTCACAGCTAATGAGCTACAGGTTGCCAAAAACAAAATGCTAGGCCAGTATGCCCTAGGCAAACAAACCAACGGACAAATTGCCCAACTCCTAGGCTGGTATGAGATTTTGGGTCTGGGTAGTGAGTTTGACAAGACGTTTCAGGCCGATGTGGCAGCAGTCACCATCGAAGCTGCCCAGGAAGCTGCCAAACGCTGCTTTGTGGACTCCCATATTTCGATTTTAGGACCGGCGGCCGCCGTGGAACCACTGCGATAGAGCTTGCCTAATCAGGGCCTTATAAATACAGAAGCACCGTAGCTAAGGTTGCTCATGCCTTCACCCTTTCCATCCGCTTATCGAGCAACCCGCCTATTGGGCTTCGTTCCATAGCCGGTTAATTGTGGCGTTAGTAAATGCCATTGAGACTGACCTTAGCCAGCGATATTAGGTTGAGGTAAAAGTTCGCAGCTACCGAAGCGAAGGTGATGAAAGTCTGCTAGTGGGTATTCCCTATGCTTTGGTATTTACACCCACTGCAGCCAACACCAGTGATAGTGATCCTCTGTTCCAACCTACTGTAGCTACGTTACCGAAACCACAGCGGCACCGATGCCAGCAACCATCAAAGAGAGATATCTGGAGATTCGGGAGATGGGTAGCGATCGGGTAATATCGAAAGGTCTTCCCACTGTTGCTTTAAACTCTGCAACAAACACTAGACAACAATATTCCTAATTATAGAGTCATCAAAAAAGAGAATTATTGCGAGCAAGCGAAATAATCTCCCATAGATCTAACAACGAAAATAGTGTTGATAACTACGTGTGGTTTGAGAATTTCAAGTCCGCATCATCCCAGTGCGTAATAATCTAAAAGGAATCAAAAAGTCTACCTGCTAATAGCCCTGCCCCTATCCATGACTCAGCCCGCATCAACCCAAACCCACTTCTGGACCTGGCAAGGCTTTCCCATTCGCTACCAAACCGCAGGTACCCAGGGTCCACCGTTGCTCTTGATCCATGGTTTTGGAGCCCACAGCGACCACTGGCGCAAAAATCTGCCTGACCTCGGCCAAACCAACCGCGTCTATGCTATCGATCTGATCGGCTACGGCCAGTCTGCTAAACCGGCTCCCAGCAAACCCCTCCCCTACACATTCGAAACCTGGGGTCAGCAGGTGATCGACTTCTGCCAGGACATCATCGGTGAGCCCGCTTTTCTCGTCGGCAACTCCATTGGCTGTATTGTTGCTATGCAGGCGGCTACCATGTCTCCGGACCGGGTGCTGGGGCTTGTTGCCCTTGATTGCTCCCTACGGTTGCTCCACGATCGCAAGCGCGCCACCCTCCCCTGGTACCGCAATGCTCCAACCCCCCTGATCCAGGCCATCCTCAACTACAAACCCGTTGGTCAGTTTTTCTTTTCCCGTTTAGCAACGCCAAAAACCCTCAAAAATATTCTGCGTCAGGCCTATGGTCGCAAGGAAGAGGTTACCGACGAGCTGATCGAGTTGCTGTTGGCCCCTGCCTGTGACCCCGCAGCGGTAGATGTCTTTGTGGCATTTATTAGCTATTCCCAGGGACCTTTGCCTGAAGATCTCCTACCCCAGCTTAAATGTCCGGTGCTGATGCTATGGGGCGACGCCGATCCGTGGGAACCTATTGAACTGGGTCGGGAACTCGGTAAATATAGCGTCGTCGAAGAATTTATTCCCCTCGCAGGAGTGGGCCACTGTCCCCAGGATGAAGCCCCTGAGCTAGTGAATCCTTTAATCGCCAGTTGGGTTGCCAGGGCGGTGACGGGTTTAGCCTAGCCAGATTTAGCCAAGGTTTTACGTTGTGTCAGCCGTAGCGCTGATTTTCTCTGCTAAAAAAAGTACCCTGGAAACACGAATGTGTCTCGCAGGGTAGGGGCAACAGTTAAACGCTTGTGCTATTAACAGAATCGCTCAAACTTTACTCGAACCGATGGTTTCTGTGACGATTTCTATACTGCCCATAGCAGAATCACAGGCTAAATTTTGGATATGTGAGCTATAATACTTGTATAGCTGGTTACACTTTTTTGGCTATCATTACTCCCAAAAAAAGTACCCTGGAAACACGAATGTGTCTCGCAGGGTAGGGGCAACAGTTAAACGCTTGTGCTGTAACTAGAATCGCCTAAGAGAGTCTTTAATTAAGTTCTTCTGTGCCGATTTCTAGAGTGTCTATAAGGTATGCCCAGTCTAGGTTTCAGCTATACATCAGGGTTTGCTTCGGGGTGTAAAAAACAATACTAAGCATTTACTTTTTTGTTTTTCCAAAAAAAGTACCCCGGAAACACGAATGTGTCTCGCAGGGTAGGGGCAACAGTTAAACGCTTGTGCTGTAACTAGAATCGCTTAAGCTGTGGCCTAAGCGATCTGGCGTATGCCGATTTTTAGAGTGTCCATTATCCAATTACAGTTTGAAACTCGCCTAGGTGAGTCACAATCAGCTCTGTGGTAAGTCGGCTTAGCCCCAGACCCATGAGCGATAGCAAAAGAATTGTGACAAACGCCAAACTGTTCCCAGCATTGCGGATTAATAATTCGACTCGCAGTAGCAGGGCGGCAGCCAGCATAACCAGGAAGTAAGCAAAAATCTGAATCCAGGCAACGATGACAACGGCCACAGACGCCGTGACTAGGGCTAGTGCGGTGTAGCCAATATCGGACTGGAACCCAAGTAAAAAGAAGTTGCGTAGAGGTTTCCAGGCGATGGTAAGCAGGGTCGATTCGAGCACGGTGTAGCCCAAGGCCAGCCACCACACAAAGTCGGGGCTGTGGCGGGAATGTAAAAAAGCACCAAAACCCATATGGGCTAGCAGTAGCAGTAGGGACGATAGCCAGGGCAGGTTTTTCATTGATGCCCTCAGAGGTTGGTGGAAATTGCCTGGACAGGGCATGTGGGAATACACTGCTCGCAGACAATGCACTGGGTCCGGTTGAAAACCAGTTTGAAGCTCTCAGAATCTAGCCGGAGTGAGCGCGTGGGGCACACACCGGTACAGAGACCGCAGTGAACACAGAGGTCCTCGTCAATCAAGATTTCACGGCTGGATAGGGATACACCAATTCCCTGGCCCCGCATCCAGTCAATGGCTTCGTCTAGCTGATCGATGTCGCCCGATAGTTCGATGACGCCTTTACCCACCTGGTTGGGGGCTACTTGAGCCCGAATGATATTGGCCGCCACGTTAAAATCCTTGGCCAACCGATAGGTGATGGGCATATTCACTGTCTGTTTTGGAAATGTCAGGGTAACGCGCTTTTTCATTCCGCTAGACTGGAGAAGATGCTGTTATGACACCGTGGGTGCTTGTTTATTCTATGTCGGTTAACTCCCTTGAATCTGGTGGTCTAGCGCAACGGTTGCGAAATTTTGTGGTGGTGATTGTGGCCGTGGTGCTAAGTGTTGCCGTTATTTTGGGACTGCAAACCCGTACGCCATCTGCCTCCCTTGTTGATATGGCGGAGGCATCGGTGCCCCTCAACCAGGCGATCGCAAATGGTAAACCTACGCTGGTGGAGTTTTATGCCAACTGGTGCACCAGCTGTCAGGCGATGGCTGGAGATTTGCAGCAGCTCAAGACCGAGTATCGGCAGGATGTCAACTTTGTGATGCTGAATGTGGACAATACAAAGTGGCTACCGGAAATGCTGCATTACCGAGTTGATGCTATTCCCCACTTTGCCTTTTTAGATGGGGCGGGCAGCGATGCGGGGGCTGCCATTGGTGAAATTCCCCGGACAGTGCTGGCGGCGAATTTGACGGCTTTAGTAGCTGGAGAGGCGTTGCCCTATACCCGTGCTGCTGGGCAAACATCAGAGGTGGAAGCGGTTCAGCCGTCGGGCTCATCGGACGACCCCCGCAGCCACGGTGCCCAGGTGGTGCAGTAGGAGCTTATTCCGTGACGATTTCCCGGAGGGCGGTTTCTACTTTGGGGTAGGCATAGGAAAACCCGGTTGATTGGGTGCGCTCCGGTAAAACTTTTTGGCCTTCGAGCACGACTACGGCGCCATCGCCTAGCAGGGTCTCAATGACAAAGTCGGGCACCGGCAGCCAGGAGGGGCGATTCATAACTTTACCCAGGGTGTCGCACAGTTCGGCCATGCGCACCGGGTGGGGGGCGGTGCCGTTGTAGATACCGGACATGGCTTCGTTGGTGAGTCCCTGCATCAGCAGGCTGACCAGGTCATCGCGGTGGATCCAGGAAAACCACTGTTGACCGCTGCCAATGGGGCCACCGGCATAGAGGCGAAAGGGGGTGAGCATTTTTGCGATCGCACCCCCTGTCCCCAGGACAATGCCAATGCGCACCGTCACCAGCCTGGTGCCAAAGGCGGTTACCTTATCCGCCGCCTGTTCCCAAGCCTGGCACACCTGGGACAAAAAGTCCTGCTGGATGGGCTCACTGGTTTCATAAAATTCTGCCGTTTCGCTGGTGCCATAGAAACCAATGGCCGACGCGCTTACCAGCACCTTGGGTTTGACCTCGGCCTGGCCAATGGCCTCCACCAGTTTTGCCGTACCGACGGCGCGGCTGTCCATGATGGCCCGTTTACGCTCGGGGGTCCACCGTTCTGAAATCGCCTCCCCCGCCAGATTAATCACCGCATCGCAGCCGGAGATCGCGGTCTGCCAGCTGCCGGACTCTTGGGGGGTGTAGGCGACAATCTCAACCTGCTTAAAAACAGCCTCTGGAAAAACTTTTCTGGCCCGCTCGGGGTTACGGGTAAAGACCTTGACCTGGTGGCCCGCATCATGGAGCCGCTGCACGAGCCGCGAGCCGACAAATCCCGTTGCCCCGGTTACTGCCACTTTCATCATCAACTACTCCCTGGATCGGCTACACCGCTGGTTTTTACTTTATGGTAGCGGTATTCGATCCCGCTTCATACCGTGGAGCAATCCAATCAAAGTCAATTTCATTGAGGTAGTCCACGGCCCAGGTCGCCCGCCGCTGAATCATGTGATAAGGATAGAGCTGGGCGACACCCACCACGGGGATATTGGCCGCCTTGGCCGCCTCGATGCCCGCAAAGCACGCTTCGATCGCCAAACAGTCTTGGGGAGTGAGGCTGAGGCTGGGGTCTTGCAAATTGAGCTGGTCGATGGCGGCCAGGTAGCTGTCGGGGGCCGGTTTGCTGGCAGCAGCCGACATATCGCTAGCGGAGACCACCAAAGAAAACTGATCGGTCAGCTTAGCGGCAGCCAGTACCTGCTCCACGTCAGTTCGCTGGGCACCGGTCACAATCGCCGCCGTATAGTTTCTGGTGCGGATGTTGTAGAGCAGGTCGTCTAATCCCGCATAGAGGGAAAGCTTGGACTGCGATCGCAGCCACGCCTCATAGCCGTCGGCTTTCTTTTTCAGCAGGTCATTCAAGTACTGATCTCGAACAAACCGGCCCCGCTGCTGCAAAATCGCCGTTAGCCTGGCCCGATCGCTACGACCCAAATACATCTCGCGGTATTCGTCTGGATCAAACCGTAGATTTTCAGCCAGCAGCAGCTCAGCAATCAGCTGGGGATGGATCGCCTCATCATTGATGATGACACCGTGAAAACCGAAGAATACTGCCTTGAGCATTGTGACAAATTAGGAGGGTGGAGGGCTTGACAAATACCTTGAGAAAAGGGAGGTTTTATCCTCTAAGCAGGACGAGCAACCATTCTTAAAGATGTCCGTAAATAAGACATCAAGTATGCCAATGACCCTTTAGTATTAAATATTACCCCTTGGGAAATTAGCGCCTAAACGCCTGATTAGTTCATTAGGTAAGTAACCATGCATCTACTCTCCAAAAAAAGCTTCATCAGCGCAACCGCCATCCCTGTCATCCTACAGTGGTGGCAGAGACGTAAACGTCGCGCCACATCGGGGGATGTGCTCAGCAATCCCGTTGTCAAAAACGTTGATTCCGACTATTTAGACAAATACCAGCGGCTGATGGATGTATACGCCGTTGTCAAATCCGGCGGTGTGGCCGCCCAGATTCAGGCGGCTACCGAGCATTGGGACCGCGATCGCGATGCCATTACCCGTCGCCTGAGCCAAATGAGCAACCAGCCCGAGGCCGCCGACGAATACCTGCGGCTGCAGCATGAATCCCAGGAGTTAGAACGCTCCATCCGTCGGCGCATTAGCCAGCTCAAAGATATCCAACCCGAAGAAGAAAACGCCGTGCGTGATCATCTATCTGAGATTGAGCAGGCTCTGATTCACTAAACAGCAGATGGGTTTGATCGTCTCAGCCCGTGGGCGGTTAGGGCCGCCCGCGGGCTGAGACGTTAAATTAAGGGGTGGCGGCTGCCGCTAAACCCTAAAGCTCAAAGTTTTAAATCCCCTATGGACTCCTATGACGTTGTGGTCATCGGCAGCGGTATCGGCGGTCTGGTTGCTGCTGGTCTGCTGGCCCGCTACGGTCGTCGGGTACTGGTGTGTGAAAGCCACACCCTCCCCGGTGGTGCTGCCCACGCCTTTAAGCGGCAGGGGTTTACCTTTGACTCGGGACCGTCTTTCTACTGTGGGCTGGCCGACCCCACCTCCTGTAATCCTGTGCGGGAGGTGTTGGCGGTGCTGGGGGAATCCATTGAGGCGGTGGCCTATGACCCGCTCGGGTACTATCATTTCCCCGAGCGCACACTCCCCATATATGGCAACGCCGAGCGGTACCAGGCCGCCCTGGCTGAGGTGAGCCCCCAGGCCGCCACAGAGTTGCGGGCCCTAACGGCCAAGCTGCTGGCGATCTATCGGCCCCTGGGGAAAATTCCCACCCTGGCCCTGCGGGCCGATGGCTGGCTGCTGCCACTGCTGGGCCAGCGATTTCCTCGGGCTATGTTGCAGCTGCTGCCCCAGCTGCGGGGCTTGGGCCGCTCCATGGGGGACTTTGTGGATGAAACCGTCCGCGATCCCTGGCTGCGACAGCTAATGGATTTAGAATGCTTTTTGCTTTCGGGGATGAAGGCCGATAGCACCGTCGCACCTGAGATGGCCTTTATGTTTGGGGAGCGGGCCGCTTCGGTGATTGACTATCCCCTTGGCGGCAGCGGCGCGCTGGTGGATGCCTTGGTGCGGGGGCTGGGTCGCTGGGGAGGCCAGCTGCGCTTGGGGACCCATGTGGATAAAATCTGGGTGGAGCACAACCAGGTGCAGGGGGTCGTGCTCAAAACAGGCCAGCGGGTGAGCGCTGCCCAGGTAATTTCAAACGCCACCCTGTGGGATACCTGCCGCTATCTGCTAGTCGAGGATGATCTGCCCAAACGCTACCGCCAGTCGGCCCTGGAGACGCCAGCGGTGGATAGCTTTATGCATCTGCACCTGGGGATTCGAGCTGAGGGGTTAGACGACTTGAGCATTCACCATGTGGTGGTTCACGACGCTCACAAAGATATTACCGCCCCTGGCAACACCTGTATGATTTCCATTCCGTCGGTGCTGGATCCTTCCCTGGCCCCGGCGGGTCACCATGTCATCCATGCCTATACCCTGGAGCCCTGGGCTGGCTGGCAGCGGGATGCGGACTATGGGGCAAAAAAGGAGGCCAGGGCACAGCCGTTAATCCGGGCCTTGGAGAAGGTGGTGCCGGATATTTGCGATCGCATCACCCTCAAACTGATTGGTACCCCCCTGACCCACCGGCGTTTTCTCCGGCGTCACCAAGGTACCTATGGCCCCGCCATCGCCGCTGGCCAGGGACGTTTTCCCGGTTGTAAAACCCCCATTAAAGGACTGTATCGGGTGGGGGATAGCACCCTGCCCGGTATTGGTATTCCCGCCGTTGCCGCCTCCGGTATCCTTTGTGCCAACAGCCTGGTTAGCCCCAGGGAATCAGCGGCGCTGCTTGACCTTTAAATCCACGGTAGACCCATGGGCCAGTAGAGCACCGTAATCGATACCTGTTCCTGGCGCAGGTACGCCATCATGCGACGGTGCATGTTGCCCAACGACTGCCTGGCATCAAAGGTGCTCAGCTGTGCCCAGGACCACAGGGTTTCCCCTTCAGCGCGCGCCCGGTCAGGGGCAACCGTTCTCAGCCAGCTCTGGACACTTTCAGGTAGGGTTTCGGTCATCCGCAGGGGCAAATTGCCGGTGGAAAACTGCTGGGCATAGGCCGGTTGCAAAAAGATGTCGTAGGTCTCAGCCTCGGATGTGTGCTGCATGGCTACGCTCAAGGACAGAGCCTTGAGGTACTGACGCAGCCTAGCGGTCTGCTCCCCAGAAAGTTCTGGCATAAAGGGAATCTGGGTTAGGGATTCATTGACATTGTCCGGGTCGCCCACGCTCAGGTGGGTACCGCCGATCACCGCTACCAAATGCTTATTGGCCCCGCCGAGCTGGTTAAACGGACCCAGCTGCTGGGTGAGGGTAGGGGTGACGCCGTCCTTGGTTCCGGTCAAAATAATGCTGGGAACGGTCACATCCCCCAGTCCCTTGCGCCCAAATAGTCGACCCACCAGCGGGTTCATGGCAATCACCTGGACAATCCTTTCGTCGCTTAGATTCGCCGTTACCTCGGGCAAATCCACCGCTGCACACTGCAGCCAGTCGGCGGGGGATAGCCCCACCGGCGTCAGGCTGTCACAAAAGGGGGGCAGCGCCGACAGATCCAGCTGGGCACCTGCTAGGGCAAATCCGGTGTAGCCCCCTAGGGAATGACCGATCATCACCACCCGCTCGGTGTCAAACTTGCCCCCTAGCATCGGTGATACCTGCTCCATCCACGTGAGCCGGTCCAGCACATGGGAGATATCGCGGGGGCGGTCTAAAAACTCATTTGCCGGCAGAATGCGACTCGGTTCTTGGACCGCCGAGGGATCTAGGGCGGTATCGTTGAGGGCCTCCACGTTACTCCCCACATGCTCCACCGCGACCACGGTCAACCCATAGGATGCCAAATGTTCACCCACGTAGGTTAGAAACTTGCGATCGGCTGCAAACCCATGGGAGAGCACCACCAACGGTGCATCCTCAACAACCGCCTTGTCTGGCACATATACATCCAGCGGGATCAGTCGACTACGCTCGCCATCCACAAATCTAAACGAGCGCTGGGTCACTTCCATGGGGCCTGGTGTCGTCGGATCAATGCCATCCGGCAGTGCGATCGCGTCGCTGACCAGCAGTTCCCGTTCCAGCACGCTGCTCAGGGCGTCGCCTTCAAGCCGTGACAGGTTGAGCTGCGACACCAGGGCTAGCGCGGCGGTGAGATCGATCTCTAGGGTTTCCTGGGGCACGGCCCGCAGCACCCCTAGCATATGCAACCCGTTGGTCTGCCTCGCGGCTAGACGGATGGCTGAGCGGATTTGCTCCACCGTCAGACTGGGGGCTACCCGGCTCAGGGAGTCCAGCAGCAGTTCGCCGTTGGGCGATGCCAAAATATCCGCTACCATACGATCCGCCATGGCCGGGTTGAGGGACACCCGATTGTTGAGCATTGTGCGGATTTCAGGGGTGAGTAGCGCTTCGTAAAGCCGCAAACGGGAGGGGACCTGCCCGGTTTTGGCAAATTCTTCTAAATCGCTGACGTACAGTGT
>JBCDJC010000133.1:0-13949 GCA_038748225.1 Cyanobacteria bacterium P01_H01_bin.26 | reverse complement strand
GTTCTAGAAGCGTTCCCATATCTTAGGCATGGTTGCCGCCATTGGTAAACCTTTGGCCCTGGGTGGCCAAGGTAAATGCCCGGTCAAGACACCGTTTGGTTGCCCGTTAGATACCCCCCAGGGATAAAGCTACATATACTTAGCCAACAATAGCTTTAACCTGTCTTTGGCGGCGGCGGGGGCTGTGTCTAACGGTGTAATCACCGCATACTTTAGGGCCGAGTGGGCATCCGATGAGGGTGGATTCGCCGTCAGTCGGCTGACCACATCCCGAATCACCAGCTGAGCATTGACCGCATTTTTTTGCAGATTACCGATCACCATTTCCACGGTCACGCTGTCGTGGTCCGGATGCCAACAGTCATAGTCGGTGGCCATGGCCAGGGTGGCGTAGGCCATTTCCGCCTCCCGCGCCAGTTTCGCCTCGGTCAGATTGGTCATGCCAATCACGGTGGCTCCCCAGCTGCGGTACAGGTTGGATTCCGCCTTGGTGGAAAAAGCGGGACCTTCCATACACACATAGGTTCCCCCCCGGTGGAGATCAACGCCTTCTAAATTGAGGCTTTCAACCGCATCCCCCAGGACCGTCGCCAGGTGTTTGCAAATGGGGTCGCCAAAGGCAATGTGGGCGACGATGCCCCCTCCAAAAAAGGTAGCCGTCCGGTGTTGGGTTCGATCAATAAACTGGTCCGGAATGACCATATCTAATGGTTTGACCTCTTCCTTGAGAGAGCCGACCGCCGATGCGGAAATCAGATACTTTACCCCAAGGCTTTTCATGGCATAGACGTTGGCTTGAAACGGTAGCTCCGTTGGCATCAGACGGTGACCACGACCGTGGCGGGCTAAAAAAGCCACCGCAGTCCCGTCCAATCTGCCGCAAATAAGGGCATCGGAGGGACTGCCAAATGGGGTATCTATGCTGACTTCTTCCACATCGGTGAGGGCGTCCATTTGATAGAGACCGCTGCCGCCAATGATGCCGATATCTGCCTGGGCCATGGGGATAAATTGAAACTGCCTGTGGGCTGACCCATAGGGCCTAACCCGCAGGCAATGGTACAGGAGATCACCTTAGAAAAGCTGATTTTTTGGAATCTGTTTATAGATGAGAGCACGCTGGGCTTTGTTTACGCGAGTCCCACCAGCTTTTCACTCAGCTCCCACAGGCGTCGAGCTTTCATATCATCAAGGGCTTCGTTAGACATTTCCTGCACAAAGGACTTGCGTCCCTCCTGCTGGCGGTTACCCCAGCTCCAGTAGTAGCCAGACTTTTCATAGCCAGGGTCGGCCGCGACAGCCGCCACGCGATCGCCCGCGGTCGCCTCGGTCACATATCCCTTGGTAATGTTTTTTTGGAACCAAGGAAAGATTGTGCGAAATGCGGAGTAGTGGTTGCGAAATAGAGCCGTTTCCGCGACGCAGCCGGGGTAGAGCGAACTAAACACAATATCGGTGGACTCGCCGTAGCGACGGTGCAGCTCGCGCATCGTCAGCACATTACACAGCTTGCTATCTTTGTAGGCCTTACCCGGCTTAAACTTTTTGCCATTGGCCATGGTGATAGGAGTCTTAAAGCCCTGCTCAAATCCTTCCAGGTTGCCTAGATCCGGCGGTGCAGGAATGGGAATTTTACCGCCTAGCTCCTTGGGATTGGCCGTGACGGTGCCGAGGATGACCAGGCGTGGGTGGGTGGACTTTTTTAAATCCTCGAGCATGAGATTGCACAGCAGAAAGTGGCCCAGATGGTTGGTGGCCATGCTCAGCTCGTAGCCGTCTTCGCTGCGCATGGGGTCTTTGAGCAGAGGCAGATAGACCGCCGCGTTGCAGACCAGCGAATCTAAGGTTTTGCCGCTGGCACGAAATTCATTTACAAAACTGCGTACGCTATCTAAACTGGCAAGATCAAGCTTCATGATGGTGTAGCTGTCCTTGGCCAGGCCGACTTCTTTCGCGACCTTTTCGGTTTTGGGCAGGTTACGACAGGCCATCACCACGTGCCAGCCCCGATCGGCTAATGCCTTTGCTGCGTAAAGACCAACGCCGGAGGAGGCCCCGGTAACTACCGCTGTTGATTGCTGAGATGGGTCCATGGGTATTGATGTCTAAAAGCGTGTCTAAAGCGTTATTAATCGTGAGTAGTCTAGGATCTCACATGGTTGAACGGTAACGGTTATCCGAAATAAACCTTAAGCAATGTGGGGCAAGGTTATGGACTGTGGGGATGTGTAAAGAAATCCTAAGTAGGCACCCAATAAAATAGCGTAGCTGCGACTTGTCGCGGCTACGCCGTATTAACTGAGGTTAAATAGTTTGTCTGAAAAACCCTGAGCTACATCAGCAAAATTTAAGGCTAGGCAGCAACTTTCTCTTTGAATGCTTTCCCTGCCGAGAAGGCGGGTACCGTGGTTGCTGGAATTGTCATTGTCTCACCTGTCTTGGGGTTGCGACCCTCACGCTGTTTGCGATCGCGAGGTTCAAAGCTACCGAACCCGACCAGGGTCACTTTGTCGCCGCTGGAAACAGCCTCCATGATGGAATCAATCGTCGCCGATACTACAGCATCCGCAACCTTTTTCGAAACACCGGCCTTTTCAGCTACCGTATCTAGCAGTTCACCTTTGTTCATAGCAAGAGAAATCAATACTTCCAGGTATTTCTAGCACAAGTCCAAATAGAACGCAAGTACTAAATCCATTAAAACGATTGTGATACAGCGATTTCCGCATCATCAACATCGATTTATGGAAACTGAATTTACAGTAGCTCAATTAAACCGGTGTTTTCTGTAAATCAGGTTTTTCTTCAGGTAATATTGCGCCTTCCACCGGGCATACCTGCAGACATATGCCGCAGTCGATGCACACATCAAAGTCAATCCAGTACCAGTCAGTGCCTTTTTTATTTTTCTGGGGGCCTTCGTGAATGCAGGCGACAGGGCAGGCATCAACACAATCAGCAACGCCTTCACAGACGTCGGTAACAATAGAATGGGCCACGGTGCTCCTTAAATTGGGTGTTCGTTAAACCGAATGCTCCACTGGGAAACATCCAGAGACGTAGGGTTACATTTATTTATATTAAAGGGCGATCGGGCGTCATGGCTGCTGACTTGTTTGGGTGGGGCGATCGGTGAGGCGCTCCACCAGCACATCACCCTGCTCAGACACCCAGGCAATATTGGCAATTTTATGGTCGCTGGCAAACTGCCGCAGCACGGCTTTAGTCTGGGTGGTATCGAGGCTCAGCTCTACTCGGGTTAAGGTGTCTGTCCGGCGCAGGGTCTGGGCGTGGGTAATGGCGGCGGCGGCGGCGGCGGTGGTCGGCACCACTAGCCAATCGCTATTGGCAATCCCAGCGGGCAGGTGCGGCTGCAAGATTTGCTGCAGGCTTTCGCCATTGAGGACAAAGCCCACCCCTGGATAGGATTTGTGTTCAGGGTGAAACAGACTGAGTAGGTTGTCATAACGTCCTCCTTGGCCGACCACTTCACAGGTGTGCTCGGTGCGGACCACCGCTTCAAAGACGACTCCGGTGTAGTAGTCAAAGGTCTGGATCAAACTCAGGTCGAGTACGAGCTTGGGCGGGTTGTCCGTGAGGGTGCTCTCTAATAGGTCGATCAGGTTTTTAAGTTCGCCGACAATCCGCTGTTGCTGGGCATCTAGGTCCAGCTGGCTGACCTTGGTTAGCACCGTGCGGGGCTCCCCCCGCAGGTCCATGATGGTTAGGGCCAGGGCACCTAGCTCGTCGGATAGGGGTAAATTTTCTAGGGCGACGTGGTCCAGGGTTGCGATCGCAACTTTTACCTGCTCCCGCAGCTCCACTGGAAATGGAGCTAGCAAAGCCCCCGTCAAACCGGCCTCACTCAGCAACAGATGCCAGTTTTTTAGCCCCAATGCCTGCAGACAGTCCGCCATGATCACCAAAACCTCAGCATCGGCCAAAGAACCGCTGGCTCCCAACAGCTCTACCCCTGCCTGGTAGGACTCTTGCTGCCCCCCCTGGCTACCCGTAGACGACCGTCGAAAGACGTTGGCATGGTAGTACAGCCGTTGAGGATAGTGGCTCAGACGGGTGACGGCGGCCCGAGCGATCGACGCGGTCAGCTCAGGCCGTAGCCCCAAGCGTTCGCCACGGCCATTTAATTCAATCACCTCAGACTGTTTAATGGCCCCCCCCGCCATCAGCGTGTCCATACTTTCGACGGTGGAGGTGATGATCCGTTGATAGCTCCAACGCTGAAACACCGCCTCAATGCGGTCTTCAATCCAACGTTTTTGCACCACATCTAACGGGAAGAGATCGCGTCCACCCGTTGGGGGTTGATAGGTCATGGCTGTAACGGCGGCGGCGGTTTATATAGCTTTGCGCACAAGTTCACCACAGTGGTGATGGCTGAAAGCTTTAGATAGCAACAGCTATGTGCAGCACAAACGACTGCATACAGCCGTTTGCTATACCAGCTTAAAGCCTGATGGTGATGAGCACTAGCTAAACTACCTACGCTTTTTGCCACCAAATAGGCCACCAAATAGGCTGCCGCCGCCGCCACCACCCGGTTTTCTGGGAGCCTTGCTAGCGCCCCTACCGCTAGGCGGATTGTCGTCGGGCGGATTTTTTTTACCTATGCGTTTGGCATGGGCATCCAGCTTCTTTTTTACATCCGTGGCGGTCTGGTTGTCAGCATCGATTTCCAGGGCGCGCTTGGTATGAATATTAGCCATTTTTAGCTGGTTGCTGCGCATGTACATTCGCCCTAGCTCAGCGTGACATACCGGATTTTGAGGATGGGCCTTAACGGCTTCCCTCAGCTCAATAATCGCCCGCGAGAAATTTCCCTTGTACTCAAATTCCTTGGCCCGATTGATAAAGCTCTCGATCAGCTTAGCTCGACGTTCACGGTGGGACATCACCGTCGTTGTCGTCGATGTTTCAGCTGGCGTATCCTCGCTTGCCGGTGGCTGCCGGTTTCCACTGTCAGCCACAGAGCCTGCCAACCCTCCCTGGCGCATGACATAGACAGCATTAAGCTCACTAATGTCACCAATGGCATCCATGACGCTCTCTAGGGACTCATACTGGTCTGGGACCAGTGTCTTGAGGGCATTGGCATACTCATAATCCACATTGTTGCTATTGGCAACTTTTTTTGATTGCTCGGTGGAGAGCGATAGCAGGGCAGGCTGACTTTGCAGCTGCTGACCTTTAAGCTTCAAACTCACCCTGTGCTCAACCGAGGATTTTTCTTGACTCAGCACCTCGTAGGCAGGGTTTACTAACTTAGACAGTAGCTCGCTGGCCTGTTGCTTTTGCTCATCACTGGCATGGCGCAAGCTATCGGGGTGTAGCTTACGCGCGATCTTCAAATAACGCTTTCTTACCTGCTTTGCATCAGCATCTAGAGGTACCCCCAAAATGGCGTGGTGGTCCACTAGGTCCAACTTGAATAGCCCCTGGTTAACCTGCATCTGCTTTTCTGTTGCCGTTGCTTGTGACACTTTAATAGTATTTTATCGGTTGCGGTATGCCTGTAATAGGATTGACGCTAAATAAACGCAGATTGTGTCTATTGGATAAAGAAATTAGAAAGCTGACATATTACCCAGGTTTTATACAGGTTTAAATTGGGGCAGGGGCTGTACCTGGGCTAGCTGTTGAACAATCGGCTGGTGCAGGGGACCGTTGGTCGCCACTAGCTTGCCAGAATAAATATCAAACGGTTGGCCGTCGTAGGCGCTTACCTGTCCCCCTGCTTCCGTCACCAGCACGACCCCTGCGGCCAGATCCCAGGGCGATAGTCCCCGCTCCCAGTAGCCGTCTAATCGACCTGAGGCCACATGGGCCAGGTCAACCGAGGCGGAGCCCCCCCGACGCACCCCCTGGGTCAGATGGGTAAAGTGACAAAATTCAGCATAGTTGTTGTCAATGGTTTCCCGACGGTCGTAGGCAAACCCGGTCACCAGCAGACTGTTGGTCAGCTTCACCGTTGTCGATACCTGCATCGGCCGACGGTTGTGGGTTGCCCCCAAGCCCCTGGCTGCTCGATAGAGATCTTCCAAGATGGGGTTGTAGACGACCCCGACCGTTGGTACCCCGGCCACCAACAGCCCGATGGAAACTGCACACAGCGGATACTGGTGGGCATAGTTGGTCGTGCCGTCTAGGGGATCAATAGCCCACAGAAGCGAACTATTACGCTGCCCCAACTGGCCGGACTCCTCAGCCAAAATGGCATGGCTGGGATAGTGACGTTCGATGACCGCTAGGACCGCTGTTTCCGAGGCGCGATCGGCCTCGGTGACCAGATCCCCAGAGCGTCCCTTCTCTTGAATCGACGATAGATTCCCCCAATATTGTTTCAAAACTGCCCCACCGGCCATGGCGGCTTCAGTGGCTACATCCAAAAAGCACTGCAGTTCTTTTTTTGTCGGCATTATCTGGCTAGTCCTCGTCTAAGGGAAGACCAAAGCGCACTTTGCCTTTGCCAAAGTAGCGGCCAAACTGCTGTTCGTAAACTTCATCTTCGTCCTGGGTCTCGACGTCTAGGTCGGTGCGGGGATAGCTGACACATAGCAGAGCATATCCCTGTTGGCGCAGGTCGGGGGAAAGCCCCATGGCTTCAGGCTGATCAACTTCACCTGAAAGAATGCGTACTGCACAGGTAGTGCAGGCTCCATTTCGGCAGGCAAAGGGAAGATCGGCTCCCTGGTTTTCGGCTGTTTGCAGGATATAGCGATCGTCGGGCACGCGGGCCGTGTAGTGACGATCCTTCTGACGATGGTGAATTTGGATAGTGTAGGTTTTGGGCATGGAACCAAATGGGGTGTGCGCCCTGCAATGGTCGCATGAAATACGCGCCACTTTCTGTTAGTATACTTTGGCTATAAGGATTTAACTTTATGGCACCTATAGCCCTGGAGAGATGGCCGAGTGGTCGAAGGCGCAGCACTGGAAATGCTGTAATGGGGTGACTCATTCGAGGGTTCGAATCCCTCTCTCTCCGTTCAATTAAAGCAAACTAAATCAGCACTGGATCCGACTGGAAGAATGCCAGGTATGCGGGCCTAGGCTGTTTGCTGCTGTCGGCTGAGTCGATCTCGAGCCAGGGTCACGCCGCCAAGGGTAATCAGCACGATGCCCGCCCATTGGATCATGTGTAGCGTGGGCTGATTGATGGAGAGTAAGACGGTTAATAGGGCGACCAGGAGCGGTGTGGCGGCCGTCATCATGGCTGTCCGTAGACCGCCCATGAGCCGCAACCCCGAGTAGTGGAATAGGTGGCTTAGACCCGCTAACGCTCCTAACCCCAGCCCTCCCACAACAAATTGAGCGGTTAGGTCCTGGGTCACTACCAGGGGACGGAGCAGTAGGATAATGCTGCTGAGGATGGCCATAATGCAGTACTGAATGATGCCCGCCGATATGGGGTGGCTTTGGCGACTCAAACTGCTGGTGACAATATATAGGGCGAAGGCGGCGGCCGATAGCAGCGCGGCTCCGGCACTGGCCACCGATAGGGGCCGCAAAATTAAAACCGCGCCCATGGCAATCGCCAGCATGACGACACCCCTGAGCAGGTTGGGGCGTTCACCGTTGATCCACCACAGCAAGGGGACCGCCAGCAGCGGATAGGCGAATAGTAGCGGAGCCGCTGTAGCTGGACCCAGGGTACCGACGGCCTGGAACAACAAAACCTGGGCAAAGAAGTAAAAGACGCCTCCCCCAATCAGGGCAAAGAGCTGGGGCGTTGAGCGCAGCGACTGACCGATATCTCGCCATACCGGACGGTACAGCTGGGGAGCTAAGACCGCCAATATGGGTATCAGTACAATTAGTTGCAGCCACAGCAGGGTATTGGCATTGAAAAAGCTAAAGCTATTACGGCCAATCAGCTCCATGCCAAACAGGTTGCCGCCCAGGCTCAGTCCGCCCACAAGCACCGTAATTGCACTAAAGCACAGGGTGGCAATCGCGCAGAGCACCAGCCCCTTTTTTAGGGAGCGGGCGGGCAAAGCGGTGCGATCGCGACCGGCTGCCGACACCAAGGCAGGCTGCACCGTTTGCCCACCGTAGGGAGGGACAACCCGGCGAGTATCCCCCACCACCTGATCGGGGCGAGGTCGTTCTATATAAGTTCGTCCCCCCACCACAGGGCTACCGTCCACAAGGGGACGATTATCCAGGGTATTAGACAGGCGGCGGGGCGAAGACTCTGCCAAATGAGTACCTAGCTGATCGCTCAGACGTTCCACCAGGTTTTCTAAAATCACCTCTCCCTGCTGTTCCATGGTTTGCATGCGCGTCAGCTGTTGAGCAATGGCGCTTTGATAGCTGCTGAGATCTTGCTGTAGCGCTTTGACACTGCGATTGAGAGTGTCATCTAGGGAATGGAGCCAGTCGTGGGTAGGTGTGGGTAGCTCCACGGAGTTGGTCACATAGGCATGGAGATCGTTCCGCAGATTTTGGGCAAGCACCTGGGCAAGGCGCTTTGCCCAGGCATTTTGCTGAGCTAGCTGCTGCTGGGATAGTGTGGCATCTGCTTCAGTCTTGAGGGACTGATAGTCAATATAAAGCTGGTCATATTCCCCACGCAGCGTCTCCAGATTGCTAATTAGGCGCTGCTTTTCTGTCTGCAGGTACTCAATATCCCTTGCCAGCTGGTTGGCAAAATGCTGCTGTAATGCCTGAAAGTCGTCATCTAGTGATTGTAGTAGTGGGTCATTCCTGCCCTGGCTCCCAGACTCACCCATGTTGCTCCTTTCTATTGGGCTTTGCCCGTGGCACCTGCATCTGCCACATTTGCCAAGCCATACCCTGCTTTATACCCAAGTTTCGTATTAGTGTCGACACTGTACCAGTCAACCTGAAATAAAGGAACAGCGGTATCGTCAGGAATAGCACACATTTTCTAGTGGGTGAAACCCATAGCACTCAAGCTAGTTGGGCACTATGGACCGTAGTTAATCTGTAAAGCTCAGCCCAATACCCATATCAAACATTCACAATGCCCGAGCGGTCACAATGATCGGGCAATTGTGACCGCCCTCTTTGCGGATAGATGTTACCCATCAAAGTATGACGTATCTGTAATTTGGAACATGCAATGCCAGCGTCCTAGCTGTAGGATTGTTAGGATTAATTTGTTTGTTAGTAGAGACGCTGGTGAAAGTTTAGTTTGAGGATGTAGCAAGTATGCTGAGGCAGCTGACATCAGGATGAAAAAAATCCTTATTGTTGATGACGACGTTACCCTGCGGGCTGCATTGACCCGCTATCTGCGAGAGCGAGGGTTTCAGGTGAGCCATGCGTCCTCTGGTACGGAAGGACTAGCTCTGTTTGAACAGGATCAGCCTGATCTGGTTGTTTCAGACGTGATGATGCCTGAGATGGATGGCTATGAGTTTTGCACCAAGCTCAGGGAAATTCGTTCGGGTCAGCTAGTGCCCTTTATCTTTTTATCGGGTCGGGGTGAACTTGATGACCGCATTCAAGGGCATTCCAAGGGAGCTGACGACTATATCGTCAAACCGTTTCATCCCAAAGAACTCATTGCCAAAATTGACGCCCAGCTGGAACGCTCCCGCCGTATGCATGCTGAAATTATTCGCATGGTGCAGCAAATGCCAGCCCCCGAATCGGCTCAACCCCCATCGCCGGAGCCGCTGCCCTTAACACCTGCTGAAGAAAAGGTGTTTTGGGAAGTTATCCAAGGATTTACCAACAAGCAAATTGGCGAACATCTGTTTATCAGTCCGAGAACGGTGCAAACTCACCTGAGCAATATTCTCAGTAAGCTGACTTTAGAAAATCGCTCCCAGCTAATTCGCTACGCCTTTGAAAATGGCTATCGGCCCGCTGCCGGTGAGTCGGATAAATAGCCCCTGACCGGCTGATCTAGACTATTTGGATTGAGATAATCTTCCCTAAGCTCTGTCTTGTGCTGCCCAGACAATGTAGGGTAGCCTGAAATATGGCTGATGACTAAGCAACTGACATATCGCCAGCAGCCAGTTTTGTAGACGACCACTATGAGTAACGTATCTGCTGATTTCCCAACGGCTATTCCACCTGATACTGGCAACATGGTGAAACTTGCCGAACAGCTCCGTTCCAATAACCTCAAGCGCCAGCTCAGCGCTGTTACAGAATTGGTAAATGCCGGTGAGCCCGGTCTTTTATTCTTAATTGATTTTCTGAAGGAAGTTTCTACCAGCCGCCCATCGGTCGCAGCGGGGAGAGCTTACCAGCTACTTTGCACCAGCGAGTCAATTACGGTTCAGACCTTTTTGGCTGAGACCCTACCCCAGGGTGTGGTCGACCTAAACTCGGCTCAAAGTGTCACTTATCAGCCGCTGCAGGCTTTGCTGATTGATCAAAAATTTGAAGAAGCAGACCGACTGACCTTGCAAAAGCTGTGTGAGCTGGCGGGACCGGCCGCTGTTCAGCGGAAGTGGGTTTATTTTACTGAAGTGGACAGCTTTCCGGCGGCTGATTTACTCACCATAGACCAGCTATGGCGGGTTTATTCAGAAGATCGGTTTGGCTTTTCAAAACAGCGAGAACTGTGGCTCGGTCTTAACCAAGATTGGGATCGTCTGTGGGAAAAACTAGCGTGGAAGTCCGGCAACATTTGGACCCGCTACCCTGGTGAATTTGTTTGGGATCTCTCAGCGCCCGTGGGGCATTTACCCCTATCTAATCAGCTGCGTGGGGTGCGTATGATGGAGTTTCTACTATCCCACCCCGCTTGGACCCAGTAAATAGGGAGCGCCGCTGCGACCGATGGAATTCACCGACAATGCGGTAGAGCTCTTCTGGGGTATCTGCTAAAAATGTGGGGCCCTGGGCTGCAAGGGCGGTGCGATCGCTAAATCCCCAGCTTACCGCTGTCACCGCTAACCCCTGGCACTGGGCCGCTTCTACATCACGGGTTTCATCACCGATGTACAGGATTTCCCCAGACACCAACCGATGACGCCGCATAATACGTCGCAGGCTACGGGCCTTACCCAAAAGACCAATGTTGCCGTAGACCTCGCTAAACACCTGGCTGAGCCCGTGGCGTTCTAGAAATCGGTGGATGGTGGAGGGGGCATTAGAGCTGGCAATCATTATGCTGTGCCCATCGGCTGCCAGTGCCAGCAGCACATCGCCTAGCTGCTCAAAGGGCTGAATCGAGTCCACATCGTTACGCAGCTCCTGCCGTACCCGCCGCATGAGAAACGGCACCTGAAATAGGGGCACATGGGACTGGGCCAGTAGCTCAGTTGTACTCAGTGTTCGCAAATATTTCAATCGCTCCGGTGTCGTTTGGGGATAGCCATAGCTGACTGCCAGGCGATTAGTAATTGTAACGATCGTTTCTAGCGTGTCGGCGATCGTACCGTCAAAGTCAAAAATGAGAACGCTCACGTGGGTGTGGTGTGAAAAAACAATCTGAAAAATAATTAAGGAATAGCGGCTGGCCGGGGTGGTATGTCTATCCCCAACCTAGGAAGGGTTGAAAGAAAAGCCTCAACCAAGATAGGGGAGTCTCCATCTCTAGTGCCTAGGCCCTAACCTGCCAATGTAAATGCCCTACGTATAAATACTGTAGCCTCAGGCCGCCTTGATTTTGGTAACAAATTATCTGCTGCGGGTCGCTGTAGAACCTAACCCTAACGCCAGCGACCCGAGCGTAGAATGCTGACAATTAACCAAATACCGAGCAGGGTGGCGGCGGCAAATAGGCTGGTGCTCAGCCACTGCAGCTGGACGTTGGTTTGATTGCTGGAGATAATGGCAGCACCAATAATTAGCGCCGCCACCACCGTACTAAACGAACGGCGATTGGCCGCCTGCTCAATACTTTGTTGCAGGTTAGTCAAGTCTTTGATGTTTACATTCCAGGTGAGGGTTTCCTCACTCAGACGGTCCAGGAGAAATCCAAACTGGCGGGGGGCCGAGAGGGATAGGTTGCGAAACTCCAAACCAGTTCTCAGTAGGGCCTGGAGAGGGTCATCCCCCACTAGCTGCTGCCGGAAAAGGTCCGCCATCAGCGGACGAATCTCCGCGATTAGATTAATCTCGGGATTAAACTGGCGGGCCACCCCTTCCAGGTTGGCCAGGGACTTGGTAAATAAACCGATGTTGGCGGGCCAGCGCAAATTGTTACGGGTGCCTGCTTCTAGAACTTCAGCAAAGGCGGCCGCCGTGTTTAGATTTCTCAGGTCCAGACCGTAGTAGCGCGATAGCAGCCGGCTGTAGTCGTGCTCTAACTTGGTCAGATCCACCGCCTGGAGGGGTTCTGCTAGCTGGAGGGTGAGCTGGGTGCAGCGCTGGGCGTCGGAACTAACGATAGCCAGGACCATTTCGGTCAGGGTGGTGCGGGTTTGGGGATCGAGGCGTCCCATCATGCCGCAGTCTAGCAGGGCGACGCGGCCATCGCTCAGATAGAAAATATTGCCCGGATGGGGGTCGGCATGGAAAAAGCCATCGACAAAGTACTGCTGAAAAAAAGCTCGAAACATCATGCTGCTCAGGGCGTTGCGTTTTGCCACCGGTTCTCCCTGAGCGCCTAGGGCCGCCGATAATATCGGCTGACCGTCGAGCCACTGCATTACCAGTACCTTAGGCTGGGTCAGGGGCCAAATAATCTGGGGAACAGTCAGCTGCTGGGGGTCAAACCAGCGGCCCTGGGCCAGGTTTTGACGCAGCTGATCGGTGTAGTTAGCCTCCGTTGTAAAGTCGAGTTCGGCGTTGAGGGCGTTGCTAAATTCATCGGCCAGGGCGATGACGTTATAGCGCTGGCCAAACTGGGTGCTGGCTACTAGCCTGGCAATGTCTCTGATCAGTGCCATGTCCCGTTTGACCCGTATTTCAATGCCGGGACGCTGAATCTTGAGGGCTACGGGTTGACCATTTTTGAGAACGGCGCGGTGGACCTGACCGATGGAGCCAGATGCGATCGCACGATAGTCCACCTGGGCAAACACCTCGTCCGGATTGAGCTGCTGTCTCAAAAACGCTTGAATCGTGACCGCATCCACCGGCGGCACCGTCGATTGCAGCGCACTGAGTGCCTCAATGTAAGCCGGTGGCAGCAGGTCTGGCCGGGTACTCAACAGCTGCCCAAACTTGATATACACCGGCCCTAAATCTGTCAAAATGTTGCGCAGGACAGCGGGCGGTGGAATATCAGGCTCTTCCGGGGCTTTGCCCACCAGCAAACGCCGCATGTAGTCCCAGCCGTGGCGTAAAAACACCTCCACAATTTCACCCTGACGGGAAATAAGATTTGGCGTTAACATGCAGCCTTTGTGTAAATTTAAAGTTCAGCAGCGGGATCAAGGTCGCTACACCGATGCTAACAATTCTTTTCTCCTTTACCCATGTGGCTGCGTAACCTGATTCTCCTCTGCACAACGGCCTATCACATCTGGTGCTGCCGTCAAGAAGATCAAGCACCCCCACCGGGGCAGATCTACGACATTGGTGACTGTCGGCTGCATCTCTATCGTCGGGGGCGTCCGCGTCCAGGTCAGCCCACCGTTATCTTGGACCACAGCCTGGGCGGAGTAGAAGGCTACCTACTGATTGATGAGATTGCCCAGTTTGCTGATGTCTGTATTTATGATCGAGCTGGCTATGGTTGGAGTTCTAACAGTCCTAACCCCCGCAACAGCGGTGAGATGATGCAGGAATTTGAAGCACTCATGCGGCAGGCCGATATCCCCCCACCCTATGTTTTGGTGGGTGATTCCCTGGGTAGTTATACCATGCGCCTTTATGCCCACACCTATCCCGACCGGGTGGCCGGGCTGATCTTGACCGATGGCCTCCATGAGGACGGCATGGGTGGTTTGCCCGCCAGCCTGCAGCTAATGAAAGGGGTGTTTACCGCTGGCTTTTTTATATCTGTGCTAGGGGCGGCCCTGGGGTTGGTGCGCATTTTGCAACAGCTCGGTCTG
>JBCDJC010000132.1:0-13979 GCA_038748225.1 Cyanobacteria bacterium P01_H01_bin.26 | reverse complement strand
TTATCTCCCATCAAGTCCGCAATGTCCGCGTACATTGTCTGAATAATCAACAATCCTGATTTAATAAAAATGCTATCGCTGCCATTGGTCGAGGCCTTAGGCGCTGCCTTCTCCCCTGATGACTGGTCTAACTGAATCTTTCCCCATACGCTAAAGCGCTCTGGCTCTTCAAGCAGGACACACGCTTTGCCTCGATTGTCTGTCAAATCACGCCAAAAGATGCGTGCCTCTTCTTCTTGAGCCGCATTAAACACACTCAGCAGGCGAAACGTTTGCCCTTGATAAAGCAGAATGGGAATCTTTTGCTCTTTAGAGGGATGTTGAAAACTGCCAATTTCCACATCCTGGCGCTTTAAGATGAACATGGCGTCGCTGATAAATGCTAACCCTAGGACATGGCCCAACGCTGTTGAGCGCTCAAACCAATCAGTCTGTCAACCTGCTCCTTTACCCCTACAAACGAATTCAGCCTAAATTATTACGATAGTAGAAAACCGTTGACTAAAACCATTTTGTGACCCCAGCTTACCCAGTTCCCTTTTCTGCCATGACAGCGTTAGCATCCCGGCTGCTTTGCGACCGTGGTAGATTGGGGCCAATGTCGCCTAAACTAAGAAACTGGAATCCAAGCTGGCACGGTGCGTCAGTCGCCTTACAAAAGCTGGCAAACCTGGTAGTTCTCGATTGGGGGACCCTTAGCTCAGTGGATAGAGCAACCGCCTTCTAAGCGGTCGGTCACTGGTTCGAATCCAGTAGGGTCCGTTTCTGTTCAATACGTCTCAGGGCAGCTCCTTTGCAACTATTCCCGCCAACGGGGATCGATTTTCCATCAGGTCCGGTGGTTTAAGGGAACTGGTCTGGGGCACATGGGGTTGCAGATTCAAATCTGTCTAGGGGAATTCTGAAAACAGGGTTTGGCAGCTGAACGTGATTGCAGCGCAGGCAAACTGCTGCACTATTCTTTAGATTTCTCTTTTCATAATGAGCGGATTAGACCATGGCGATCGGCTGGTTGGGCTAAGACATACATTTAGTCGGGTCTTTCCTGAAAAAGTTGATTTAGATATTTCAGTTGCTATTCCCACCTATAACGGGGGAGACCGACTAGCCGCTGTTCTAGAGTGTCTACGCTGGCAGTTGAATATTCATAACCTGAGCTGGGAAATAATTGTTGTTGACAACAACAGTAACGATCATACAGCTGAAGTCGTCCGCCACTATCAGCGAGAGTGGCGCAGCCACACCGTGCCGCTGCGGTATGTATTCGAACCCAAACAGGGGGCTGCCTACGCTCGGCAAAAAGCCATTCAAATAGCAGCCAGCTCACTGGTGGGGTTTCTAGATGACGATACTCTACCCAGTATGACCTGGTTGATTTCTGCCTACCGGTTTGCCCAAACACATCCCCAGGCCGGGGTAATTGCTAGTCGTATTCGAGGCAGTTTTGAAACCAATCCCCCGCAAAACTTTGAGCGGATTGCGTCGCTACTGGCACTGACTGAACGGGGTTCCCAGCCGCTGATGTATGCCCCCCAGCAAAAAGTAGTTCCCCCCTCAGCCGGTATGGTGGTCAGACGCCAAGCTTGGCTCGACAATGTGCCCAAGGAACTTGTCCTCACGGGTCGTACTGGTACCAGTATGTTGACCGGAGAAGATACGGAGTCCATTCTGCATATTCAGCGAGCCGGCTGGGACGTTTGGTACAACCCTGGTATGCGTCTGCAACATCAAATTCCCAGTAACCGACTAACCCGTCAGTATCTGCAAAAACTTTGTCGGGGCATTGGTTTGAGTCGCTACCGTACTCGCATGCTGAGTGTTTACCTATGGCAACGACCGCTGATATTACCCCTCTACACAGCCAACGACATCCGCAAAATATTGCTCCACTGTCTGCGTTATCGCCAAGATATTATTCAAGACGACGTGGCGGCCTGCGAACTCACCCTCTACCTGGCCAGCCTCATCAGCCCGTTCTTTATGATGCAGCGCAGCCTCAAACAGCAGCTTCAAAAGTACCGTACCGTTCGACCTTAGACGCTAGCTATCTGATGGATTCCAGTGCCTGAAGGTAGCTTTCTAATCTGTCGGTGTCTTCAGACAGTAAGACATTAAGTTTGCCAGCGGTGGCTACACCGTTAGTATCAACCGCCAGCTCAATCCAGTAGGTATAGAGGTTACCCGAACGTACCTCCCCTTGACTATTGGTGGTTTCGGTCGCGATATATCCATAGGTGGCCGGAGCGCGGCGATAGTCGGCGTGGATATCTGGACCGTAGATAGTGCGTAGGGCCTCTTCTAACCGCGCCAGTGTCACCGGCTGATCGTAATCAACTAGGAGAAATTCTTCACGGCGGATAACGCTGAAATCCTGGTTGCGGATAGAAGAGGAGAGGGATTCAGCGTCATCAGGGCGACGAAAACCACCCACTGGAAAGACACTCGCTTGGAATGTAAATCGGCGTGAAGGGACATCAGTGCGGTGTATCCGCAATCCCTCCCGTCGATCGGCTCGAAGGGTGGGGTGCCCCTGCATCCATGTTCTAACCTCATCGACGGAATAGCCTGGCAGTGCATGCCCCGGAGCCGGTAGCCAGCAGCATAAACCAGCGGCCAGGGTAATCACCCCCAGTCCAGTACGCTTTTTCATAACTCTTGGGTGGTTTCAACTTATATTGATTAGCTTTCCCAGGTTGGGGCGGTGGCTAATCCTAACCCAATCGTTATTTGCCTTAAAGGGTACCAAAGCCTTTTTTCTTTTTCTTCTTTTTGTTCTTTTTAGAGCCAGCACTGTAGCCACGGAAGCCGGGACGACCGCCGGACGGCATGCCGCCTCCCATATCCGGCATTCCCCCCATACCAGGGAATCCTCCCATGCCAGGCATGCCGCCCATACCGGGGAACCCTCCCATGCCGCCGCCCTGTCCCATTTGCTGCATCATGGAGCGCATTTTTTGAAAATCGCTGACTAGTTTGCTGATGTCTCGGTCACCATAACCGGAGCCTTTGGCAATCCGGCGACGGCGACTGGGGGAGGTGGCCAACAGATCGGGATCTTGCCGTTCCTGTTTGGTCATGGAGTTGATCATGGCTTCACAGCGGCGCAGCTGGGTTTCACCCTGTTGGAGCTGGTCCGCTGATAGCTTGTTGGACATGCCCGGGATCAGCTTCATAATGCCGGACAAAGAACCCATGTTCTTCATCAAGCGAGTTTGCTTAAGAAAGTCGTTGAAGTCAAACCGGGCTTCTAAAATCTTGGCCTGCAGCTGTTCTGCATCGGCAATGTCGACTTCTTCCTGGGCTTTTTCGACTAGGGTGAGGACGTCTCCCATGCCCAATATCCGAGAGGCCATCCGCTCGGGATAGAAAGGCTGCAGCGCCTCTACTTTTTCGCCAATACCAATAAACTTAATCGGCTTCCCTGAGATTTGGCGGATTGATAGGGCCGCTCCACCGCGAGAGTCACCGTCCATCTTGGTGAGAATAGCGCCGGTAATCCCAATCTGCTCATGGAATGTCTGGGTCAGGGTGGCCGCTTCTTGGCCAGTCATGGCATCTACAACCAGCAGGACTTCGTCAGGACGGATGGCTGTTTTGACCTGCTCCAACTCAGCCATCATGTCCTGGTCGATTTGCAGGCGACCAGCGGTGTCGACAATGACCGTATCGATCCCCTCCTGTTGGGCTCGGGCAATACCGGCTTTGGCAATGTCCACCGGGTTGGCGTCGGTACCCATTTCAAATACCGGCACGTTGATCTGTTTGCCGAGGGTAATCAGCTGATCGACCGCCGCTGGACGATAGACGTCGGTGGCCACCAGCATGGCCGAACGTTCTTGTTTGCGCAGATGGAGGGCTAACTTGGCTGATGCTGTGGTTTTACCGGTTCCTTGGAGACCGGCCATCAATACCACCGTTGGCTTGGTGCTGGCATCTGCCAGGGGCTCGTTGGCGTCGCCCATCAGATTGACCAGCTCATCGTAGACAATCTTGATAAACTGCTGGTCTGGGGCCACACCCGTGACTACCTCAGCACCTTGGGCTTTTTCTTGGACTTCGGCTACAAAGTCTTTGACCACGTTAAAGCTAACGTCGGCCTCTAAAAGCGCCCGTCTAACTTCCCGTAGAGCTTCCTTAATGTTGGAGTCAGAGATTTTATCTTGGCCGCGCAGGGTCTTCCAGGCAGATTCAAATCGTTCTGAGAGAGCTTCAAACATGGGAGTTATGGGAAATTGACTAACCGGAGTATTGTTCCATACTAATCGCTTTGCTTACGTCTACTGAAGATTCGCAGATATTAGCTAGACGACGACAATCCGGACACTTGCTATGCTGCTCTAGATGTACGGGCCAACCTGATGAACGATGATAAACAGCGAGCGCCGAATAATCGCACCCTGGTGTTGAGCAGCGATGAGCGCTGTATTTATCGGCAGCAGCTGGTGAGGTTACCTGAGGACGCTACCTGTCAGCGGTTGGAAAACATCACCATTTGCCAGGATGCCCTGGAGGCACTGCCTCAGCTGCCCGATGGATTTGTGGATCTGTTGATTGTGGATCCCCCCTATAACCGCTCCAAAGTTTTTAACCAAACAACCTTTAATCAGCGATCGCGAGCGGTGTATGAAACCTGGTTGGAAAGCTGGATGTCCCAGATGACCCGGTTGCTCAAACCCAATGCTTCGGCGTATGTCTGCTGTGACTGGCAATCATCACCGGCGGTGTATAACGTCTTTTCCCGATACTTTATGGTGCGTAACCGGATTACATGGGAGCGCGAAAAGGGACGGGGAGCAAAACAAAATTGGAAAAACTCATCTGAGGATATTTGGTTTGGCACCGTATCGGAGGATTATTCGTTTGATGTTGAGGCTGTAAAGGTAAAGCGTCGGGTGCTGGCTCCGTATCGCGATCGCACCGGCAATCCCAAAGATTGGCAAACGACAGAGCAAGGGAAATTCCGCATCACCCATCCCTCCAACCTGTGGACAGACATTTCTATTCCATTTTGGTCAATGCCAGAAAACACGGATCACCCCACCCAAAAACCAGAAAAACTCATTGCCAAAATTATTTTAGCCAGCAGTCAGCCTGGAGATATGGTGTTTGATCCCTTCCTAGGTTCAGGTACTACATCCGTAGTAGCCAAAAAACTTAGCCGCCGCTACGTCGGCATCGAAATCGACGAAGAATACGCCTGCATCGCTGAAAAACGGCTGGCCCTGGCCACGACCCAACCAAATATTCAAGGCTATGCAGGCGGATATTTTTGGGAGCGCAATAGCCTCAGCTCCCAACACCGTGCCCGCCGAGAATCAGACAGCTAGGCCAGTGACCCAAACAGGCGTAGGCTTGGGGTGGGACAGTCATTACATTTCCTAAAAATTGGCCTAGGTGAACATTTCCAGGGGCGGTCGTCCACCATAATGAATATATAAGTTTGAAACGCGCTTAGGTAGCAGTACTTTGCGCTTGTATTTTCACCCTGAGTAAAAACTGCTATTCGATCCGGTTTTAACATGCTAACTTGAGCATATTTAAGGGCTATACACAGGTCTCTTGAGTATCTGTGCGCAGATAGCTTTTGTTTGAGGTCCCAGACCTATCGGGCTTTAAAGATTTTCCGGCGGTGTTAGAGCTATCACCGATGCACCCCATAAATCGTTAGTCAGAGATTGGGTCAGTCTTAAACGATAACGTCTGCCCATCGTTCTTGATATGGCGGGGGTTAGACCTTCCTATTAGGGAGGGCTTTGTTTTTTCTAACGGCTGCCTAACCAAAAAACAGTTCCTGATTTGCCTGTAGGTTTGCTGAGTGAGTGCCACCGGAAAGGGACTAACTCAGCGAGGGCAAATGTCACGTCGTAGATAAAAATACTGTCAGCAGGGCGCATCGAACGTTAGCCATGGTCGTATCCAAATTTAAGCAGCTAGGGAGGCAGGGTCTGTTGCTCCTGGCTACTGTCGGTATTCTAGGTAGTCTCAGGGCCGTCAGCCATTCTATTCACGTCGCTGATGCTGTTGTCACCCAGCCTCAAATATCGGCTGATACAGCTGTCCAGGAGGATTCCCCAGAGTTTTTAGTCTGTAGCGAGGCCGCCGCCTGGCAGCGCCCCAGCCAGGCTCAGCAACAAAAGCAGCTGGCGACAGATGAACGCTACAGTGCTTTGGTCCAGGATAAAGACTTTCAACAGCTGGCAACCCAGTTTTGGGATCACGATATCCTCAGCTTTACGACCTATGGCCTCAGTGCTCGCATGGAACCGGTAAATCTCTCAGGGCTATGGGCCGTGGCTGATGATGTGTGGGCGAGCTGCTATAGCCATGATGAAGGCAGTGCGATCAATCAGGGCACTTTAGCTGAAGCCTGGCTGATGCACCATCAGGTCGTTGATTTACAGTGGCAGGACGATCGTTACTTAATGGTGGTAGACCCGGTTCAGCAAGGGATGCAGGTGGTCCAGTTTGCTCGCCGTGAGGCCGAGACAGCTTTGCCTCTGACGGTAATCACGACCGAGGGGGTCGTGGTGGAGCACTATGATGCTGACTGGTAAAGCCCCAGACCATAGACACTGAACAGTACAATGGGAGCTACCCCAGTGCTTTTGATGTCTGGGGATCGTGCCAACGCTCGCTGAGCTGAAACACCTCCATGACCACCACCCTATCGTCTCCAGCAACAATCGATGCCGCCGTCGAGCAGCGTCGTAACTTTGCGATCATTTCTCACCCTGATGCCGGTAAAACGACGCTGACGGAAAAACTCCTGCTCTACGGAGGGGCCATCCATGAAGCGGGATCGGTCAAGGCGCGTCGTGCCCAGCGGCATGCAGTTTCCGATTGGATGGAGCTAGAGCAACAGCGGGGAATTTCGATTACCTCGACGGTGCTGCAATTTAACTACAGCGGCTACCGGATTAACCTGCTGGATACTCCGGGACACCAAGACTTTAGTGAAGACACCTACCGTACCCTAGCAGCGGCGGATAACGCCGTGATGCTAGAGGACGCGGCCAAGGGACTGGAGCCGCAAACCCGCAAACTATTTGAGGTTTGCAAAATGCGCGGTCTGCCAATTTTTACCTTCTTTAATAAGTTGGACCGTCCCGGGCAAGAGCCCCTGGCCCTGTTGGATGAAATTGAAAAGGAGCTGGAGCTGTTTACTTACGCCGTCAACTGGCCCATCGGTATGGGCGATCGGTTCAAGGGGGTATTTGATCGACGCAAACGACAGTTTCACCTGTTTGAGCGGACCGCCCATGGCAGTAAGGCGGCGACTGATACGGTTCTCGACTGGGGCGATCCCCGCATTGAAGAGCTGGTGGATGATAGTGAGGTGTATGCTCAGTTTTTAGAAGAGCTAGAGGTGCTGGATGAGCTAGGGCCTGAGCTGGATTTAGAGCTGGTCCATGAAGGCGAGATGACCCCTGTTTTCTTTGGCAGCGCCATGACTAATTTTGGGGTAGAGCTATTTTTAGAATCGTTTTTGGACTTTGCCCTTAAACCCGGACCGAGGGAAAGCACCGTGGGGATGGTGCCGCCCTCACGGGAAGAGTTTTCTGGATTTGTATTTAAGCTTCAGGCCAATATGGATCCGCGACATCGCGATCGCGTTGCCTTTGTGCGGGTGTGCTCCGGCCGCTTTGAAAAAGACATGGTGGTCAACCACGCCCGGTCGGGTAAAAACGTGCGGCTATCCCACCCGCAAAAGCTGTTTGGTCAGGGACGCGAGTCGTTGGAAGCGGCCTATCCTGGCGATGTGATCGGGCTTAACAATCCGGGGGTGTTTGCCATTGGCGACACCATCTATCAGGGCAAAAAGCTGGAGTACGAAGGGATCCCGTTTTTCTCACCCGAGCTTTTTGCCTATTTAAAGAACCCAAACCCGTCTAAGTTTAAGCAGTTTCGCAAAGGGGTAACCGAGCTGCGGGAAGAAGGCGCGGTTCAAATTATGTATTCGGCGGATGAGTCGAAACGCGATCCCATTTTGGCGGCGGTGGGACAGCTTCAGTTTGAGGTGGTACAGTTTCGTTTAAGAAATGAGTACAACGTCGATACGATGCTGGATATGTTGCCCTACAGCGTGGCTCGCTGGGTGGGTGGCGGTTGGGAGGCATTAAAAGGTGCTGGCCGCCTATTTAATACGGTGACGGTCAAAGATAGCTATGGCCGCCCCGTGCTGCTGTTCCGGAATGAGTGGAACTGCCAGCAGGTGGAAGGGGAGCACCCCAAACTGGCCCTGAGTAAAACAGCACCGGTTGTTTCGGGTAAAGAACCGGAGGCTGTTTAGGGTGGGACTATCTCAACCAGGGCAGGGGATGCAGATTTACTTGGACTACAGTGCAACCACACCACCGCGCCCGGAGGCAATTGCCGCCATGGGCGCGGCTATGACAACTGCCTGGGGAAACCCGTCTAGTCTACACATTTGGGGAAGTCGAGCGGCGACGGTTATGGAAACGGCGCGGCTGCAGGTGGCTGAGCTGATTGGGGCATCGGCGGATGCGATCGCATTTACCGCCAGCGGTACCGAGGCCAATAACCTGGCCATCATGGGGGTGGCGCAGCAGTATCGCAGACCGCGCCATATGATTATTTCCGCCGTGGAACATTCGGCTATTGCCAAACCGGCAGCGCTGCTGGAACAGCGAGGTTGGCAGATTACCCGCCTACCAGTAGACAGCTATGGACAGATAAATCCAACGGATTTGGCGGGGGCACTGCGCGAAGATACGGTGCTGGTATCCGTTATCTACGGACAAAGTGAAGTCGGGACTGTGCAACCCATTTCTGAACTAGCCGCCGTGCTCCAGACCGGAGATCCTCTGTTTAAGCCTCTTTTTCACTCCGATGCGGTGCAGGTAGCCGGGCGGCTACCGATCGATGTGCAGGCACTGGGGGTAGATTTGCTCTCCATCTCTAGCCACAAGCTTTATGGTCCCCAGGGGGCCGGGGCGCTATATGTAAAACCGGGTACCGACCTGATGCCTCTGATCCATGGCGGCGGTCAGGAGACTAATTTGCGCTCAGGAACCCAGGCAGTACCGGCCATTGCTGGATTTGGCGCGGCGGCAGAGCTGGCTAATCAAGAGCTCTCTCAGGAAAAGCAGCGACTGCAGCGGCTGCGCGATCGCTTAATTAGTCAACTGCAGGGCTATCCTGAGCTAGTGCTGACGGGGCATCCACAGCGACGGTTGCCCCATCATGTCAGTTTCTATCTGCCCCATGCCGATGGCAAACGGGTGACAGGTAAGACCCTGGTGCGTCAGCTAAATCTGGCCGGTCTTGGCATCAGCGCGGGCTCGGCCTGCCACAGTGGCAAACTCACCCCTAGTCCAATCCTCAAAGCGATGGGATTTAGCGATATGGCAGCTAGGACTGGAATTCGTCTTACCCTTGGCCATCAGACTACTGAGGCGGATGTGGACTGGGCCGCGATGGTGCTAAGACAGATCGTAGAACGGGTAATGGTGAGCCAGCTGGCTACAGTAAAAATTTAGCAACTGCCCCCAGGCATTTAGGTATTGACCGTGGGTTTAACCCAATGGGACGGACTGGACACACCGATCAACAGCCCGCCCCTGGGTGTGGTGCTTGAACAGATTGTGATGGAACAATGCTACGAACTGTTTCCATGATTGAAATTCAATGTGGCACAACAAGACACAAGCTTATTGGAAGACTAGGGATCTGCCAAAAAATAAAATCCCCGGAGTAGAGTGGGGAAGAGTTAAAGGGAAAGGAGAAAGGAGCTACTAGCGGGCACCTTATTTACCAGCAAGTTTCCTATGTCCACATGGTTTCAGGAGACAAATAAAAAACGTCCTATCGTTCTGCTGTTGATGACTCTGAGCAGTCGTATGAGACATATACACTCAGAGTCAGGTGACGTTTTTTATCTCAAACCGGGTAACATCCGTCTTATGACAAAAAGCCAATGATAATGGCGTTGAGTCTACTTGTGATATTTTCCAAAGTCAGTGATTCTCTCTTAAAGAGACTGGCCAAATGAGGGCATTTTTTGTTATGAGTTCGGCTCTTTCAGACATATCCTGATGAGTTTGACTTGATCCTGCCAGCAGCAGAGCGTCTACGAAGTTATTTCAGTTTTGTTCTATACATAGGAGGTAAAACACTTTTCAATATAGCTGTCGTTAATGTTAATCGCCCTTTAAGCAGCCATAGAAACAAAATTTATCAGGCTCCATTAATAGGCATATAGGCGTCCCATGGCAACCTCTCCGGTATTCATTTTTGGGGCTTATACAATCCCTAATCTCTATGTAGCTTAAAACCTAAATTTACAAAATATAATACAAAACAAATTCCCCAGAAATGATAGCTACTTTGCAAAAAAGCCAGTCTGGCTGCGCATAGGTGAGTTCGAGTTGACTTGAATGGAGCGCCCCCTTTACAGGCTATGTAAAATATATAAACGGGTCTTCTACTGTAATGATAGTCCTGAATTGTGGGCGAGCCATATCTATCATTGACAAACTACTAAAAGAAGAGAGCGCGTTGTTATGATAGACATGTTACGAGAACTAGAAAAGCTAAGTTTAACAATTGACTTCCTTACTAGAGATGAAGCACGCCATATTTTAGATATCGTTAACCAGCGTGTAAAAGAGAATCTCAATGCTCATATTATTGATGTTTTATGGAAGCAAGAAGGCAGGTTTCACGACATCCTGCAGCCCTTTGCAAGCATCAACAATAGTCGAAGAAGTGATTTAAAGCCCTTTGAGGTTAGTAAAGAGTCCCAAGGGGTTTGGCCTTGGATTTACAATCATCGCGCACCTATTTGGATAGAAGATATTCATAATCAGAATCTGTCGGAAACCATTCAGAATCTAGCCACTGATGAGCCGCTCGAACCAGAGGTTTTAGATTTTTTTGGTGATACTGATTCGATAGTCGCTGTACCTTTATTTTTTAGGGATGCTCTCTGGGGAATTTATTCTGTTGAGCTACCGATGTCTAATGTTTTGACCATAGAAACGCTGGAAATGTTGAAGCGTTTTTCTCGCCCGATGGCTAATCTCATTTGGAAAGCAGATGCCCATGAGCTAAATGATTTTCAGACTACAAAGGCAATTGCCCAGTTCAAGGAAACAGTGCGAAAGTCAAAGTGGCATCTCAACCCTTATCGGACAGGGTTTATCGCCAGACCTTTTCGGACTGATGAAACAGACTTTTTAGAATTAGAAGAGTGTGCTAGAGATTTTTTAACCAGTCACCAGATTCAGGCAAAACGCTACATTCATCCACCCGGAAAAGACTATATTCTTTCTGAACTGATGAATCAAATCAGAGATGCGCACTTTGGCATTGTGGATATTACAACTTGCAATTCTAATGTCATGTTAGAGCTGGGCATGATGATGATTTTGGGTAAGAAGTTTATCTTGTTTCGGCAAAGAGAAGATAATCACTCATTACCGTTTGATATCCGTAATTATCAATGCTATCAATATGAGGTGCGTCGAAACGGTATTTGTACTTGGAATCCGGGAGATGCCAAGCCTATTCCTATCGAGGAAGTGCTGAACTCATTTATTCCAGAACTATACCGCGATCCGGATTTTAGAGACGCTAAGCCCTATGTTGCCTCTCCCAATCTAGATTCGTTAGCACTTTAAGTTCATCGTATTTGCAAGATATTACTCAGATCTAAATTTTCGTAACATGTATCCATAAAAAGTACTTTTGACGCAGATTATATTTTTGTAGCATGGCTGCCGTTGTGCCAATAAATGGTCAGTATAGATAACCTCGCCGTCGACATTTGGGGGCTAAACCGCATTTGCATTATAGAAAACCACATTCAAATCTATAGACCCTATAGATTTATCTATTTATTCCTGTAGACCACTACGGCTAATTAAATATGAATCCTAATACACAAGGTACACTAACCATTTTGGTTTCAAGTATTCTCTTTGGTTCAGCTGGCTTTTGGTTAGTTCCAGGTCAAGCAAAGGGGGCAATAACAGGCGCAGCAGCAGGTGCAGCCGTAGCTGCTGGGCATGTCCAACAAGATAGACGGCTTAGACAACTTATCGCTAAGCAACAAAAAAGCAATAACGCACATCAAATAAAAGTAAACAGTCTGACAGCCGTAACAGCCCAAAACAGAAAAAACGTCGAAAAAGTTTTCCTGGCGAGCAAACAGCATCAAACAAGGCTGAATGAACTGAGAGATGGTTCACATTTCAGACAATCAGCATTAAATCCCGATGAAATTAACGGTATCAAAACAAAGTTAGCAGCACTCGAATTAAAGATCAATAAAAACTCACTTAGCTCTGACGATAATATTTTTAATGACGCTGATCGTATAGAGATAGCTTCGAGAGAATTAGAAAACCAGGTAAATCCGGCTATTGAACAGTCTCTCCCTATCAACCATCAAGACAATTTTAGTAATATTGAAGAACCAGTTACGACAGATCAAGAAGAGATTTTAGAAGATAAAACAGCTCAGCAAGTAATCGAGTGGTTCAAAGGTAAAAATATTGAAGTTGAAAACTATTATGAACCCGATCCTAAAATTGACGGTTTGTTAGATGAACTATCTCTTTATCTTGGCGACAACTATGCCATTCTCAAAAGATTTCATCGGAAGTTGAGAAGCAGCGTCGGTAAGAGAACTCGGTTTGAGCTGCGAGACTATGACGCACGCGCTAAACGTATCCATAACCAATATCTTAAAAAACTCAAATCATGCGATTACTTGTTAAACGGCAGGCTAATCAAAAATAAAGAATCATCAGACTTCATCATAGCCGATTCCTACAATCGCTCCGATATACAAGGCTTTTTTGATGGCGGTTGGTTTGAGCGCTTTATTTATGACAAAGTAGTCGAACTGTTTGACTCAGAAGGTGTTGACTACCAGTATCTTAGAAATCCGAAAATCGCATACGAAAATGGAGATTTATCAGAACTCGATTTGTTCTTTCTTGTGAATGGGAAGCCGCTGCTAATTGAGTGTAAGGCGGGTCAGCAATATCATGCAGGTATAGAAAAGTTTAACAATCACGGTCAACGGTTAAACCTAAACTCTGACAACGCTATTTTTGTGGTGCTTGATATTGATGATGCAGAGGCTCACATTCGGACTCATCACTGGGATATTACGGTTGCAGACCAGAATAACTTTTTGGATCGGATAAAAAGTCTCATAGAGATCCCTGAAAATTCTCAATCTTTAGTCGATAATGGTGAGGAAGAAGAAGAGGCTGGAAAGGAAGCTACAGCAACATCCGATGATGACAGCCTTGAGACCTTTTTCAAAAAAAGAAACCTCAATCTGGCACCAGAGTCTAGAAAATTTGTATTTGACGAACTAATCAAATTATTTAAAGGCTTGGACGGATCTACTATCAGCTTTAACGACATTACAAAAAGTCTTCGTGACAGCGTCCAGAAAGAATCAAACTTGTCGAGGAGAAAGGTTAATGAGATTCTAAACTGTTTACGCTGCGCCGATCTGTTTCGAGATGCTCAGAAAAAACCTGTTCGCAATACATCTGAACCCATAGATCATATGGCTTCTTTAAGGCTGAAGGTCTTTGAAACAAAATGTATGGAGTTCTATGCAGGGAGAATTTTGCATCTGTTTGATCCAGATTTTTTCGAAGAGCCAGAAAACATCACGGTTTTCGAAGCGCTTACCCTTGGCAGCGTTCCATCTCTAGAAAGGGTCAGATATCTCAAAGAACGTCAGGTGAATATGCGGGACGCTATTGCTAATGGTGATGATGACCAAACGTAAGGAACAGTAGAGGCTGGCTAAAGTTCCTGGCTAGACGACAAAAGACCGCCGTGCATTACACTCCGGCGGTCCAATAGGATTACGAGGAAAAAATGATGAGAACGTAGCGTAGGCTGAACCTAAACTGACCTACGACGGGTTGCGATACCCAGCATGCCTGCTAGTAACAATCCTGCGGCAGTTGTAGGTTCGGGAACAG
>JBCDJC010000131.1:0-14005 GCA_038748225.1 Cyanobacteria bacterium P01_H01_bin.26 | reverse complement strand
TAAACCGGTCGATCATGAGGTGGCGCTGCTGCTGCTGCTGTGGGGGGCGGTGTTGGTGCATCGGCTACCGGCGGTGGCAGCCGCCCTGGGGGTATCGGAGCGGGTAATTGGGTTTGGGGGACATGCGATCGCAACTCTCCTCCTGCTTTTCCTACCCCTGCCCTTAGCCTGGGTGGCCCATCGGCTGACCCAGCTTATTCAGCCCCGCCTCAAAGCCAGACCCTTTACCCAGGTAGCCTATGGCTGGCTGCCCACTGTGCTCTTTAGTAGTCTGGCCCACTATCTGTCCCTGGGTCTTACCGAAGCAGGCCGGATTATCCCAGTCTCTTTTGCCAGTTTTGGCCTGGCTAGCACGGGGCCTGTCGTTGTGGCCCATCCGGCTGTTATCGCCTTTCTGCAAGGGGTTAGCCTGATTTTTGGCGCGCTCCTGAGCATGCTGCTGACCCAGCGCATTGTCCGACAGCCCTGGATCAAGCTCCTCCCCGTTCATGGGTTTACCCTAGGGATGACGGCTATCTTGTACAGTCTGATTGTCTAAATCTGGCCCATGGTGAACCTGGGCTAGGATAGGGATATCAGCTGCAATTGGACAAAGTTATTCATGGCATTTCCGACACCGCTGCTAGATGCCAGGCTAGCTCGGGAAAAAGAACAGAACGAAACTGAGCGCCAGCGATTGTTACCGCTAGCGCTGGCATGGCTGCGCACCCATGGCCCCACCTATGGCATTTTCCACGGCTATGTGTTTGGTTCAGTCACTGAGCCAGGTCGCTTTACCCAATCGTCGGACGTCGACATAGCCGTGGATACTTGGGACACAGGGAATATCTGCGGTCTGATGGGCTATCTATCATTGCACCTGAACCGTGATGTGGATGTAGTACCCTTAGACCAGTGTCATTTTGCGGATAAGATTCGCCATCTCGGAACCCCATGGAGCGTGAACGACTCGCCGGACTCACCGCAGAAATTAATGGACAGTGGCGATTGATTGAAAAAGTCAGCAATCGTTTGCAGGCACGCGTTACTGAAGGTCTAGACACACCTAGCCAGTTGGATAGTGTCGCCTATCAGATTCACAATCTATATTGCTCTATCGAGGATTTGTTAAAGCTGATTGCTAGTGCTTTTGAGAATCAGGTCGGTACCGGTAGTGAATGGCATCGAGTTCTACTACTCAGACTGAGTCAGCCGGTAGAAGGCATTCGACCAGCTTTCCTATCTGAAGAATCTTTTGACCTATTAAACCAGCTCAGAAGCTTTAGACACATGTTTCGCCATGCTTACGGCACTGATATTAAGTTAAGACAGCTAGAACCTAATATGGATGTGGCTTTAGAAGTTTTGAAACTCATTTCAGAAGATATCAAACAATTTTTGGAACACTTGAAGAATTCTGCAGACTAGAGATTACTTAAGAGCTATTTTTCTTCAGGCTGTTTGGATAAACGCCCGTCTTCCATGTAGATAATGCGGTCGGCGATGTCTAAAATTCGGTTGTCGTGGGTAACGAGTAAAATTGTGCAGCCCTGCTCTTTGGCGAGATTATGCATAATGTCTACGACATCGCGGCCAGATTTTTTATCGAGGGCGGCGGTGGGTTCATCGGCTAGGACAATTTTGGGATGACTGACCAGAGCGCGAGCGATCGCAACTCTCTGCTTTTGTCCCCCCGAGAGATCGGCTGGATGATAGTCGATCCTGTCTTCTAGCCCGACCTGCTTTAGCATCGCTGTGGCGCGACGGTGGCGTTCGTCCTTGGTAAACGTCCCCTGCACTTCTAGACCCATTTGTACATTTTCTAACGCGGTAAGACTGCCGTGCAGATTGTGGGCCTGAAAAATATAGCCATTGTTGCGGCGAGCTTTGACCAGGGCCTGTTCGTTAGCGTCGCATAGCTCATGACCAACAACATTTAAGCTGCCGGTCTGGGCCGAGCGCAGACCGCCGATGAGCGTTAGCAGGGTGGTTTTTCCCGAGCCGGAGGGGCCGGTCATGATCACAATCTCACCCGCTGCAATCTCTAGATTAATGTCAAACAGGGCCTGCTTACGGAGCTGGCCAGAGCCAAAGTAGTGGTTAAGCTGATGAACAGAAATAGATGGTGCTGCAGCCATGGGGATAAAAGAAGAGAGATGACTTGTTAGAAAATATCGGCAGGGTCAGCGGCCTGGAGACGACGAGTGGCAATTGCCCCCGACGCATTACACATCAGCAGCGTCAGGAAAAACACCACAAACGTTCGGCTTATGGGCATGGCAATGGGCAACGCCGTCGCCGCCGCTGTTAGCTGATAGGCCCCCATGGCAATAAACAAACTTGGGAAAAAACCCAGCAGCGATAAAATCAGAGCTTCTTCAAACACCACACCCAACAGATAGCTGTTGCGATAGCCCATGGCCTTAAAGGTGGCATACTCAGCCAGGTGACTATTCACGTCGGTGGAGAGTACCTGATAGACAATCACCACACCGACAACAAAGCCCATGGCCGTGCCTAGGCCAAATACAAACCCAATGGGAGAACTCGATTGAATCTCATTTAGCTCAAACTCAACATAGCCCTCACGGGTGAGCACCAAAACATCATCCGGCATCCGAGCTATCAGTTGTTCTCTAACCTGTTCAATGTCATAGCCTGGCTCCACATTTAACAACCCTAGGCTGACAGCACCCGGTTCACGTTTCGGGAACAGTCGCAAAAAGTTCTGATCGCTTGTAATCAACGCACCATCATCAGCAAATGAGGCCCCAACAGAAAATAGCCCCGTAACCGTAACCGTATTAACGCCAATTTCAGTATTGGCAGGCTGCCCGGCATCCACTTTATCAATCAGCTCTTGATAATCACCCCGCGATGAGCGATCAAACAAGACATGATAGGGCAAACGGGTATCAGTGATTTTGGCATTGACCCCAGGCAGGTCAAAGGCAGGTTGACTTGGGTTTTGACCGATGATCATCATGGATGCTTTTTTGCGCGTCTCGGGGTTGCGCCAATCGACAGAGCCGACGTATAGCGCATCGGCAGAGGCCACACCGGTTACGTCCTGGGCCTGGTATAGCCGCCGTCGAGAAAAGGTGCGCAGCTGACCAAAGTTCTTGGCCTGGGTACTAATTAGAACAATGTCTGCCTGGAGCGTCCGGGGATACTGGGTGTTGGTTTTGTACAGTGCATCGGAGAAACCCAGCTGCATAAAGATCAGCACATCGGCAAAGGTGATACCTGCGATCGCAGTCAATAGTCGCACCGGATCGTGCTTTAGCTGCAGCAGCCCCAGGGCCGTTCGTTCTTGGAGAGCTTTGACAATTTTGATTGGGTTCATAGGACCAATGGGGATTTGGCTCCCTCTGTGGGGACGTTCCATGGAACGTCCCCACAGAGGGATGGATGGCAATGGGAAAATTTATTCAATTTCGATGGTGGCGGTAACTTGTAAATTAGATAGCCCCGCCACGGTTTGGCGGGCAGACTCATCTAAGTGAATGTGCACTTCGATCACTTTGGCGTCGATGTTGGCGGCGGGGTCTTCATTGATCACCTCCTGGGCCTCGACCTGCAGACCAATGCGCTGAACGGTGCCCTGCAGTTTGGTGTCTAGGACCGGTGTTGTAATAGTCACCGCCTGACCGGGCTCTACTTTTGTAATATCGTCTTGATAAACATCGGCTACTACCAACATTTGCTCGGTCTGCGCGAGGGTGGCAATCCCGTCATTAGCAATGGTTTCGCCAGACCGGGTGTGAATTTCGAGGAGCTGACCATCTAGGGGAGCCCGGACATAGGTTTTATCTAAATTGGCTTGGGCTTCAGCGACGGCTGCGATCGCAGCTTCCACCTCCGCCTCAGCTGCCGTCACATCCACCGGTCTGACCTCCGCCAGACTGTCCAGCTGGGCACGGGCCTGGGTAATTTGCTCTTGCCCCGCCGACTCAATTCGAGCCAGGGACGCCTGGGCTTCTTGCAGCTGCCGCTGAGCAGTGGTGTAGGTCAGCTGCTTAGCATCCCGCTCAGACTCAGACACGGCCCCCTGCTGGTAGAGCGACTCGTAGCGTTGGGCCTCGATCTGAGCGTTTTGCACCTCCGCCTCTAATCGCGCGATGGTGGCTCGCTGGGTGCTAATGTTCCCGGCCTGGTCGGCTTCAACGCGGGCAATCTCTGCCCGCTGGGCCTGCAGGTCGCCGGTTTGGGCTCCGGCCCGCACCTGGGCTAGCTGAGCCCGGGCAATCTGGACCTCCTGCTCGGCTTTTTGCAGGGCCGCCTGCATCAAATCGCGGTTGTCTAAAACCGCAATCACCTGACCCTGCTCTACCCTGTCGCCTTCATTTACCAGCAGCTCTTGCACCCGGCTTTCCTGGGCGGATGTGGGAGCCGTCAGCTGGATGATTTCCCCCGCTGGCTCCAGGTGGCCCAGAGCGGTCACGGTGGTAATTTCGGGGAGCGCTATTTCTTCTGCCTGCTCAGCTTGGGATCGCGATGACTGGATGCTACGCCAGGCAACTACACCCATCAACCCTAAAATAACCACGCCGGCAATCAGCCAGAGACGACGGTTGCCAGCGTCTGCTTTATAGCCCAACGCATCAAAGTTTAAGTTCATGGAGGATTCTTAGCGTGCCACTTCTACATTTTACTAAACGGTTTAGTAATGTCAACTTAAATTACATCATTGAGTAGAATTAAATATGCAAATAAAAAAGCTGTATCCTACGGAGTCACCTTGGTAGATCCTCTCCTTGAGTCCACATCTGCATTTCCGCTTGATCCGGTGGGAGACCCCAAGATCGATAAAGCAAATGCGATTTTGTCGGGGGCATTTGAGGTATTTACCACCCACGGATATGCTTCGGCCAGTATGACCCGCATTGCCAAGGCGGCAGGGGTATCAAAACCGACGCTCTATAGCTATTTCCAAGATAAAGAAGGGCTATTCGTCGCATTAGTGCAACAGCTGATGCACAAAAGCGATCAGATGATATTTGCCCTGCCTGCGGGTGGCAAAATGCCCGCATCGCCTCAGGTGGTGCTTCGAAAAATGGCCTCATCAATGCTCAGCACAACGACCAATAACAAACCGTTTTTGACGTTGATGCGCTTAATTATTGGTGAGTCGGAGCAGTTTCCTGCGCTGGCCCAAACATTTGTCCGGGAGATCAGTAAACCGATGCTGGAAAGGCTGTCTGCTTATTTGGCGGCCCACCCCCAGCTCACGTTTGCCGACCCAGACATTGCTGCCCGCATGTTTTCGGGGGCGATGGTGCACTACCTGATTTTGCAGGAGATGATGGGCGGAAAGGACATTATGCCGTTGGAGTGCGATCGCATGGTCAATGGCCTCGTGGACCTGATGATGGCCGGGGGCCACTACAAGGAATAAGAACCCTTTAGAAGAACGGTATGGTTGGACTGCTCCGGTCATCTATCCGTCCCAATGCTAGAAAGTATCATCTGGATCCTCCTCACGGGTTTCTTCGCCGGACAGCTCGCCCGACGGCTCAAGGCCCCAGCCCTCGTTGGCATGGTCCTCGCAGGCATCATTCTCGGTCCCCAGGCTGCCAATGTACTCAGCTCCGGAGTCCTCGGTGCCGCCGACTCCCTGCGCACCATTGCCGTCATGGTCATCCTGATGAAAGCCGGGTTAGGACTAGACCGCGACAAGCTAGCCCAGCAGGGGACCGTTGCCCTCCGACTCGGTTTTTTACCCGCCACCTGCGAGGCCATCGCCGTTGCCTTAGCGGCTATCTGGCTGTTCAACTTTGATTTGGCCACCGGACTCCTGCTCGGCTGCATCATTGGGGCAGAATCCCCGGCGGTGATTGTACCGGGTATGCTGCGGCTCAAGAGTCTGGGCTGGGGCGTCAAAAAAGGAATTCCCGACGCCATTTTGACCGGCAGTGCCCTGTCAGATGTGTTGCTGCTGCTGGTATTCAGCCTACTGCTAGCCTTTCTCACCCAAGGAACCGCCACAGGTATCACATTGGGCAGTTTCAGCCTCAGCCCTGTGCAACTCCTGCCATTGCAGGTCATCCTCCAGGTTAGTTTAGGAATCCTGTTAGGCGGGCTCACCGCTCGTGGACTCGTGGTACTTTTAGCAAAACAAAACTGGACTCAGAACGCAGTCCAGGACGTGCTGGTGGCTGCCAGTGTTGCCCTACTGCTGGTTGTTTTTGCAGAACATATCCCTGTCTTTTCTGGCTATTTAGCCGTCATGGCCACCGGATTTTTTCTGATTGAGTTCGATGCTCCCCTAGCCAGGCGGCTGCGGGAAGGCTTCAACAGTCTATGGGTTGTTGCTGAGATTATTCTGTTTGTGTTGCTGGGAGCCAGCATTCAGCTCCATGTGTTAGGCGATACTCTCTTGGTCGGTTTACTGATATTAGCTATCGGTACGTTAGTAGGACGGTCCCTAGGCTGGTATCTTGCCACGCTGGGCAGCAACTGGACAGGCAAGGAGCGCCTGTTTTTACTCTCAGGAAATTCTGCTAAAGCGACGGTGCAGGCTGCCATTGGAGCCATTCCCCTAACCCAAGGAATCAGTGGTGGAGAAACCATACTCGCCCTCGCTGCTCTGTCGATTTTAGTCACAGCTCCCCTGGGTGCTTGGGCAATTCCCACCTTTGCACCCAAACTGCTAGAACGAGGTGAGGTAGATCCCACTAAAGTCTCTATCAACCGTCGCATTGTTCTACTTGCTGCAGTGGACACCTCCCCACTGGCCAAACAAGTTCTCACAGCAGCGGCTGACCTTGCCCGCCGCTGCGATGGCAATGTAGTCGTCTTACATGTGCAACAAGCTGATGATTCTCAAGGCACAAACAAATTACGACAACAGACTAAACAATATTTGGCTGACATCCGCCACCAGTTCATCACTACATCTGGAGCTATCCCCACAGAAATCCTACTCACCGCCCAAGACTATGGAGCTGCGGAAATCGTCATGGGTAAGCGAGGCCACCGCCATCTAGAAGATTTCCTCGTTGGCTCCGTTTCACGAACAGTTGTAGAAACTAGCCCTTTACCAGTGGTTATCGTAGAGGCAACTTAAGCCACTTTATTCCTTGAGCCCAATAGCTGGTTGATACACAGCCGATGTAACTACAATAGTGATTACTTAAGCAGTGAGTCAAACTGTGCAGGTGAAGTTACAAAAAGTCGGTAACTCTGCTGGCACAACTTTTCCCAAGGAAATTTTGGGGAAATTCAATCTAAAAAAAGGTGATACGCTGACCATCGTGGTGATGGAGGATGGTATTAAGCTAATGGCCTATGATCCAGAGTTTGAGAGGGTGATGGCTGCTTACAAACAGGGAGCATCGCAGTATCGTAATGCCATGAAAGAAAGAACTGGCAGAAAATCCTCATGTAGGGTGGTTCCCATACCCTAGAACTGCGGCCTAATGGTCAGCCTCAGCGGTGCGCCTTCGCCAACCAAAATTGTACATCCACGGAGGTGACTCTTAGCATTCGCTGCACGCAAACGTTAGGCTACGTCTGACGCTCAAAAACACAGCATTACCAAAGCTACAATACGGCAAGAGTAAGTCTTAATACGCCTTGGAGAGTCTAAATGAAGAAATATCTTTTAGGTGGCTTTTCAGTAATTGTGCTACTAGCAGTAGGACTGTTCTTCACAGAGCGTGGACGGGGCCTACTTTTCTTCGGTATCATTAACTTTTTTAAGCCGGCTGAACCGTTTGATCCATCACAGACAGCTCCAGCTCCAAACTACAGCGATCGCTCTAATTGGGCGGCCTTGCCAGATATGAATGATCTGTCTGATATGATTCCTGCTGATATTTCTGACAAGACTATTCAAGGCAGCGCTCCAGCAGATGTCTTCTTTATTCATCCGACAGGATATTGGAGTGGCGCTAGTTGGATTTCTCCGATGAACCCAGATAGTGCTGCGGAGGAAAACAGATCCTGGATGATGGCCAATCAGGCCAGTATCTACAATGGTTGTTGCAACGTCTATGCTCCTAAGTACCGAGAAGCCTCTGCGTTTGTTTATATCGCAGCGCCACCAGAAAAGGAAGAAATTCTGGGATTTGCTTATCAGGATGTGTTGGCAGCATTCGAGTACTTCCTGACTCATTTCAATCAGGGGCGACCCTTTATTATCGCTAGCCACAGCCAAGGTTCTCACCATGCAAAACGCCTCTTGGCCGAACGGATTGATGGCCATTCAGACGTCAATCGAATGGTCGCGGCCTATGTCATCGGTGCTGTCGATGTTGCTTATTCTAAGGATTGGTTTTCAGGTCTATTGGATATTAAAGCCTGCGAGTCTCCTACAGAAACGCAATGCGTCATCCATTGGGATACCTATGGTGAAGGAGGACCTGGGGTGTCCCGTGATGAAGATAGCTTATGTACCAATCCACTAACTTGGAGGGTTGATGAGCAGATGGCAACCGCTGATCAGCACCTGGGTGCAGTCCCACCATCAGGTACATTCAATCTGCAACTAGATCGAGAAAATGCTGCAACTAATGTCCAATTTGCTCCTCTCGCTGCACCTTTACGTCGACATACTTGGGCACAGTGCCGCAACGGCACACTCTTTGTCGCTGATCAGGCAGACACACCTTTCTCCAATCTAATTTTGCCGGATAAAAATTATCATGGACTCGACTATTCACTCTTCCACATGAATATTAGGGAGAATGCCAAGGAGCGGATAGCTGCCTTCCTAACCTCAGCTCACTTGCACGTATTCTCCGACGACTAGAAGAGCCTACACCAATAGTAATCCCTCGCGTATTGCATCCGTCATGGACCCCGGCACACTCAATCGGCTCACCGCTCAAGCGCATGCAATCGTCTTTCTGACTGGAGCAGGCGTCTCAGCCCCTTCGGGATTGCCTACGTACACTAATTTGGAGGGGAAGAGAGTTGATGATGATTCGGAGGGTGGTTCTGGAGAACTCCAAAAAGTCTACGCTGAGCTCACAAATCAGATTGCTGATGCGCAGCCAAATGCCGCTCACTACTATCCTGGATGGTTACTGGCAAAAGGACACAATGTAGAGGTGGTGACCCAAAATATTGATGGCCTATACGGCAAAGCTGGCTTTCCGCAAGAAAACATTCATGAAATTCACGGCAACTTTTTCAGAAATGACATAGTCCACTTTGGAGAACCCATACCAAACGATGTCTGGGGCAAGGCCAGGACTGCCATGAAAAAGGCCAATCTGCTGATTGTTGCTGGCAGCGGTCTGTGGGTATCTCCAGCAAACACTTTGCCAAAGTACCTTGGTTATCGATCGACCAATCGCCAATCTCGAATCGTGGTTGTCAATAAAGGAGAATGCTCTCTCATGACCTCGAAATGGCGCAGATGGATAATCGCCCATCATAAGGGTGACTGCAGCCAGTTATTTAATTCAGCGATGTCGATAGGGGCTAGGTATTCAGCTTTGAATTTCTGAACCTGTTCAGGTTGTGAAATGCGCGGCCTAACGTGGAGCTGAGCGGCGGTCAGAATTTTGGCATCAAATCCTAGAACACTCATCTCGTCTGCTCCTGCACAGGGTTAGGCTTCAAGGCCAGAAGCTTTGTCCGTGTCCGCCTCAGAATTAAACTGTGATCTCCTGCGTCAAGGAATTTATGAGCAGGGCGCGGTCCCCAAAAATTATTGGTAAGACATTGAAGCTGCAGCAAGGACCGGCTCTTACGCTTGCTGGCTTTTAGGTCAATTTAAATATTTTTCATCCAAATCGAACCCTCATTCGTATTGATAGTCAAGTAGGTAGATATTGATTGATATGAGGAGGTTCACGTTGAATATCAAGGGTTGGTTTATGGAGTGCTTGCTTTGTGGTGGTTTGTCTAATCTAAATATGGAACATTCGACAAGTGCTAAAAATTAAAGTCATCCAAGTTTAACTATTATTCGTATCCGTAACTGACGACTAATTGTGTTCTTATCCAGCTTTATGCATATGTGAGACTATCACGTATGGGATTGCTATTGAAAAGCAATTGTTTATCTATTTTTTTGTGCTCTACCTCAAAAAGAATATTTATAAAAACACTTATACCCCTCTTTATTAGGGGCTTTTGAGTGCATGAATATCTTTTTGAAATTTTGCTTTTAGTCTGCCTAGGAAGAAAGAGCTGCCGATTAAAACCTTCTTACGCTAGATTCCAAAAACAATTTTTCCATGGTTTCCGGAATACAAACAACATAGATAGAAGTAATCTTTTGCGTGTCTCTTTAATGACCTAAGTACATCTAAAGTTGCACCAACTTATTTAAACCAAACCCAATTTCAAACCTGAGAGTCCTCTTTAGAGAAGACGCTGGTTTTGATGTGGTCAAGGTTCAAATATTTATAACTTACAACAATTCACAACAGGAAAATCCTATGACAGTTAATGGTGTCGCCAAACAGGATGTTAAAAATCTATCTCGTCTCTCGAAACGTTTTCAAAAGCTACGGATTACCGACAATACAGGCGTTAAGCTATGCCTGAGTTTTTGCTTATCTTTAGCGAGTATAGTGGCCATTTCAGCTGAAGCGATGGCGCAGCCTCTCCCTGGGAGAATCGCCATACCCGCCGATGAGATCGCTCAAACTCAGCCTGATCGAGCCCAAACCGCCCAGTCCCCTACCCCAGAAACAATCCCAACAGAGACAGGAGCTGCTGCGCTCCGTCTGCAACCCTTCTTCAATCTCAACTACAATGAGGGTGCTGGCTTCACGGGCTTTAGTAGCTTTGGCGGTTTTCTCCCGCTGTTTCAAACACCGGGGCAAAATGTCACCTTTATTGATGGTCGTGTGAGTGTAGATAACACCGGTGACTTTGGCGGTGGCTTGCAAGCTGGCTACCGAGCCCTGCTAAACGACAGCACAATATGGGGTACTTATGCTGGGCTAGATGCTCGCAGTACGGGCGATCGCACCTTTACCCAGGTGGGCATTGGCACTGAGCTACTAGGAGATAATTGGGATTTAACCTTCAATGCCAACCTTCCTTTGGGTAATGCCCGTCAGGTCGTTGCCACCGAGACCCAGGTCATAAACCCTCAGTTTGTAGGTAATCAATTGGCGTTTGATGAGCAGCAAATTGACCAGATACAAGCAGCCGTGACCACCGTGTCACTCGACGGTGGCCTTGAGCTGTTTGACTTTGGTGAAGGGAGCAGCTTGTGGGGGCGAGGCGGTGTGTATTATTTGGGAGGAGAAGCCTCTCAAGATAGTTTAGGTATTCGGGCCTCACTAGACTACCGCGTTCAAAACAACTTGCGTATTGGTCTAGGCGTTCAGAATGACGGTGTATTTGGCACAAATGCGGTCTTTTCAGTGAGTGCGTTGTTAGGAGCCCCGGCACAACGTCCATCTGATACGGAAGAGAATTCACAAGCGCGGCTGTGGGCCAGAGCAGGAGAACCCATTGCGCGTACCAATACTGTTTTAGTAGAGGAACGAACGGATGTTTCGCTTCTCGAAGCTAGCCTGATTGCTATAAACCCAGATACGAACCAGGCTTTTGTTTTCCATCATGTTGACCCGACTACAGGGGTAGCTGCAGCGACGGGTACCTTTGAAGCGCCGCTCGATACCATTGCTAATGCCACTAATATTGCCACAGCCAACGCCGACAACATTATTTATGTGCAGGCGGGTGATGCAGGCGGTGCCTTTACACTGCCAGATGGGGTAGACGTGCGCTCAGTAGGGCCCACACAACTGTTAAATACTCAGTTTGGGGAAGTGACATTGCCAGGATCTGGCAGTGGCGACTTACCGACAGTCAGCGGCACTGCAACAATCGGCAACAACACATTGGTTTCGGGCCTAGCGATTGATCCGGCTGGGGCAGATGGCATTTTTGCTAATGGTGAGGGTATTGCGATTGAAGATAATACCATTATCAATGCCAATGTCGGTATTAACCTGCCTGATATTGATGGCACGGTGACGATTGTTCGCAATCAAATCTCGAATACAACTGACGATGGCATCTTCTTTGATGGCATTAACGGAACAGATAATGCCACAGTGACCGTCGCCAATAATACCTTGAATGCAATTGGTGCAGCGGGCATTGAATTTGGCCTCATTGAGGGAGACGCTACCACCAATATCACAGTGGAAAACAATCAAATTACGGATGCTCAACTCGACAATATTTTCTTTGATGACATTGAGGCCAATGCGGTTGCCACGATTACAGTCTCAGAAAATGTGATTGATGCCGTAAATGTGGATCCGCTTGTCGCAGGGGGGGATGGCATAGAAATTGACACTATTGAAAATAATGCCAATGCCACCATTACCATCGCCAATAATCAAATTAGCAATGTAGCCTTTGAGGGTATTGAGTTTGGTGACATTGAAAATGATGCGATCGCAACGATTACCGTTGAAAACAATCAAATCAGCAGTAATGAGACCGGGATTGAGTTTGATAGTATTGAAAACCGTGCCAACGCGACCATTGCTGTGACCGGCAATACGATTACTGTTGCTGATGAAGAAGGCATTCTCTTTGATGACATTGAAAATGATACCGTGTCCAATATCACTATCGCAGAGAACAATATTATCAGTGCGGCAACGGAAGGCATAGAATTTGACGTTATCGAAGATAATGCCAATGCCACGATTAACATCGTCAACAATCAAATCTCGGACGTAGGGGAAGAGGGCATTTTCTTTAATGACATTCAAGAGAATGCCACAGCAGCTATTACAGTGACGGGTAATATCATTACCAATGCAGGTGATGACGGGATTGAACTCACCTTAATTGAAGGCAATGCCAACGTCACTGCGACTGTGACCGACAATACGATTACCAATCCTATCGCTAATGGTGTGCGAATCGAGCACACGGCTGATACAGACTTCTGCCTGGCACTCGATAACAACAGCGTTACCACTCCTGGCGGCGATGGCTTTGAATTCGTGAGCAATGGGGCAGGTCAGTTTCAAGTGCTTGACCGGGCAAATGTTACCGCAAGGAATGTTGGCACCTTTAACCCCGACGATATTGACACCAATGCGGCCTTTGTAGAGGGTACAGCGGGAGTCGCTCCTTGCCCCTGATGGCTGTGAGACCTAGTCACACAAAATAAACCATGTCCACATCCAGATCCACAATTTTTTCTTAAGCAAAAAACCTGGGTTTCAAATTGGACGTGGTTTAGCCACAAATCAGCTTTTTCTACTTCGCAGCTAGAATCTGTTGTTACTATTGACAACATAACTAGAGTAGGAGCCGTCAGCTAACATTGCCTAGACCTCGTTCGGGTACACTTGACGGCTTGACAGCAGTAAAAATGAAGGAAATGGGCGATCGCAATTGTGGAAATTTCGTTAGAGCCTTTATTTAAAGGGATTATTCAGGCCCAGGCCGAGTCAGAACTGCGTCAGTCCGTTATGGCTCAGATTGGCGGATATTTTACCGCTACTCGTTGAGGACTCAGATTTCTAGATGAATTTCCATCTATTGATGCGAATACTCCCGATTTGGTCAGATTAGCACTGTCGCTTAACCATAACCCAGTCTTACGCTATCTGATGCAACGTCATGCTCCTGTACATGAGGAAGTCATATTGGCCCCTGGTGTTTGGCAAACTATCTGCCCTCGCGCGGATCATGGGCATGTGATGATTGGCCCGATTGTCCGTGATGGTCAGCTTGTCGGGGGGATTGCGCTTACGCGCCATCGCAACAATTCGGCATTTGATGCTCAGGACTTGGCGGATCTCAGTGCCCTGTGTCTGCATTTATCGACTAGACTTGCGGCGTTGCGATCGCAACCTGTTACATTACCAATATTGAACTGCGATCAGCTCACCTCGCGCGAAGCTCAAATTGCCGAATTGGTAGCTCAAGGCTTAACCAGCGCAGAGATTGGTGCAGCTTTGTGGATTACCGAAAACACTGTCAAGCAAGCGTTGAAGCGGATGTATCGTAAGTTGAAAGTTTCGTCTCGTGCTGAGATGGTAGCTCAGATATCTGGAATCAAACCAGCACGCTGATT
>JBCDJC010000130.1:0-14156 GCA_038748225.1 Cyanobacteria bacterium P01_H01_bin.26 | reverse complement strand
TAGGGCTGGAGCCGCAGCTGTAAAGAGACCACCGCCAACGATGGGTTCAAAAAACAGCTGTTTGTAGGCAAAGCTTTCGAATGCTCCTGAATCATTGTGGGGATCGACCATCCGCAACAGCAAAATTCCAGTGGCGGTTACCCCCATCGACTGTCCCAAATCGCCGATTCCTTTTTCAAACCAGTGATCGGGAAAAATACGGGGCGCATAGTAAAGAAAAAACAGAATATTCCAGGCAATACCCACCACGCTCAATACTAGAAAAATGCCGAGGTTGTTACCAATGACCTGGAGTGAAATTGACGCCAGTGCCGCCACAACCACAACGTCCAAGGCCAGCCCTGCAATACTTTTCATCAGCGGCTGAATCACCAGCGGGGTCAATCTGAGCTGCTCTAGGCCCAGCTGTACCAAAATACCCCCCACTAGCGCCATGGGAAATAGGGGCACATAGGACATAATCTCAAACCCGGTTGTTCCCCAGGTAACAGATTCAACCCAGGTGAGCCCCTGTAAAATCAGCCAGCCTACAACGATGGCAATACCGACAATTCCAAAGTTAATGGAGAGCGGATCGATTAATAGCCCCCGCATCAGCCGCGCCCGTCTAGCTTTGACTTCGTCGGTTTCTGTGTGGGACAGTTCCGGAATGCCGTCAAGCTCTTCGGTCTCACTGACGCCTGATTGCACATGTCCTTTGCGTCGCCCCCACTCGGCCAGAGCCGTGCCCGCTACAATCCCTGAAACAATACCGACCGTCGCTAGCCCCAGTGCCAAGTCGGCTCCTTCTGGAAAGTTCAGCTCAGCCAAGGTTTCGGCCATGCCGCCAGCGGTACCATGGCCCCCTTCAAAGCCAATTTCAATCAGGGCTGCAGAAATTGGATTGGCGTCAAACAGCGGTATGAGAACTATCATCGTCACCAAGGCGCCAAGCACGTATTGTCCCCAGGCCAGGGTCTGGCCAAAGACCACCTGGGGTGCGGCTTTTCGCCAGATCGCCCGCGGATTGGGGATGCGTTCTCCTAAAAACAATGCGGCAAATACAATATTGATAAAAAGACCGGGCGACTGTGACCAGACGGCACGAATCGGTTCGGTAAAAAGCCCGCTGGCCCATGGGGCATTTTCTCCAGCAATGCTGGTAATGATAGCGCCCAACACCTGGGGACCTAGAATAAGCGCCAGTGCCCCCGCTACAATTGATTCTGGAAGAAAAAGCCGTTGAATCCAGCGACTCTTTTGCTTGACGTATCGCCCTGCTAAGATCAGCAAGGCCATCAAGACAAATGCAAAAAAGACATCTTTTAGGGTAAACATATCTTCTGAAAGCTTAGGTTGTTGTTTCTGATGTCAAAAACTAGTTTGATATCAGATAATTTTAAGTGGGTGTGGCCACGGCATCTGAAAAAATAGATACCTTTAGCCCGATCTCTATTTTTTGTTAGAGATCAGCTTGCCCACAGTCGATTGTTCTTCTAAAAGTGAGTTCTCTTTAGAAAAATCTCCTGATGGTACCTTAAAGCACAGCAAGAAAGAAAAATTTGTCTAAACTAATGGATAGTGTAAGGAAATAACGGAATTTGAAACATCAGCTGGTACCATCGTCGGTTTCCATTCAGGCTCCCGCTAGTGGCCCAGGACCGTAACCGCGGCGGCATAGGGGCAGCACTAGGGGGCGATCGCATCTAGGGGTTGCCCTATCGTCCCCTGCTACTCTGAAGCGCTCCGCCGGGCGATCGCAACCGTCTGGTTAGCCACCGGCAGCACACATCTCATATGCCCACACCATGCATCGGTTTATTCAAGCTATCCCTAAGGCAGAACTCCATATTCATATCGAAGGCTCCCTGGAGCCGGAGCTGATGTTTGCCCTGGCCCAGCGCAACGGTATTCAGCTGCCCTACACCTCCGTTGAGCAGGTACGCGCCGCCTACCAGTTTGACAATCTCCAGTCTTTTCTCGATCTGTACTATGCCGGGGCCAACGTTCTCCAAACAGAGCAGGACTTCTATGACCTCACCTGGGCCTATCTGCAACGGTGCGCGGCCCAAACAGTCCGCCATACCGAAATCTTTTTTGATCCCCAAACCCACACAGAGCGAGGCATTGCCTTTGAAACAGTCCATGCCGGAATTTACCAGGCGCTCCAGGATGGGCAGCAGCAACTGGGCATTTCATCGGCGCTGATTCTTTGTTTTTTACGCCACCTCAGCGCTGCCGCCGCCATGGACACGCTGACCCAGGCGATTCCCTATGGGGATACCATTGTGGCCGTGGGGCTAGACTCATCCGAACTCGGCAATCCCCCCGCTAAATTTCAAGCTGTCTTTGAGCGTGCCCGTGCCGCCGGTTTTCTCACGGTGGCCCATGCTGGAGAAGAAGGCCCCGCCGACTATATCTGGGATGCCATTCGGCTGTTAGGTGTATCCCGTATTGACCACGGTGTTCGCTGCGTGGACGATCCAGCCCTGGTGGAGTACCTGATCGAGCACCAAATTCCCCTGACGGTATGTCCCCTATCAAACCTCAGGCTGCGGGTGTTTGATCGGCTTGAGCACCATACCCTCAAACCGCTACTAGACGCCGGGGTGCGGGTAACTATCAACTCCGACGACCCGGCTTACTTTGACGGCTATGTGGCCAAAAATTTTCAAGCCGCCCAGGCAGCCCTAGCTCTTACCCAGCAACAGATTTATCAGCTCGCTAAAAATTCCTTTGAAGCCGCATTTATCAGCTCGGCCCATAAACAAACTCTCATAGCTGAGCTGGATCAGGTGGTTAAACAGTTTACCCATTAGACCGTGTTAACCCGTCTCAACAGCTACCAATGGGGTGCTGATATTGTTGCCTAGGACACTGCTGTTGGTAGCCCAGGTAAGACTCTATAGCTGGCTTAAAATATTAATCCTTTCAAGATCCAATATTACCAGTATGATCGAGCCAGTATGACTGCAGTCACAGTGACCATGGTGACCATGCATAGTACGTATCACATTCGTTGGGCAAATTATCCCTAAACGCCTTGAAGCTACGGCACGCGTTGGGTAACTGTTAGAAAAAGCTAAACGTTAGCCTTAAAGGAGACTCACTGATGGCTAAGTTACGTGTTGGCATTAATGGATTTGGCAGAATTGGTAGCCTCGTATTGCGCGGTGGATTTGACCATCCGGAGCTAGAGTTTGTTGCCATTAATGATTTAGCTCCGGCTCCAAACCTGGCCTATTTACTAAAATATGACTCGACCCACGGCCGATTTCCCGGTTCAGTGGAGGTTCACGATGACGGGCTGATGGTTAACGATCGGCTAGTAAAGTGTCTTTCGACCCGTAACCCGGCTGAGCTACCCTGGCAAGAGCTAGGCATCGACTATGTCCTGGAGGCAACCGGATTGTTTACCACCTATGACGGTGCCATCAGCCATATCAATGCGGGTGCTAAGCGGGTCGTTATTTCAGCGCCGACCAAGAGTCCCGACCAGGTGCCCACCTATGTTGTTGGAGTCAACCACGACTCCTTTGATCCAGAGAGCGATCGGGTGGTTTCTAATGCCAGCTGCACCACCAACTGTCTAGCCCCCGTGGCTAAAATCCTGGATGAAAACTTTGGCCTAGCTGAAGGGTTGATGACGACGATCCATGCCACAACAGCTACCCAGCCCACCATCGATGGCCTGAGTAAAAAGAACCTGCGCGGCGGCCGGTCGGCCTCACAAAATATTATTCCATCTTCCACTGGGGCGGCTAAGGCGGTTGCCCTGGTGCTACCAGCCCTCAAGGGCAAGTTAACGGGGATGGCGATGCGGGTCCCGACAACCGATGTATCAGCGGTGGATCTCACCTTTAAAACCACCAAAGCAACCAGCTATGGAGCCATTTGTGAGGCCATGAAGGCGGCCTCTGGGCATTCCCTCAAGGGGGTTTTAGACTATACAGAAGATCCGGTTGTTTCGACGGATTTTGTCGGCGATCCCCACTCTAGTATTTTTGATGCCGATGCTGGCATGGAGCTTAACTCAAACTTTTTTAAGGTTGTCTCCTGGTACGACAATGAGTGGGGCTATTCCATGCGGGTGATTGATCTGATGCTGTCAATGGCCCACAAGGAAGGGCTACTGGGTAAACCCTTGGCAACTGCCGCCGTCTAAGGATCCTTGAGTGTTGTTAACAAGAATAAGCCAACGTCCTGATACATCAGGACGTTGGCTTAGCTACAGCGGTAGCGTCATAGACTCAAACTGTGGACCCTAAAAAGCTTAAGGACAATCCTCGGTATAGGGCCACTTCCAGCTGACAATCTCATCGTCATCTTTACCATGCTCGTGGGCATAGGCCAGAGATGTAATGATCTTGTTCTTCATGCGTTCTTTGACATGGGCCGCTGCCGATCCCAGCTTGGGCACTCGATTGATGACATCAATCACCAGGTTAAACCGGTCTACCTCGTTGTTGATGGCCAATTCTAGCGGCGTATTGATGTTGCCCTGCTCCTTGTACCCCCGCACGTGGATACGCTTCTGTTTGGAGCGGCGATATACCAGCTTATGAATTAGCCAGGGATAGCCGTGGAAGTTAAAGATAACGGGTTTATCCGGGGTAAACAGAGTGTCAAAGTCCCAGTCTGACAGACCGTGGGGATGCTCCCCTTCTGATACCAGCTTGAACAGATCCACCACGTTGATAAACCGCACCTTGAGCTCAGGAAACTCTTCTCGAAGAATTGCCGTGGCCGCTAGTGACTCCATTGTAGGAATATCACCACAGCAGGCCATCACCACATCCGGCTCATCCGGCTCGGTGCCACAGTCATCGTTACTGGCCCAGTCCCAAATGCCAATACCTTTAGTACAGTGTGCGATCGCATCCTGCATTGACAGATACTGCAGGTGCTTCTGCTTATCCGAGATAATCACGTTGATATAGTCCGTACTGCGGAAGCAATGATCCGCCACCGATAGCAGACAGTTGGCATCGGGGGGGAAGTAAACCCTCACCACCTCGGGACTCTTGTTAGTGACTAGGTCCACATAGCCGGGATCCTGATGGCTAAAGCCGTTGTGGTCCTGTCGCCATACCAAGGACGATAGCAAAATATTTAGAGACGACACCGACCGTCGCCAGGGCACGTGGTTGCGCGAGATATCCAACCACTTCGCATGTTGGTTAAACATGGAGTCCACCACATGGGCAAAGGCCTCATAGGTGTGAAAAAGCCCGTGACGCCCGGTCAGCAAATAGGCCTCTAACCAGCCCTGCAGGGTATGCTCACTGAGCATTTCCATCACCCGACCATCGCGGGAGAGTTCAGTGCCCCCCTCATCCTCAGGGTAGATGTCAGCCATCCACACCTTTTTGGTCACCTGATAGACATCCTGCAAGCGGTTCGATGCGGTTTCATCTGGCCCCATCAGCCGGAAGTTGTCAGGGTTATCGCGCATAATGTCACGCATTAAGAAACCCAGCACCTTAGTATTTTCAAACACCTCAGTTCCATGGGTCTCCATTTCGATGGCATAGTCGCGAAAATCAGGCATCTTCAGCGCCTTACGCACCAGGCCACCGTTGGCGTGGGGGTTGGCACTCATACGACGATTACCAGTTGGCGCTAGGGCTTTGAGTTCAGGGAGCAGGGTACCGGTCTCATCAAACAGCTCCTCGGGTCTATAGCTGCGCATCCATTCCCCTAACCTGCGCAGATGATCTGGATTGTCATGCATACCCCCCATGGGGACCTGGTGGGAGCGCCAAAAGTCTTCAACTTTCTTGCCATCCACTTCAGCTGGGCCGGTCCAGCCCTTGGGTGTGCGCAGGACAATCATCGGCCAACGGGGGCGCTCAATCCTACCCGTCTGTCGCGCTTCTTGCTGAATCTCTTTTATCTTCAGCACACACTCTTCCATCACTGAGGCCATCGCCTGATGCATCTCAGCCGGGTCTTTGCCTTCAACGAAATAGGGGGTATAGCCATAGCCCCGGAACAGATATTCCAACTCGTCATGGGAGATGCGAGCCAGAATAGTAGGGTTGGCAATCTTGTACCCATTGAGGTTGAGGATGGGCAGCACGGCTCCGTCACGGGCCGGGTTGATAAACTTGTTTGAATGCCAGGCGGTGGCCAGGGGACCGGTCTCCGCTTCGCCATCACCGACGACGCAGGTAACAATCAGGTCCGGGTTATCCAGTACCGCGCCGTAGGCATGGGAAACGCTATAACCCAGCTCGCCCCCTTCATGGATTGATCCCGGCGTTTCTGGGGTGACGTGACTGCCGATATAGCCAGGGAAGGAGAACTGCTTAAAGAATCGCTGCATCCCTTCAGCATCTTCGCTTTTATCGGGATAGATTTCTGAGTAGGTACCTTCCAAATATACGGGACCTAGCACACCCGGCGCACCGTGACCGGGACCGGCAACAAAGATCATGTCCAGGTCATGTTTTTTGATTAGCCGGTTGCAGTGGGCATAGGTAAAACTCAGAGCTGGCGAAGCGCCCCAGTGTCCGAGCAAACGATGTTTGACATGCTCTGCTTTGAGAGGCTCTTTTAGCAGGGGATTGTCACGCAGATAGATCATGCCCACCGCAAGATAGTTGCAGGCTCGCCAGTAGGCATCTATGGCAGCTAGCTCATCAGCTTGCAGGGCGGGCAAGGTTGAAATGGTTGGTTGAATTGGTGCTTGAACCATAGTCAAATTTCTCTCAAATTTCTCTTTTAAAGAACGCAAAAAGCTGATTCTAAACTCAGCATGCAGAATACGGCAACGGTATCTCTCTGTCGGTGTTTTTCAGAACCCCATCCCCAATTGGGCCGGACTGATTGCTTGGGCTGATTGCTTGGATATAGCCATCGTGTGGGAGATTTTTCTTGGTTCTTTTAGCCTCAGTCCTTGTAAGCGGGATCAGGCGGCTAGGATAGCCTCAAGCTTTGGATAATTAATGTGACTGAGCCACTGAGAATTTGCAGGAATCTGTTAAGAATACATGTCCAAATTCTATAACGCTGTTAAAACGACAACCCAATCATCCATGCTTTACTTTTCCACACGTTTAGAGACGCTGCTAACCCTAGCCTGTTTACCTAATCTCAAAACATTAAATTTTCATGACGGCACCTTATGGTGTAACTATTGTTTGACTCAGTTGCCTATATGACAGTTGCTTGTGGGCTCCGGTTCTGATATGTAATCATTTTCTTGCAGTCCTAGTGTAGCTGCTTTCAATTAAAGTGAACTTTCTAAAAAAATCTTTTCTGGTGTCGTGTAATACCTGACAGTCTTGCGATTACTTAGGAAAGCTCCACAGGCCCCATTGCCCTATGGGCTTAGCCACAGCTGTAGGTATTTCCTGCACCAATTCTCTTCGATCACATGTTCAGACAACACATTCTTTGCAAGTGCTCCCTGGGTGAGTTCAAGGGAGCTGCTTGCTGGAGAAGGTGGCTTTGATCCCGCCCAGCCAACGATATCTGATAAGACGTCCACCGAGCTTAAATTTCTCTCAAGCTAAACTAACTGTGCTTGTTTTTAGGGCTAGCCCACAGGCAAATTCTTGTGTTAACTCTATACATTCCATATGTTTTTTTAATCTGTGCTGCTCCCTAAATCTCCCGTATTTTTTGTCTATGACTATCATTGATGATTAGATCGACAATAGCTGTTGGTAGTTACGTTTAGGTAGCTAGGATACTGCTGGCCTAGGCTAAACCTCAGCCAACGCTGCGGAGGCGTCCCAATATGTGATCTTGATAACATTTCGGTCCTTATAAAGTGTTGTCTATTACTCCATCGCTGTTTAATTTGACAGATTGCTCCCTCGACGGCTTGCAAAGAATTTATTTTGAGCCAACATTATTATGAAAACAGCTTTTTTCAGTACTAAACGCTATGATCAACAATCATTTGAAGTAACCAACGAGGCGTATGGGCATGATCTGACTTTTTTTGAGCCCCGTTTAACTCCGGAGACGGCTGCTCTAGCCTCGGGCTTTCCGGCGGTGTGTGTGTTTATTAATGATGAGCTTGGGGAAGCCACGCTGCGGACCATTGCTAAAACGGGTACGCAAGTAGTTGCTTTACGCTGTGCCGGATTTAATAACGTCAGTCTGAAGGTGGCTGAGGCTTTAGGCATAAAGGTGCTGCGGGTACCGGCCTATTCACCCTATGCGGTGGCAGAGCACGCGGTGGGGCTGATTATGACCCTAAACCGGAAACTATACCGGGCCTATAACCGTGTACGAGATGACAACTTTTCCTTGGATGGGCTGCTGGGGTTTGACCTATATGGTAAAACCGTCGGAGTAGTTGGGACGGGCAAAATAGGTCAGTGTTTTGCCCAGATTATGCACGGATTTGGCTGCCAGATCTTAGCTTACGACATTCAACCTAACCCAGCTTGTGTGGAGATAGGAGTGGACTATGTAGAGCTACCTATGCTGCTGACACGTTCTGATATTATCTCTCTCCACTGTCCGCTGTTGCCCTCTACCCATCACCTCATTAATCGGGAGTCGTTGCAGCATCTAAAACCAGGGGCAATGCTGATCAATACCAGTCGTGGGGGATTAGTTGACACGCTAGCTGTGATTGAAGCTATTAAGTCAGGGCGAGTGGGCTACTTTGGGATCGATGTCTATGAGCGCGAAGACGATCTGTTTTTTGAGGATCTGTCTGATACAGTCATCCAAGATGACACATTCCAACTGTTACAGTCGTTTTCTAATGTAGTGATTACGGCACACCAGGCATTTTTTACAAAAGAAGCCCTGCGAAATATAGCGGAAACAACCCTATCTAATATCAGTGATGTGGAGGCGGGTCGACAGTGCAGCAATGCGGTCAAACCTACCCGCTGATGTTCTGAGAAACCTGAGTAACTGAGGGCCCTAATCTATTGCTAAGTGCTACAGCTAGCAGACCGTCTGAAGAAAGATTATTCTACTAGCTTCTTGGGCTCTCCTAGATTGCCTATGCCAGGCTAAGTTATTGCGCAGGCTACGCTGCCAATGTTGATTGCGGCAGCGTTGACCCCAGCATGAACTTGAGTCAGATCAGTCAGATTCTGTGGATTTACCCTACAGATAGTGACCAGATTGTTGTCAAAATAATCTCAATTTTGATCGAGAAACATTTGATTGAAAATTACACCGAAACTTTCCAGATATGAATTCCATCTACGTGGATATGTTCATGAAACTGGAGTTGATATATAGATATAGTGACTCCAGCTCTAATGAAGTACGTCAAAAGCTTATGTTGAAGCAGCTTTGGCTTTCGAGTTGTACCTCACTGAACAGGAAAGCGCTTTATGGTCTCGAGATTTGAAGCAACAGACTGAAAAGGCTGAAAAGGCTGAAAAGACTGATCCTCATAAATTATTCAGACTAATCTAAAAATCTAAGAGGCATTAACAATGAATGAGTTAACCGATCATTTTTCTAGGACCTACATCATTAATCTTCCAGAACGCACAGACCGTCTTCGAGAGGTAACAACGGTGCTAGAGCGTGGAGGAATGCCTTTACATCCAGGTAAGGTGGAGGTATTCCCAGCGGTTCGAGTGCAAGACCCCATGGGTTTTCCTTCAGCCAGTGCCCGTGGCTGTTTCATGAGCCACCTTTCCATTCTCAAACAGGCCCTCGAACTTGGACTACCCAATGTTCTCATACTTGAGGATGACGTTGAATTGGCCACCGTATTTCAACGGGTTCTCCCGCATATTTTCGATCAGTTGAAAAAGCAGCCATGGAGTTTTGCTTACTTAGGCTACAGCCATGTTGAAAACATAGCCTATGCTTCCCAAGACACCAAGACAGTAGATATGAAGTCATTTTCAGACGAAATCCGCTGTACGCACGCCTATGCCGTCCATGGCTCAGCTTTAGAGTCTGTTATTCAACATCTTGAACAGCTAATGTTTGGACCTCCAGGCGATCGTGAAAATGGTCCCATGCACGTTGATGGTGCATTTAATATCTTTCGTCGGAAGCATCCTGAGCAAGTAACATTAATCGCCGAGCCTCAGATTGCCTGGCAACGTGCTTCCTTTAGTGATATTCACGGTGGCGGGTGGACTTCAATGCCAACGGTACGCACAATACTAAGTCCGGCTCGATCATTTAAAAACTATCTACAGAGAATCAGTCGGTGATCGTAAGCCGGTTTGTTGAGACTATTATTAACCTTTGGCAAAAAGACTGTGCGATCGCTTTGCAGGGCAAGGGTAACTGTAGCTTGGTGATCGCTAAAAGCTTTATCTGGCAAAGATTCCTCTTGCCTATCGCCATAAGAGGGATCTTTGCCAGCCCTTTTGTAAAGTTGTTCTCTGCTTGCGTTGAGGACGATCGGTTTTCCGTAAAAACTACAGCTCAAACCGATCGTCCAGACGTGGGCTAATCGGGGCTTTTAAGCAATCAGCTGAGTGAAGGACGTATCGTCTAGGACGGTTGTTACGTTCTGAACGATAGCGAGAGTCTCACTGCCTGCACTCAACAGCAGGTCGGTGCCTTGAATTGTCTGGGTGATGGACCCAAAGTTCAGGTCTCCAATTAGCCCAATTATATCGGTACCTACTTCAAAGTCAGTAATGATGTCGGTACCGTGACCCGTTGCAAACGCAAAGGTATCGCTACCTTGGCCACCGGAGAAGTTATCTCCAGTCAGGGTGTCGTTGCCAAGACCACCATGGAGCAGATCGTCGCCGTCGTCACCCCAAATCTGATCGTCGCCTTCATCCCCAAAGAGGAGGTCGTCGCCACCCTTGCCGCCGATGCGGTCATTACCGGCACCACCAAAGATGGCATCGTCCCCACCTGAACGGCCCTGGGCACTTCTGGTGTTGAGGTCACCGCGGAGGATGTCGTCCCCATCTCCACCGCTGATGCTTTGGTCACCCTCACCACCGGCTAAGGTGTCAGCGGCATCGGTACCCACAACGTCAGCGTCGGGTTCAATACCGCCGTCACCGCCGTCACCGTCAATGACAGTGTCCTCACGGAAGGCCAGGTTCTGAATGCGCTCGTCCTCGGCACGGGAGGTTTCTGCCTCGTTGAAGGGAGTCTCCGCAGTAAAGTTATCAGCCAGGTACTCAGCTAAGGCATCTTGCTCCGTACCATCGGCGGCAAAGGTGGCATCTCCGGTAAAAGTTTCTTCAGCCGCCAGATCCACCCGGTTAACAGAGTCGTCTGTGGGGAATGGATACCCGTCACCTCCATCTGCCAGGAAGCCCAGGGTCACCATTCGGAATTCCCGGCTTGAATCGCCGACAATTTCGCCATCTTGTACCACGACATCAATGTCATTGCCCTCTTCATCTTCGATGGCTAGGGATACGACCCGGTCACCGGGTTCGCGGGTTAGGTCGAAGCTAAAGGAAAAGCCAGCGATTTGGGGGAAGCGTCCTTGGGTATTGGTGTCATCCAGGCTGCTAGCGGCAACGGAGTGCTCCATGATTGCCACCAATTCTTCTGCTGTTACGGTTAGCAGGGTCAAATCATTGTTGAAGGCCAGGGTGTTAGCAATGTCAGTCTGGGAAATACCACCCTCGGGTTTAACTTCGTTACCATCGGCATCAAAAACGGCTTCGTTGGGCAGCTCTTCGGGGGCACCGGTTCCACCAGCTGGAACAGTGACCTGACCGATATCAGCCCGGATACCCCCACCGTTTTTAAGGGAGATAACCACCGTATCGTCAGCCTCTTGGGCCGCCACCAGGTTGGCATCTGCCGTCAGGTTACCGAGATTGGTTTCTTCGGTACGAACGCTGCCGCGAGTACCGTCTAGATAAACCTCGCTGACGCCAAAGACGTTGCTTTCAGCTTCGATAATGACTTCACGCAGGTCGTCTGTAATCGCTTGAATTTCAGGATCAACCAGCCCTTCAGCACCCAGGTCAGCAACGCCCTGGTCATCGGTCGCATAGGCACCGCTAACCTCAGCATCATAGCTTTCAGGAATGATGTTGCCGTTTTCGTCAAACTCAATCACCAGGCGACCCACATATTGATAGTTACCGTCGGTGTTAACGATGGCAACGGGTTCACCGTTGGCATCCTGGGTAAAGATGGGGTATTCGCCTTGGGATTCATCACCGTCGCGCAGCCGGTCAGTTTCGTCGGTCAGAAGCGTGTTTGAACCACCCGCAATGATGACATCAACACCGGTAAGGCGAGTTGCCAGTTCCTGCTCGATGGAAATCTGCTGCATGTGGGACAGCAGGATTACCTTGTCCATATCAGGATTTGCTTCTAGTAGCGCATCCACGTCTGCCTGAATTTCCGCTGCTAGGGCATCGAGTTGGGCATCGGTTGGGTCACCGTCAAAATCTCCTGGCAGAATCGTAACGTCACCCGAATCGGCAATGGTGTCTATGGTGGGTGTAGTCGCGCCTACCACCCCAATGGATTCACCGTTGACATCAATAACGGTGCTGGCGGCAAGGCTATTACCCTGGGGAGCTTGGCCGTCTTCTACGACCAACGGTGCCAAATTCTCATCGGTGCTAAAGTCCAGGTTGGAACTGAGGTAAGGGAAGGCAGTTCCTTCGAAAGATTCATCCACATCAGGTGTGGTCGGGTCGTCTTCGGCACCGGCAATGAGCCCTGCTAGATCTTCGGTGCCATTGTCAAACTCGTGGTTGCCCAGGGCAATGGCATCAAAACCCAGCTCATTTTGAATCAAAATATCGGCTCGACCCGCAGCACCCAGGGTCTCTTCGGAGGCGTCGTACACCAAACCTGGGATAAAGGCATCTCCAGAAGAGAGCACCAGGGTATTGTCAGCTTCGCCATCATCACCGAGATCTTCAGCTTCTAGGGCGTTGAGCACAGCTGAAAAGTTGGGGGCGTCATCTAGGGCAGCAATACCGGCTTCTTGGTCTGCGGCATGGAGAATTTCTAAGGTAAATGGGGATTCCATGGGGTCTTCTAGGGTAAATTTGGCTAGTATCGGTTCGTGGTCGCTAGCAACAACGGTTTCGGTAAATTGAGCGCCGTTGTCGTCGCGGGTAAAGTCGTTATTGACGTGGACGATGTCGAACTCGGCGCCGTCTAATAACGAGTCGGTGACGAATATGTGGTCGAGTACCTGGCTGTTGCCATCAAAGATGAAGGTATAGGCGTCATCGTCGGCAATGGCCTGGTCCACCAGATTGGTCAGCACTTGCTCATCGCCGGTACCGGGCAGTATTTCACTGAGGTCATCGGTAAATTCAAAAGTGTTGAGGTCACCTAGCACGATGACTTTGGCGTCGGGATTGGTGGCCACGATGTCATCCACCAAATCATTGAGGGCTTGGGCCTGGGCCTCACGCTCTGCTTCGCCCGCTTGCTCAAAGGGCTGGGGACCGCCATAGACAGGGGTAGACCCAAAGCGAGAGGTCAGGTGGTTGTTCACCACGGTTACCGGGTTGCCGTTGAAGGTAAAGTTAGCCACCAACGGATTGCGGGTGCCATCAAAGGCGGCATCCTCGTCGATGGAAGTAAAGGAGTCTAGCTCAACGCGCTCTGGATTATACAGATAGGCGTTGCGGATGTTGCCACCGGGAACGCCGCCCTGGGTGTTGTTTTCAGGGGTAACGTCGAAGAACTCGTAGGTGGGACCGCCAGCGGCTGCGATCGCATCCACCAGCGTCTGCAAAGTAGCCGTGGCATCAACCGTCCCGTCATCCGTCACGCCGCTGTCATCCTGAATCTCTTGCAGAGCAACAATGTCAGGACTGGCCAGGTTGTTCACAATCTGCTGCGCCAGCAGGTCAAACTGCTCAACATCGGTACCATCCGCCGACAGATTGAGGACGTTGTAGCTGGCAACGGTCAGTTCGCTATCGCCACCCACCAGATCCGTGACTTCCTGTTCTAGACCGCTGGGGGTAATCTCAAACTCTTCGGTAACGTTGACCTCAAAATTGCCAAAGCTATAGCCGACCACGCCGGTGACATCACCTAGCTGATCGCCTACGGTCAGAGCCGGTGTATCAAAGCCCTCGGGCATCAGGTTTGGATTGAACTGGATCTGCACCCGCTCGGGGTTTTGGTCGCCCGTGTTGTCGGGGCCAGAGTCCAGGTTGATGCTGCCCCGCCCAGTGAGGACATCCTCCGGTGTGGCCCCGGCTCCCTGGTTAGGTAGGGTAAAGGCCTCGGCCGAAAAGCTACCAAAGACGCGGGTTGGC
>JBCDJC010000129.1:0-14249 GCA_038748225.1 Cyanobacteria bacterium P01_H01_bin.26 | reverse complement strand
TCCCCGATGCGAGCGGCCTCTAGGATGGGCATACCCGCCGTGGGCAGCATCCAAAGGTATACGACACCGATAAAGGCGATGTTCCAGATCCAGAAGATGGCGTGGGACAGCCAGTGGAGGGCGGTTTTCATGGGTGATGCTAGGAATAACGCATACTGCGGAGGTAGACACAGAGCGGCTAGGCAGGTTTACGGGGAGCGGATGGAAACTTTATGGAAGGTTTATAAAAAAGCTGCCAATAAACAATTCACCGGGTTAGTCATATCGGGTCTCTCTTCACGGGGCTGTTGTATATGCGCAAGTGATCGAAAATTGCGTTTACACCTGCGTTACCCCCTCTAACTCCCCCTTGGCAAGGGGGAGGACCCGAGTTTCCCCCCTTGCCAAGGGGGGATTGAGGGGGGTAGCGCAGGATTGTGAACCTCAGTTCGAAATGTGTGCACACCGTAATGCACCGCCCATAACCAAGGACTGAGCCGAAGCCCAAAGCCCACATCAGCAAAACGGTTCTAACACCGCTCGCCATAGACAGCATCAGCCCATGGCCATGGGCTGATGCTGTCTGCTACTCGATCCAAAATTTGGAGCCTGAGGTAAGAGGCTAATCCACCCGCACCCGTCGGGTGAGAATCGCCATCATCTCGTTGGGCCGTCCGGTGGGTAGGGGCCTGCTCCAGTCGTTGGGCTCGGCGTAGTTGAGCTTGTGCAGCAGGGCAATGGTGTTACGGATGGCGGTGAGGCTACCAAAGAGCTGGTGGTTGACGCTCTCGAACTGAAACTCGGGTAGAAAATTGTCGGCAGGAGGGCGTTTGGACGCGCCAGCGTCCTGGTTGGGTTCTTGAAACATGATGTTCTGGTCCTTTTATCCTTGGTTTTACAGGGTTTGACACCCCGGCGGCAGCCTCAGAAAGGAGACAGCCGCCAGGGCAAGACCAGAACTCAATGGTTAGCCGCCCCGCGAAGTTGTGTACCAACTGGGGTGGCTAAGGCTAAACTTATCCTTAGCCTTCCAGGCTGGGGTTATCAGCTTGCGAAGGGTAGTCATCGGTATGGTGTTGGTGCACCTACCGATGGCGCTATCTATTGAGCTCTGAATTTAGGTCGCGCGACCTGCAAACGAGAATAGAACAAAGCTGTTGTTTTCGTCAATACCCCCATTGGTTGTAATGACGGCACACAATCCAACAAAACCAACCCCAGCCCATCCCCCATCCGTAGGTTGTGGTTGAGGCACGAAACCCAACAAGGCACGAAACCCAACAAGGCACGAAACCCAACAAAACCAAATTTGCCCCTGATAAGGTAACACCAGCCCGCCAGAGATCACCAAAAGCCCTGTATTTTCTAGCCTCACCGCCAACGTTATGTCCCTTCAGTGGACAGCCCTCAATGAGCGTTGGGTTTTGAACCCGGCGTGGATTAACGCCCCACAACCGTCCTGCAAGGTGTAAACCACCCCCAGAAAATCCGTTGCAGATTATTAACCCCCTTCCCATCACCTTAGAAATCCAGCTATGGTCTAAGCAGTTCCCACTAATCAAGAATTGTTGATGGCTAGTCTGAAAGGATTTTGGCAGTTTCTCAATACTGATGTAAAAGAAATCCCCTGGGAAGAGCTAGCAGCAAATACTATTGATGTAGCAACAGCTACCAAAGACCTGGGCGAAGCCTGGGAAGAACAGGCACCAAATATTAAAAAGCTCCAGCCTTACATCAAGGACGTAGAACCCTTTCTAGAAACGCTGAACTCTCCAGTGACACAGTTAGCGATTTCAGGCTTGCCGTTTGTGTCGGTGGGAATTGGTCTACTGAGGATATATCTGAACTGGACTAAGGCTGAACCCACTTTTGAAAGTTCTGTGGTGATGGTGGCACAGCTGGCCTATGTGCAAAGTTTGGAAGTAGTGCTGGGGCAGGTAAACGATGCTGCAATCTCTGAAAAGCTAGCGACTGTTTCCCTCGGAGCGCTAATGGAAAGACAGATTGCTCGACTGGATGCGGACAGGCTAAACTCCAGCGAGCTGAAAGTAGTCACTAGCCGATTTAGGGAGTCAAAACTTGCAGAACAGTTTAGTGACGTACTGACGGAACAGTTGAAGAAGGTTAAGTTGATTGAAGCTACAAGAATATGGCTGGTGGAGACAATAGCATGGGGCGCCCATCGATATTTGTATCAGGCGATCGCTGAGGTAGGGGATAGTGTGAAGCCCCTAGCAGAGTTTTACCGTATAGGAGGGAAGCAGGAACAGGACCGCTATGTCAGTATTGATACCTATCTCAAGCATAAAATTGCGACACTGCCTGCAGAACAGATCTTTGATGAAAGTAACCCACTGATTACGTTCAACGATATCTATGTCCCCCTTGATGTGCAGCCACTAACTCAATCGGGAGAAGAAAAAGAGAACGCAGTTTCTATCAATATTCACGATTGGGCACGGGATCTTCTAGAACAAACTGGTCCACGCAAAGTAATGTTTGTAGAGGGGAATGCAGGGCAAGGAAAGTCAGTGTTTTGTCATATGTTTGCGGCTTGGGTCTGCCAAAACTTAGCGTTTTCTTACATTCCACTTTTTATCCGTTTACGAAGTCTGCGGGCGATAGAAAATACGCTTACAGGGACCTTAGAAAACTGTCCTGATTTAGAGCCTGTTGAATTTGTTGGCAAAGAGGGCTGGCTGAAAGACAAGAATACTCGCTTTTTAATCATCTTAGACGGCTTTGATGAACTATTGCTCCAGGGACGTGCTGGCGGAGGGTTACAGGAATTTTTACAACAGATTTCAGATTTTCAAGAACGTACTCATCATCAATGTTTGGTAACAGGCAGGCCGCTGGCTCTACAGGGGGTGGCACAGCGAATCACCCAAAATAAAAACCTAGAGCGGGTAAAGCTTCAGCCCATGGACGACAAGCGGCAAAAGAAGTGGCTAACAAACTGGAAAACTATCTTTGGGCAACAAGAAGTTACTCGATTTTGTGAGTTTCTAGAGGCTTGTCCAACAGAAATTGCCAACAACTTAGCTAGAGAACCACTATTGATATACCTGCTGGCACGATTACATCGAGAAGAACAACTAACTAGCGAGATGTTTGCTGATGCTGAGCAAGAAAGTCAGGCAAAACTGAGAGTCTATCGAGAGTCAGTAAACTGGGTACTAGAAAAACAGCGCCAGCAGCAAAATGAGCGTCTATCTGGGTTAGACGATCCAGAAGATTTGCGAGAGGTACTGCAAGAGGCCGCTCTGTGCGTGGTCCAGTCTGGAAATGAAACAGCTCAGCTATCTATGCTGAAAACGCGGTTTCGGGACAGCTCTAATCGGGTGGCCAGATCTTTAAAGACGGCACAGAAAGCGACAGGACAACCAGAAGACAAGACGCTTAACAATCTACTGACTACGTTTTACCTGCGACCTGGAGAAGAGGACAAGCGAGGATCGGTCGAGTTTGCTCATAAGAGCTTTGGCGAATACTTGTTTGCAGAACGGTTAATGGCTGCATTTGAAGCCTGGACCGAGATAGACCGAAGGAAACGAGATCGGCTAGATGAACAAACGGTTCATGACCAAATCTATGATCTGCTAGGATTTGGGGGTCTTGATATAGAGATTGTCGAGTATGTGCTTGAGCTACTGGACGAAAGTGAGATTAACCGAGTCAGGTTATTTCAGCGGCTACATACATTTTACAAACGCTGGTATGATGGAGATTTTCTTGATCAAGATTCTACAGAAAACTTACCTCAGAAAAAGTTTCAACAGCTCAAGAAACAGAACATATCTATTGGACTCAGGCAGGTTGATATATTTGTAGGTTTAAATGTTCTTACTGTTCTGTTTAGGCTTCATGCCACTGCTCAATCTGAAGATTACCCTGAAGTATCATATGATAAAGCTAAACCTGAGATTTTGTTTTACCCCTGTGGAGAGCCTAAAGCAGCACAGTTTGACGAGTTCAGGTTACTTAAAATTATTCACTATACAGATTCTTTAGAGTTAGGCACATTTACTCAAGTAGTCGGACCTCATCTAGTTAAAACGAACCTCTCCAGCGCTAACCTCTCCAGCGCTAACCTCTCCAGCGCTAACCTCTCCAGCGCTAATCTCAACAGCACTAACCTCTACAAAGCCGACCTCTCCAGCGCTAACCTCAACAGCACTAGCCTTTCCAAGGCTAACCTCTCCAGCACCAACCTCAGCAGTGCCAGTCTTTCCAACGCTAACCTTTCTAACGTTAACCTCAATAGTGCCAACCTCCACAGCGCCAACCTCCAAAATGCCAACCTCGACAGAGTCTACTTTGATAGCGCTAACCTCTCAAAAGCTAACCTTTCCAGAGCCAACCTTGATAGAGCCTACTTCGACAGCGCTAACCTTTCCAACGCTAACCTTTCCAGCACTAACCTTTCCAGCGCTAACCTTTCTAGCGCCAACCTCTCAAAAGCTAACCTTTCCAGAGCTAATATCTCAAGAGCTAACCTTTCCAGAGCCAATATCTCAAAAGCTAATCTCTCCAGCGCCGACCTCTACAGAACTAACCTCTCAAGAGCCGACCTCTCAAGAGCTAACCTCTCTGGCGCTAACCTTGTCAGCACTAAACTCTTCGGTGCCAACCTATCCCGGGCTGACCTCTCCAACGCCAACCTTTCCCATGCTGACCTCTCCAACGCTGACCTATCTAACGCTGACCTATCTAACGCTGACCTATCTAGCGCCAACCTATCTAACGTTGACCTATCTAACGCTGACCTATCTAACGCTGACCTATCTAACGCTGACCTATCCAGAGTCAACCTATCCACTACTATCTTACTGAACGCTAAATTACATGTAGTTCAGAATTTAACCAGTCAACAACTTCAGGGAAAGACATCTCCCCTGATTTGCAGTACAACCTTACCACCAGAGTTAAAGACTTATCAAGATCGCGATCGAGAGCGCCTACCTGCTGCCTTAAGGGAGCGATATCCCAAAGAATTTGAGTCATTAGAAGCAGCGAAAAAGTTTATTAACGAGCACCATCTACCCTCGGCATAGCTCAGTGGCACTTATGAAAGTTAGGGGTAACCGCAAAGACGGAATAATGACGACGGAGAACAGAGGAAACTAGCCAAAATGGTGATTTTCTAGGCTTCCACACCATTCTAAATCAGCAGCTCCAACTATATACGAGCTACATCAGTTCCCGCGGTCCAAGCTACCGATCAATCAGCAAAAGAAAGGGTTCAAAGAAGTTTCAGTTTTAATCGATGGGTTTTAGAATAGAGACATTGATGGCTTATCGGCACTTATAGGTGCTGGCTTTGCTTGCATAGCCACATGCTCAGACAAAAATCTAAAATGTACGTGTATCCTCATCCATGGGGCAACCAAACATGACAGTTCAAGAGCTTTTCAACGCAGCTCAAAAACTCAATCTGGCCGATCAGCTACGTCTCGCTGGCCAGCTCATGCAATCTGTTATCCAAAATATGCAGCCGGTCGCCCATGAAACAGCTGACCAAGCAGATGATCCAATTATCGGTCTATTTGCTGGCACACCAGACCTGGCAACCAAATCCAAAGAAATCCTAACCAAAGACATTAATTTCGCTTCAGGCTTTTCATGGAAAGCGTAATTGCAGACACTGGTTTTGTGGTGGCTCTGGCAAATCGTTCAGACCAGAGGCATGAGGAGCTTCCGCCTACCTATCCCAAATCAATCCCATACACCCAGTCCTTATACTTTTCATCCCGCCCTTCCGTAATGGCCGTCAGCTTGTCGCGGATCTGATCCGTCACGGGCCGCACCGTCGACAGCGTATAGTTCTCCACCTGGCGTACCGGTGTTACCTTCGCCGCCGTCCCACTCAAAAATACCTCATCCGCAATCAGCAGCTCCGACTTATCCACCGGTCGCTCTACCACATCAATCCCCAAATCCCGAGCCACTTGTAGTACGCTATCGCGGGTAATACCTTCCAAAATATCCTGCTCAAACCCAGGGGCGATTAATTTGTTATTCCGCACGATAAAAATATTCATCCCCGAGGCTTCACTCACTTTGCCCTGGGAGTTCATCAAAATCGCTTCATCAAACCCGGCTTCTACGGCTTCGGTCTTGGCCAGGGATGAGGTGATATAGGCACCGCTGATCTTACCCCGCAGCGGCAAACTGCGATCTTCCTGGCGATACCAGGAACTAATGCGACAGGTGACACCCTCAGGGGAGAGATAATCCCCTAGCTCTAAGCCATAGACAAAAAAGTCTTTTTTGACATTGTGCAACCGGGGGGCAATACCCAGATCCGAAGTGTACACAAAAGGACGAATATAAAAGGACGTTTTTGGACTGTTTTTCTGGACAAACTCCGTAATCACATGCTGAATTTTGTCCGCGGGCAAATCAAAATTTAGCAGGCGGGCGCTTGAGCTGAGCCGCGCACAGTGGCGATCTAACCGAAACAGCAAGACCCGGTTTTCAGTTTGAGGATCGGGAATGCCCCGCAAACCGCCAAAGGCTCCGGTCCCATAGTGCAACGCATGGGTAGCAATGGAAATTTTGGCATCCTCAAAGGGACAAAACTGACCCTCAAAATAGGTGATCGGCAAAAAATTGTGCATGGACCCGCAGCTTCAAGAAAACGTTCTCCCTAGAATAGAGGAGTTCTTGAATAAACGGGACACTGGTAACGAGAATGTAGGGGTTCTTTAACTAGCACCCACCAGCGTAATCGCTGTAATCTCTGGATTGCAAAATAGACGCCCCGGGGCGTAGGTGCCCAAACCGCGATTGACGTAGAGCGTATTTTCACCCACCTGATGCAGACCCATGGCCCATTCCCAGTGGGTGACTACGCTGGCACAGCGTTCGCTAACGTAGGGCAGTTTGCTTTTGCGTATTCTTTTAGGAAATCGTCTGCGGAGCTCAAACCAGCGCTGGGCCATGTTGCCAATGCCGGGGATGACAATCTGGCCGCCGTGGGTATGGCCTGAAAGCTGTAGATCCACCCGCCAGGGGACCATGTGCTCGGCGGTGTCGGGGTTGTGGGATAGGACAATGCGCGGCAGGCTGGCGGGCAGCTGGTCTAGCACCTTGGGGGTAAAGTCCGGGTGGTAATAGTCGGCAAGACCCACCAGGGCCAGGTCCTGACCCAAGGGATAGGCGATTTGATTCCACAGGACGGTGATGCTGGCCTGGCTGAGGGCGGCGGTCACCGTGGGGCGGGCCAGGGGCCAGTAGTTGTCGTGGTTGCCGAGGATGGCATAGGTGGGGTATGCCTCGGCGATGGGGCGAAGCTGGGGGGCCAGGGTATAGATAGGACCAGGCTTATGGGTGATAAAGTCGCCGGTAAAGACCACCAGGTCGGGGGAGAGGGTGGGGATGGTTGCGATCGCATCCCGCAGCATCCGCTCCGATAGCCGCTCGCCGTCGTAGTGAAAATCCGACAGTTGGACAATGACCGTACCCTGGAGCCGTTTAGGTAAATCCCGAATCGGAATTTCCACCAACTCCACCGTCAGCGGACCGGAAAATAATGGACGCATAGTCTCAGGAACGGGCTACACAGGTTTCGTTACCTAACTTAACTCTGATAATGGGGCCATGCCATGAGCAGCGGCTCGATTTGACGGTTAACGGACTGGCCTAGGTAGGGGCACAGGTGCGGAGTTTACCAGGGAAACTATAAAATCCACATTAAGTAGGCTCTTAAAAAATAAATTTATTATGACTGCCGCTACCCTTGCCCCCCAGGAAAAACAAAACCTTGCCGAGGCGATTGACTACAGTCATGTGCAATCTATAGCCGAGATTTGGCCGATTGTAGCAGAGCGGTTTCCCAGCCGGGTCGCCCTGGACGATCCCCACGGAACGCCGCCCCTCACCCTCACCTATGGTCAGCTAGCCCAGCAAATCAATCAGTTTGCCGCCGGTTTGCAAAGCCTGGGCATCCAGCCCCAGGACAAAATTGCCCTATTTTCAGACAATCAGCCCCGCTGGATGGTGGCGGATCAGGGGATCATGACCGCCGGGGCAGTGGATGCGGTGCGCGGGTCCCAGGCGGACAAAGACGAGCTGGCATACATTTTAGAGAACAGCGACGCGGTGGCCATGGTTGTACAGGACCAGGCCACCCTAACCAAGCTGGCCAGTCATTTGGGGGATAAAGGACTGCGGTTTATTGTGCTGCTCTCGGATGAGACACCCCAGCTAGACACGGGGGCTAGGCTGCTCAACTTTAACCAGCTGATGGAGCTAGGAGCTGGTTTAGAGGTAACTAAGGTGGAGTGGGATCGCGCCGATCTCGCCACCCTGATGTACACCTCCGGCACCTCCGGCAGACCCAAAGGCGTCATGCTCACCCAGGCCAATTTGCTCTCCCAGGTGGCCGGGGCCTGCAGCGTGGTCCACACCAAGCCAGGGTCTAAAGTGATGAGCATATTGCCCATCTGGCACTGCTATGAGCGCTCCTTTGAATACTTCACCCTGGCCCAGGGCGTTCACCAGATTTACACCAATATTCGCAACGTTAAAAAAGACTTCAAAGCCTATCAGCCCAACTATATGGTAGGCGTGCCCCGGCTTTGGGAGTCCATCTACGAAGGGGTACAAAAACAGTTTCGCGAGCAGCCTGACAGCAAACAAAAGCTGATCAACTTTTTCTTACACCAGAGCCAGCGCTACATTACCGCTAGACGCATTGCCGACAACCTTAGCCTGGACCACAGCCCCAGCGCCTTTGACCGCGCCATGGCCAGCGCTCAGTGTGCCGTGCTCTGGCCCGTTCACCAGCTGGGGGACACCATGGTTTACAAAAAAGTGCGCGAAGCCACCGGGGGGGAAGTGGGCTTTCTGGTTAGCGGCGGCGGCTCCATCGCCGACCATCTTGAAGACTTCTACGAAATCATCGGTGTGGATATCCTCGGCGGCTACGGTCTGACCGAAACCTCCCCCATTACCCACGTACGTCGCCCCTGGCAAAACCTGCGCGGTGCCGACGGCCAGCCCCTGCCCGGTACCGAAACCCGCATTGTTAACCTCGACAGCCGTCAGGATGTGCCCCAGGGCACCCAGGGGCTGGTCCTGATTCGGGGACCCCAGGTGATGCGGGGCTATTACAAAAACCCCGACGCCACCGCCAAGGCCATTGACCCCGACGGCTGGTTTGACACCGGCGACCTGGGCAAAATCACCGCCAACGGCGACCTGATTATCACCGGTCGAGCCAAGGACACTATCGTCCTCACCAGCGGCGAAAACATTGAACCCCAGCCCATCGAAAACGCCTGCGCCCGCAGCAAGTACGTCGACCAAATTATGCTTGTCGGCCAGGATCAAAAGGTCCTCGGTGCCCTGATCGTTCCTAACCTGGAAGCCCTCAGCCAGTGGGCCTCTAGCCAAGGCATTACCCTCAACGAGGCCAACCCCGCCGCATCCCTGGACGACCCCAAGGTTCAAACCCTGTTTAAGCAAGAACTCACCCGCGAAGTCAAAGCCCGCCCCGGCTACCGCCCCGACGAACGCATCGGGCCCTTTACCCTGCTAAACGAGCCGTTTTCCATGGAAAACGGCATGCTCACCCAAACGATGAAAATCAAGCGTCCGGTGGTCACCCAAAACTATCAGGACACCATTGACGGGCTATTTGCCCAGTAGGGCATCCCAGGCAGCCGGGATCAGCGCATCGGGCATCCCGGCAACCCCCCTCTTTTTGACTAGAGAGGGTAATATACCAAGTGGCATTAACAAACAGTCAACCTAATTACCCTCTAGCCGTATGGACGCTTCCCAATCCCAACTGCTCCTCAAGCGAGTTATCAACGTTAAAGCCGTCGTCACTCCCCTCTGGAAAGAAGAAGCCCAAAACCAGCTACAAAAGCAGATCAACGGCATTGATACCCGGCTGCAGCAGCTTGAAATGCAGGGGCAGCGGATGGTGAGCGAACTGCAAAAACAGGATGCTGGCGACACCAGTGAAAAACAGATGGCCACTGTCCAAAACAAGCTGAGTGAAGACAAAAACAAGCTGCTCCAGCAAAAAAATCAGGTTCTAAATCAGCTGCAGCAGGTTCAGACCTTAGAACTTAATAAGGAAGTGAGCCAGGGCCAGATTGATAGCTTTTTTAAGGTTGCCACCGGCGATAACCTGGTCAAAAAAATGCAGGTAGAAGTGCTTCTGCGGGACGGCGTCATCGAAGAAATTCGTGGCGAGCTGTAAAAGCCCATTTAGATGTTTCTGTGGGGGAACACCCGCAAACAGCCCATCGTCAATTCTAGTTGGCTTTTTAGCCCCCGTTTAATCAATGGCACAAAGTCTTTTAGAATAAGATGCTGGCGCGTCCCTAGGTCTCGTTATCGTCTCTGTTGTTTACCCGCCCCGGAACTCCCCCATGATTCGTGAAGTGTTTATGCCTGCCCTTAGCTCAACGATGACTGAGGGAAAAATTGTTTCTTGGACAAAGACGCCCGGTGACAAGGTAGAAAAGGGCGAAACTGTTGTCATTGTTGAATCTGACAAGGCCGACATGGACGTGGAATCGTTCTATGAGGGGTATCTGGCCACCATTGTCGTCGCGGCGGGCGATGTGGCCCCGGTGGGAAGTGCGATCGCACTCCTAGCTGAAACAGAAGCCGAAATCGACGCGGCCAAACAGCAGGGTGCCGCCGCCGCTGCAGCCATGGCCCCGGCTGCAGCAGCCGCCCCGCCCCCAGAGCCCGAGCCCGCCGCCGCCGCCGCTGCCCAAAATGGCAGCGTGTCTGCCCCCAGCGGTCGCCTGATCGCCTCCCCCCGTGCCAAAAAGCTGGCCAAACAATTTAAGGTGGACATCCAAACCCTGGTGGGCTCTGGCCCCCACGGTCGCATCGTCGCCCAGGATGTGGAAAAGGCCGCTGGTCAACCGTCCGCCGCTGTCGCCGCCCCTGCTGCCCCCGCTGCCCCCGATGCCCCTGCTATCTCGACCGTCGCTCCCGCAGCGCCCGCCCCCGCCGCAATCCCGGCGGCTCCCGCCGCTCCACCGCCGGTTCCCGGTCAGGTAAGCGCGTTTAACACGATGCAGCAGGCCGTTGTGCGCAACATGAACGCCAGCCTGAGCGTCCCCGTCTTCCGCGTTAGCTATGTGATCACCACCGACGCCCTCGACGCCCTCTACAAGCAGATCAAACCCAAGGGGGTGACCATGACCGGTCTGCTGGCCAAGGCCGTCGCCGTCACCCTCACCAAACACCCCATCGTCAACGCCAGCTACACCGACGCCGGCATCCAGCACAATGGCAGCATCAACATTGCCGTTGCCGTCGCCATGCCCGATGGCGGTCTAATTACCCCGGTGCTGCGCGGCGCTGACCAAATGGATATTTATTCCCTATCGCGCACCTGGAAAGATTTGGTGGCCCGCTCCCGCAGCAAACAGCTGCAGCCCGAGGAATACACCACCGGCACCTTTACCCTGTCCAACCTGGGCATGTTTGGTGTAGATAGCTTTGATGCGATTTTACCCCCCGGTACCGGCTCAATCTTGGCCATTGGCGGAGCGCGACCCACCGTCGTTGCCGATAGCAACGGTATGATCGGCGTCAAAAAGCAGATGACCGTCAATATTACCTGCGACCATCGCATCATCTACGGTGCTGACGGTGCTGCCTTCCTCAAGGACCTAGCCGACCTGATTGAAAACAATCCCCAGTCCTTGACCCTTTAGAGGCGGCGTTAGCCCACCCTGCACTGAAAGTGACAGGGCTAATTGAGTCAAAACCCCCTAAAGGGGGTTGGGGGATAGCTGAAAGCTCGGTGTCCAGAAGCTTATAGCCAGCATTGTCCCTTTAGTGGACAGCGCTCGATTAGCGTTGGGTTTTCAACCCGACGTGGGTGAATACTCAGTGGGTTCTCATGATGTTGGGGCCTAATGGTATCCGTACCGACGGGTGCCTTAGACTACCGAACTAGGAATGTTTCTATAGCTGATCTAAAAGTTTCCTTCATTTCCAAGATCGGGTTTCTAACATGGCAATAGAGGTATCTAAATATAGGGGTTAAGCGGTCAAACCAGGCCCAAGGCCCCCATGGGTAGATGTCTCCCCTGTCACCGTCGGGTGTCGTACCCGCTCACCCAACATATAGGGAATGGAGGTTCTATGGTTGACACGTATCAACCCTCCCACGAAGCTACGTTAGATCGCGACTCAATGACGCTGTCACGCCACGTGTTGCAGCAGCTGCAGAGCTTTGGCCCAGAGGCCCAAGACCTGAGCGCGTTGATGTCTCGCATTGCCCTGGCCGGTAAGCTGATTGCCCGCCGTCTGTCGCGGGCGGGGTTGGTTGAAGATGCCCTCGGGTTTACCGGACGTGAAAATGTTCAGGGGGAATCGGTTAAAAAAATGGACGTCTATGCCAACGACGTCTTTATTTCGGTCTTTAAGCAAAGCGGTTTGGTATGTCGTCTGGCCTCTGAGGAGATGGACGATCCCTTTTATATCCCTGAAAACTGCCCCATTGGCCGCTATACGCTGCTGTACGATCCCATCGACGGATCGTCAAATGTCGATATCAACCTCAATGTGGGTTCAATCTTTGCCATTCGCCAGCAAAAGGGCAATGACGAAGCCCAAACGGGGGAAGATTTGCTATCTTCTGGCCGCGACCAGATGGCGGCGGGCTATATTCTCTACGGTCCCAGTACGGTACTGGTTTATACCCTGGGAACGGGGGTCCATGCGTTTACCCTTGATCCCAGCCTGGGAGAGTTTATCTTATTTGATGAGAATATTAAGATCCCCAGCCACGGCCCTGTTTACAGCGTCAATGAAGGTAACTTTTGGCAGTGGGACGACTCAATCCGAGACTATACCCGGTATGTCCACCGCCACGAGGGCTATTCGGCTCGCTACAGCGGTGCCCTGGTGGGAGACTTTCATCGCATTTTGATGCAGGGCGGCGTGTTTTTATATCCGGGTACGGTGAAAAATCCCGATGGAAAACTGCGTTTGCTGTATGAATCGGCGCCGCTGGCCTTTTTGGCCGAGCAGGCGGGCGGCCGGGCGACGACGGGAACCCAGGCGATTTTAGATGTGCTCCCGGATCGGCTACACATGCGTACGCCCCTGATACTGGGCAGCACCGAGGATGTGGCCCTGGTGGAATCGTTTATTCAAGATCGGTTTCGAGAGCGAGAGGTAGAGGTGGCAACAACGGGTTAACACCGATCGTCACTCCCTCTGGCAAAAGATTTCTCTGTGGATACACACAAACAGACAAAATACTACACAGGATACTCACCTATGACGATGGTAAGTGATAGCCCAATTTTGCACTTAAAAGACTACGGTCAAAGTGTTTGGATGGATAATCTCAGCCGTGATTTGCTAGCCTCGGGCGAGCTGAGGGAGCTAATCGACAGTCGAGATGTCCATGGGATCACCTCTAACCCGGCCATCTTTGAAAAGGCGATCGCAGGCAATCAGATCTACGATCAGGATATTGAGGCCGGGGTGCGCGCGGGTAAATCCGTTGAGCAGATCTACGAATCGCTGGTGTTTGACGATATTCGTCGCGCCTGCGATGTGCTCCAACCCATTTACGACTCATCCAACGGTCTAGATGGCTATGTCAGCCTGGAGGTGCCGCCCAACCTGGCCCACGACGCCGATACCACCCTGGCCGAGGCCCGTCGCTATGCGGCCGCCATCAACCGTCCCAACCTGATGATTAAAATTCCCGGTACGCCGGCGGGTCTCAAGGCCGTCGAGCAAACCATTCGCGACGGCATTAATGTCAACGTTACCCTGCTGTTTTCCCTCCAGAGCTATGTGGACACAGCCTGGGCCTACATTCGAGGGTTGGAAGGACGGTTGGCCGATGGTAACGACATTAGTTCCATGGCCTCGGTGGCTAGTTTCTTTTTGAGCCGGATCGATAGCAAAGTGGATGATACCCTCGACGGGCTCATGGCCGATGCGGATGTCAGCCAGCGGGAGAAAATCGCCGGGATCAAGGGTAAGGTTGCGATCGCAAACGCCAAGCTGGCCTACCAGGAGTACAAAAAGATCACCCAGAGCGATCGCTGGCAAACCCTGGCCGCCAACGGTGCCCAGGTACAGCGGCTGCTGTGGGCTAGCACCAGCACCAAAAACCCCGCCTACAGCGATGTCATGTATGTCGATGGGCTGATCGGCCCCGACACCGTCAATACCCTACCCCCCAATACCATCGAAGCCTGCGCCGACCACTGCGACGTCAGCAGCCGCATCGAAACCGATGTGGCCCAGGCCCAGGC
>JBCDJC010000128.1:0-14485 GCA_038748225.1 Cyanobacteria bacterium P01_H01_bin.26 | reverse complement strand
CCCACGGGCGGCGGCGATCCGGTGGTCTATCAGCACATGTTTTGGTTTTACTCCCACCCGGCGGTGTATATTTTTGTGCTGCCGCTGTTTGGGGCAATTTCCGACGTGCTGCCGGTCCACGCCCGCAAACCCATCTTTGGCTATCGGGCCATTGCCTACTCCAGCCTGGTAATTAGCTTTTTGGGGCTAATTGTGTGGGCGCACCACATGTTTACCAGCGGCACCCCCCCCTGGTTGCGGATGTTCTTTATGATCACCACCATGGCCATTGCCGTTCCCACCGGGATCAAGGTCTTTGGCTGGACCGCCACCCTCTGGCGCGGCAAGATCGCCTACACCAGCGCCATGTTGTTTGCCATTGGGTTTATCGCCATCTTTGTCATCGGCGGTATCAGCGGCGTCATGCTAGCAGCGGTACCCTTTGACATCCACGTCCACGATACCTACTTTGTGGTGGCCCACTTCCACTACGTGCTGTTTGGGGCCTCTATTTTTGGCATCTATATGGCCCTTTACCACTGGTTCCCCAAAATGACCGGGCGAATGCTCAATGAATTTTGGGGCAAGGTGCACTTTGTACTCACCTTTGTGGGCATGAATCTCACCTTTATGCCCATGCACCAGCTGGGTCTCCAGGGGATGAACCGTCGCATTGCCCTTTACGACCCCCAGTTTACCGACTTGAATGTGGTGGCCACCATCGGCGCCTATCTGATGGCGGTTTCCACGGTGCCCTTTATCATCAACGCCATCTGGAGCTGGCGCTGGGGTCAAAAGGCCCCCACCAATCCCTGGCGCGCCCTGACCCTGGAGTGGCAAACCCTGTCGCCCCCCGCCCATGAAAACTTTGAAGGGGTGCCCGTGATTAAGACGGGGCCCTATGACTACGGTCTGGGCTATATTCCCACCAAGGACGATCCCGAGATTTACGAAGAAGCCATTGCTGCGGTGGCGGCCCATGCTCACTAGGCAGTAACCTATCCCCTCCTGGGAGGGGATGATTGTAGAAAAGATTTAGCCCAACAGATTTTTCTCTTTTTACTTTTCTCCTATGCAAAGCTCCGCCGTTGATCAGTCCGATACGATTGCCGTTTCCCATGTTGAGCAGGGGCATGAAGAACACCCCGACCTGCGCATGTTTGGGGTGCTTGTTTTCCTCTGTGCCGAGAGTATGATTTTTCTCGGGTTGTTTATTGCCTACCTTAGCTTTCGACTGATGGCACCGGCCTGGCCGCCGGAGGGGACAGAGGGGCTAGAGCTGCTGCTGCCGGGGATCAACACGATCATTTTGATTTCTAGCAGTTTTGTCATTCACAACGCCGATACGGCTATCAAACAGGATGACATCGGTAAAATGCGCATGTGGTTTGCCATTACGGCCGCCATGGGGGCGATTTTCCTGGGGGGGCAAATCTATGAGTACACCCACCTGGAGTTTGGTCTGACCAGCAATATTTTTGCTAGCACGTTTTATGTGCTCACCGGGTTTCACGGTTTGCACGTGCTGTTTGGTCTTCTGATGATGCTGGCGGTGTTGTTTCGTTCTCGCAAGGCGACCCACTATTCCCATGAGCATCACTTTGGCATTGAGGCCACCGAGCTTTACTGGCACTTTGTTGATGTGATTTGGATTATTTTGTTTGCCCTGCTGTATTTGTGGCGTTAGTGTTGTCTGGTGTCAGTTGGGAAAGGGGTAAGGGGGACAGGTAGGAGCCACAGCAACATGTGTAGGTGGGATGCTTTAGCTGTTTGCTGTGTCTGTAGCAGAATGCTTGGAAGTTATTAGCTGTTTGACGAACAACACACGATCTTCGCCTGTGCCGTCATAGTCGCTAGTGTACGGTATGTCATTTAATTGGCTATCACCTGGGTCAGCTTTAAATCCCATGGCCAGATGATAGTCAATCGACTGCTGATTGATGGGGGCGGTTACACATCGTACCTGGTCACAGTTCAACCGTTGAACAGTTTCAAAAAAAGTTTCGTATAGAGTGCGGCCAACGCCTTGTTTTCTATAGGTAGGGTTGACCCCAGCAAAGTGGATGTAGGCTTGCTTGGGATATGTTTGGGAGCAAAATCCGATTAAAAACCCAAGAATATGGTCATTGGTTTCCATGATGAAACTTGTCCCACAGAAGTGAACAAAAAATAGCTTGGGAAGCATATTGCTCATGGGTCGGCCTCCCCACCAATGGTTAAGCACACTAATGATGGGTTGATAGTCACTGGGGCAAATATTCCGAATGGTCATGAACAGTCCTGCTGTGGTGGCGATTGACCTATATTTATAGCCCTGTGTCCATAGTTAACACCATTAGCGATCGCTAAAATCTTGAGATTGCAGCGGCTCGGCGAATGCATTCATCGGTTGGCTATATCATTGCTGGGAATGTACCAAGCGGCGGCCTGGGCAGTTAGCGTTGCCAACAAACCGGCCAGCAGCCCCCAAAATGCTGAACCAATCCCGAGTAAACTGACCCCTGATGCGGTAACTAGAAACGTGATCAGCGCCGGTTCGCGTTCTTTTTCCTGGGCGAGGGCGGTGACTAGACCTTTGCCGATGGTGCCGAGCAGGGCAAGACCTGCGATCGCAGCCACCAGTTCTTGGGGCAGTGCCGAAAATAGCCCCACCACCGTCGCCCCAAACAGCCCTACCACGATATAAAACACCCCTGACATCACCGCTGCCACGTACCGTCTGTCGGGCTCCTCATGGGCTTCGCGCCCCATGGAAATAGCGGCGGTAATCGCTGCCAGGTTGATGGCAAATGCGCCAAAGGGAGCCAGCACCAGGGATGCCACCCCGCTCCAGGTGATCAGTGGCGAGGTGGGTACCCGATAGCCAAAGGCCCGGATCGTAGCCACACCCGGCACGTTTTGCGATGTCATGGTGACAATAAATAACGGTAAAGCAATCCCCACCAGTCCATTAATCGAAAACGTGGGGGTGATCCATACGGGGGTGGCCCACTGCAGCTGTACGGTGTCCATCTGCAGGAGTCCCTGGGCTCCGGCCAGTAAAATTCCTAGGGTTAATGCGGCAATCACCGTGTAGCGGGGAGACACTCGCCGCATAATCAGGTACAGACCAAACATGGCAAACACCATGACAAACTGAGTTTGCATGACTGTAAAGACATTTAGGCCAAACTGCAGTAGCACCCCAGCCAGCATGGCTGATGCCAGGGAAAGGGGCAGCCGATCCATCAGCTGCTCAAACCAGCCGGTCACACCAAATAGGACAATCAGCCCGGCACAGACCATAAAGGCGCCGGTGGCCTCTGCCAGGGTGACATCGGCGGTGGTAGTCACCAGCATGGCCGCCCCGGGGGTGGACCAGGCCATGACAACGGGGACCCGGTAGCGCAGGGATAGGGCAATGCCCGTCAGCCCCATACCCCAGCCCAGGGCCCACAGCCAGGAGCCAATTTCGGTGGGCGATGCGCCCATGGTTTGGGCGGCTTGAAACACAATCACACCAGCACCGGTAAAACCCACCAGCACCGAGACAAAGCCTGCGATCGCAGCGGAAAGCGAAAAGTCTTTGAAAAACGTCATGGCGGCCCCCAGATACTGACTTTCAGTCTGGGGAAACCTGCCCTCAGCCGTATTGGATAAAATTGCCCTTTTGGTACTGGCCGGGGGTGACGCCGTAGGTTTGCTTAAAAGCGCGGTTAAAGTGGCTTTGGTCGTAGAAGCCGTGGGTAGCTGCGATCGCAGCTAGGGATTCTCCCCCAGTTTGTAGGGCCTGCTTTGCCTGCATCAGTTGCCAGTGGCGCTGATACTGGTGGGGCGCACAGCCCACCTGCTGACGAAAACAACGAATCAAATAATAGGGGCTGAGGTTGACCAGCTGGGCCAGCTCATCGAGGGATACATTTTGGGTGTAATAAGCTTCGAGATAGGCCCGGACAGAAGCAACAGCCTTGGATTCTGGTTTGGCGGGTCTGATGTCAAAGGAGTTTTCTGCATTTAGCTTGAACAGCTTTGACAGCAGCTCTAACAGCAACGACTGTTGTGTTAGTTGGGGTGTGGCCGGTGTCATTAGGGCATAAAAAAGATTATAAAAGATGGGTCGTAGGTAGGCTGCTTTGAGAATGGGGGCTTTGAAGTAGGGAACCCCCTGGCCTGGCCAGTCTAGCTGTGTCAATACCTGTTCGACGAGCGGCGGCTCAATATAAAAATTGCGAAAGCCCCACCCGTTTGGAGAAGCCACCTGTCCTGTGTGAATGTCGCCTGGGTTGATCAGATTAAAGCTGCCGGGACTGTGGAAATGATTTTCGCCATGGTGCTGACAGCAGCCTTGACCGCTCTCATTGAGGCCGATGGTGTAGGCCCTATGAAAGTGTTTGCCAAATCGATGGCTGTGCAGCTGCGCTTCAAAAAGTTCGATACCTGGCAGACTTGTTTTCCAAAGGCGTGCTGAGTTTGACACGGATTAGTTATGGGCAGCAGATGTTTAGCTAGCCTAACAAATTCCGTAACAGTTGCTAACAGTCCGGTACGCCAGCCTCCGAGGAAATCAGGACAGTTTTTATATTCTCTTGCGAAGATTAATTCTGTTTATCTAACTCTCAGCTGGATCTTAACTCATCGTGCGTAATGTCTCAGAAGACCTCCCTATCTTGAAGATGTAAGAGGTAATCACCCAGTGATTATCGCCTGAACTGAGGTTTTTGAAATGAAACGCTTTTTATTATCCGCATTAACTGTTTTGATGTCCACAGGCGCACTTGTTGGTGTTGCAAATGCACAACAGATTAGCCTAACCGATAGCAGAGGTGATTTAAATGGAGATGGCAGAGTGACTCTTCATGAAGTGGTTACCTATAACCGCGACCAGCGAGATAAGAGCTAAAGGCGACAATGTTGCTTACTGCTAGCTCAGGTGGGTTAAGGAGCCGTTAGGAAACAAGCTCATGGTTAGGTGCAGCAATGTATGCTTTGACCTCACCGTAACCTCCACCACACCTGAATCATTGCAATGAGCGACATCCTCCTTTCGGGGAAACCCCAATTTGCCTAGTTGGGTCAGCTTAGTTATTTTCGGAAGGGGAGTCTAGGCCCCAACATCAGGAGGGGTTCGGGGAGGAAAGCCCTGAGCAGCCCGTGCCGCGAATGACCAACTTCTCAAGTGCATGAGGAAGTTGGTCATTCGCAAAACCGGTATGTTATCTCAGCTTAGCCATGGGAGTGCCTAGTCTAGTGCCACCAATGGCGATAGCTGTGTTGCTGCTAGGCATATCCTGGTCAGGGTGGATAGGGCGATTATTGTTAAAAGAAAAGCCCATAGGCTAACAACTTACAAGACTCGCCGTCGCCACAGCCCCCAACCAGCTAGACCCAACAGTCCCAAAGCCATTCCCGGCTCTGGGACCTGGGTGACGGGTACTGGCGATACAACCGGGTCCGGAACAACGACCGGTGGAGCTGGCGGGGTGACGGCGGGTGCTGGCGGTGCTGGCGGTGCTGGCGGTGCTACAACCGGCGGGGTTGGCGGCTCTGGCGGCTCTGGCGGTACCGACACCACACCGACACCACCAGGAGCAAAGTTAGGGCGCTGTCTTAGAAAAAACAAGTCGTTTGGATCATTGTCCAGAATAAAATACCGAAAGGTAACGGTCTGATTTGGATTGACCACACCCCCCGAAAAATTTACAAAGTCTCGTACATCCGTCACTTCATCAACGGTCGAAAATATGTTTGACGTTGGCCTGACAGAATCAAACTGCTGGGCAAATGACAGGCCATCCTCTTCGGGGCTAGCAACCCCAACCTGTTCTTGGAGTTCATGGTCAAAGAAAACCCAGGGCGTATCAGTACGGTTCGTTAGCACGGATTCAAGCCTAAATCCGATAAAGCCTGAGCTTCGTAGTCCCTGAACCGAGGTAAACAGGTCTATATTCGGCCCGGTCACATCCTGAAAGATTCTTAACGTATCTGTACCTACTTCGCCCCCTGTAATAACAAAGTCACCGGCAACCTCAGTAAACCCCAAATTTTCTAAAACAAGGGTGGCAGCTTTAGCCGGAGTGGTCATAAGCCCCAGGGCTAACAATACGATGACAGGCATTCCCTGTCTGTGGCGAATCAAATTGGGAACAGCGCTCAGCGACATATTTAAAGAAATTAAATCCTGCTTTGCCCAGTCTAGCGAAGCAAAATCGGATTATGTTGATTTTGCAACCGTGAAATCCCATAAAATTCCCCGCAAGGCTTGCTGTTTAGTAAGCAACAGACTTTTTTAGGGAGCTTAATAAATCTTCTAGCTGCGTGGTCAGTCGATCTAAGGTGCTGTTTTTACTCAAAATAGGCTGTCCGTGTCTCAGCAGGCTCGCCATGCTGTCGGACGGGTTCCACGCCGTGGGTTGATGTACCAGGGTCTGCTGGCTCCATTGAGCCCACAGCCACCCTGCTTGGAGCGATGATCGCAGCCCTCTAGCATAGGTTGGATAGTCTGGCAGCGGCAACAGTATCCAAGGTCGGTATGGCACCCCAATGGAAGCACACCAGTCTTGCCATTTAAAGCTCAGAATTCTAGGACTGGTCACAACAGGAATCCAAGCCGTTCTCAGGGCATCGGCCACAATTGCACCATGCATCGCTTCAGCCAGTAAAATATCTGTCTCACTGATGGCTTGCAAAATCTGCTCTATGGGCCAGCGAGGATCAATATAATTAATACCCACTTCATTACACAGTGTCTTCCAGGCGACATCTGCAAAGCTGGCATGGTGAATGTGGGGCATAAAGGCGTGGGAGCACTTTTTTGCTCCGGTCGGTCTAAAACAGCGACGAACGAGAAGACCACCGTCGGTAATCGCCCTCTCACGGGGTAGCTTTAAGCGTTTAGCCGACAGCGGTCCCCGTACACAAACAATGTGCCAGTGCGCCGGAATCTGTGACAGCGGTTGCTCATAGCCAGCGCCACTACTAAAAATAATTAGGTGCTGGGCAGTGGCTGTTCGTTCTAGTAGACGATGGTTGAGGAGTGTACCTGTACCAACAAATTGGGTGGATTCATCGCTATCAAAGAAGTCCGGTAACAGCTGGGGCCACAGCCAGGTATTGAGTTCATCACCAAAGTTTGGCTGACCGTCACGACGGCGATAGTAGAAAAGCTTCATACCTCATCCATTGGGTGCACCAAACAGGGCTCGTATGCTGTTCGTCTTTTGGTTTGGTGGGTACTTTAACCATATCAAATAAACAACGAAAGCAAGGATTTGCATCCTAACTCTGCTGTTAAATAATAGCTCTTTTGGAGCAGCAGATGGGATCGGTGCGCTGATTGATAGTGGTTCACTTGATTAGGCAACGGCTACCCACTATAGCTGTTAAATCAGTTTATTTACTGCTAAAAACTGTTTTCATAGTCTTCTAAATCTTTTGAGAGAGAGTATTAATGCTTCAGTTTAGAGCCGAGCAGCTAGGCAGTGCCATTCTAGAGCTGCAGTATAGTAACTTTTGCGGGGTTGCCCATGTGGAAACCCTATCCCATGCTCTAGAGCTGAAGTATTCTAGAATCTTGATTTTTTCCAATGGAGAGATCACCTACGGTGGAATCCGTTTGCCAGAGCCTAACGATGTATCTCAAAAGCTAGGGCAACACTTCAAGCTGCAAATTATGCATGCGGCTCTGCAGCTGGCTAGCAAAAAGGTCAAGGATCAGTCGTCTATTCGTCAATATTTAGATCTTTACGTTCGACTTGATTTATTTAGCTGGCAGGATGTTGAGACCTTTATGCGTAACCAGATTATTCTGACATTGGAGCAGCTTTTGCCCCATGCCGGGACGATCAAGTTAAACACATCTATCCTAATTGATCTTGCCTATGGGGAAGATAGCCATGGATTTACATGGGAGCAGCTCAAGCATGACATCGCCCAGCGTCAGCGAGTATGGGCATCCCTATCTCCTGCGATCACATCCATAAACGCTATTCCACGGCGGGTTGAGGGTATTCAACAAACCGTCACCGACCCCTGGGTACAACAACATCTACGGGATGTCATCGATGGTAAGCGAACCTTGGGTGAAATTGCCAATCAAATGAATAGAGATCCGTTGGAATTGGCCCATAGCTATCTACATTTTGTCCAAATGGGCTGGCTGATCTTTGATAACAATCAAAACCAGCACACAGCTGTTGAAGAGTTGTCGCCAGCGATCCAGGAAGCACCAACCCAGGATTTACCAGTCATTCTCAGTGTTGATGACAGCCCTGTGGTCCAGACTATGATCAAACGGGCTGTCGGCAATAGCTATCACCTGTTGCTTGCTAACAACGCCATGGATGCCCTCAATCTGTTGAATAAGGAAAATATTGAGCTGCTGCTATTGGATGTAACCATGCCGGATATCGATGGGCTAGAACTTTGTCGCACCATTCGCAGCATTGCTAAATTCCGCAATCTGCCCGTGATTATGCTGACTGCCAAGGATGGCATGTTTAATAAAATTAAAGGACAAATGGCAGGCTCAACCCACTATCTAACTAAACCTATCGACCGTCAAAAATTAATGGATGTATTAGAAAAGTATATTCCTGACTCGGTCATGGTTTAGGGGCTCAGTATCTAGAACTTTCTCGCTCTATCGTTAGGCAACAGTTTTCTCCCTTTCGGCTGAATCCTGGCCTATCTGCTTCGTCACAAGAATTACTATGGCAACTCAAACCCATCTAATTTTTCAATTAAATGAGCTACAGTATGGCATTGAGACCACCCATACTCGAGAAATCTTTCAGCTGCCGGAGTTAATTCCCATGGCTGATGCGCCCGGTGATATCATTGGCATCCTCAATTTTCGGGGGACAATTTTACCGGTTATGCATCTGGCTAAGCGTCTGGGTCAGGAGGTGCCCACGTGCCAGCTAAGTGATAGCGTCATTGTTATTGAGTGGCACGGATTCCAGATTGGTATGGTAGTCACTCAAGTGCACACCGTTCAAGAGCTGCCTGCGTCAAGCATTGAATCAGCTCCTACCTATGACGTTAGAGACTATGTTCATACGGCCTTTGTCACCGGTGTTGCCAAGCTAGATGAGAGTCTGGTTGTCCTACTGAATCCGGAGACCTTGATTCGACAAACCGACGACGTGGCGATGATGGTCTGGGAGGCAAAACTTAGTAGCCTAGACGATGGTTTGGAGCAGTCCGGTGATTTATCTCTAGATAATGCGATCGCATCTCCAAATGAGCGAGTTTTACCGGCCCAACAAATTCCTGTCCTCACAAATTTTTTCTCTCTTTACTGTCCGAATATTTCACCAGCGGATCGGCAGATTTTTCGTCAGCGAGCCATCAAACTGAGACACTCCCTGGGTGGCTCTGACGCGAGCAGTCTCCTGCCGCTAGCCGTGATAGAACTGGAAAAAGAGTGTTTTGGTGTAAACCTGCAGCAGGTGCGGGAATTCATCAACGTTCGCCACGTCATGCCAATTCCCTGTTGTCCGTCCCACATTATGGGCAATATGAATTTGCGAGGGGAGGTGATGACCCTGTTGGATATTCGTGGCCCACTGAATCTGGCCCAGTCGGATAGCAGCATCTCTAAGGCCGTTGTCATTGAAGTGGATGATATTGTTGCTGGCATTACGGTTGATCAAGTACTAGATGTGGTTTATTTGACACCTTCAGAGATTTCCGCAATGCCTACGGCCATACCTGAACACTGCCAAGTGTTCTTTCAGGGAGCTACCCAATATTTTCAAAAGACCCTGAGCATCCTGGATCTCTCCAAAATTCTTAACCAGGGAGGGTTAATTGTTGATCAGGCTGCCTAGGAAGTAGCTCAAATTCTATCCATGCTTTCCCACAACACAGTTTAACTAATAACACAGGAGTGATTAGATGAAGCTTACAACTCAGTTGAAATATTCCATCATTGGCCTTGCTATTGTTACCATCGGCTCAACCACCTGGGCATACTTCAATACCCGACAAGGTGAATTAGATGCCAGTGTTGTGAACAAGTCTGGTATTGTTCGAGGTGCTACCCAGCGACTGGTCAAGCTAGAAACAAATAGTCAGCCCAACGATGAGTTGATCCAAGAACTCGATCGGTTGAACAGCGCTTTGATCAATGGCGATAGGGGCTTAAAGTTGCCTAGGGCCACTGATCCAGAGTATCTGGCTAAAATGCAGGAAGTGAGCAATGCCTGGGAGCAGTTGAAAGTAACCATTACTCAATATCGCCAAAATCCCAATCTCGAGTCTCAACTGATTGCAGACAGTGAAGCATTTTTCGAACTAACCAATGAAACAGTATTTGTAGCAGAAGACATTGCCCTTGGGCGAGTCAAGCGGATTGAATTTAGTGAGCTGGGGGTTGTGGCCTTTGACCTAGTTGTATTTTCCTTTGTACTCTGGGTTATTCAACAAACCACTAAAGTATTGCAGCAGTCTGTGACAACGGTGGCCGACAGTTCCTCAGAGATTGCGTCTACGGTAGAAGTACAGGAACGTCTTGTGGCTGAGCAAACAGACTCTGTGACGGTAACAACATCTACTATTGAGGAGCTAGGGGCCGCTTCATTAAGAGCGGCTCAGCAGGCAAGCTCTTCAGCAACAGGTGCTAAAGAAGCGCTAGACCTCTCTCAAACCGGTAGTCAAGCGGTGGAAGATACGGTGCAGGGAATTGAAGAGCTCAGGAATAAGGTGGGTGCGATCGCAGACCAGATTATGCAGCTAAGTGAGCAGACCGACCAAATCTCCACGATTTCTGGTCTGGTGGCGGATGTGGCCGACCAAACCAACATGCTGGCCCTAAATGCCGCGGTAGAGGCGGCTCGAGCCGGCGAACAAGGTAAGGGCTTTGCCGTAGTAGCTGGTGAAATTCGTAAGCTAGCGGATCAAAGTCGGGATTCAGCGGGCAAAATCAACACCCTAGTAAACGCTATTCAGTCCTCGATTAACAGTACCGTGATGGTTACCGACGAGGGCAACAAAACAGCTAAAGTGGGCATTGAGGTAGCCAAAAGTACAGCAGACGTATTTAACCAAATTGCCAACGCTATTAACGACGTATACTCCAACTCTCAGCAAATTGCCCAGAGTGCCAAGCAGCAGGCGGTAGGCGTACAGCAGGCGGTCTCCGCCATGAACGCTATTAATCTAGGTGCCAAGGAAACAGTGACGGCTGTTGGTCAGGTGCAGACCTCCACCGAGGAACTCAAAACCATTGCCCAAGAACTACAGGTTGCTGTGTAGCCCTTTTTCCCACCGACGCTATGTTTATTGAAGATGAAGAGCTGCGAACGCTCTATCGAAACACCAGCAAGGATCATTTGGATACCTTGGAAATGGGGTTTCTCCATTTAGAGAAACATCCAGATGACCCGGCCAAACTTAAGGAACTTCTGCGGGCAACCCACTCCCTTAAAGGTGATTCTCGGATGCTAGGGGTGCATGACGCAGAGACCCTGATCCACCAGTTAGAAAACCTATTAAGCAATGTAGAAAGCGGCGAACGCAGGCTCACCCCCACGTTTTGTGACTGTCTGTATCAAGGACTAGATGCCGTCCGTAAGATAGCCCACGAGGCGGTTACGGGGGAGCCCTCAAATATCAGCGTATTTCATGTTTTGGCCCAGCTCATGAACGCTGGAGATGCCCCTAGCCCGCGCCCGCCGAGCTTGGCCGAGGCTGCCGTTGATGACAGCGTTAGTCCTACGGTCCTGACCCTAGCTCCTGTAAACGAGGCGACCGCTGTCACCGATGTGGAGAAACCGGAGGAACCGGAGGAATTGCCCTATGAGGTTGTTACTCCAGCGGCAGAAGCTCTGGAAATAGAAACGCCAGCAGAACTAGAGATATCCCAACCACCAGACACTGGCTCAGATGAGCCCTATCAAATCGACACCGTTCGGGTGGAGTCTCCCAAACTCGATATCCTAATGACCCAGGCAGGAGAGCTGGCGGTCACCAAACGGCGTATTACTCGCCGCATAGATGACCTTGATAAAGTGCTTTTCTTCTGGGAAGACTGGGTCCGAGACAGTGCGTCCAACCGCATGGCGGTGGATGAGCTGGCCCCGCAGTTGGAGACTGATGTTCTAGCTCCTCTACAAGCATCTCAGCAGATAACCGAAGATCGGTTGAGTCATTTGGGCGATCTGTTAAAACAGCTGCGTACCCATGCCAGTGAAGATTCTGCCCAGTTGGAAACCCTCTCCAATGACTTAGAATCGGGCATCCTCAAACTACGGCAGCTGCCGTTGTCTAGCCTATTTAGTCTTTTTCCCCGCATGGTGAGAGACCTGGCAAAACAGCAAGGTAAAACTATCAATCTGGTGATTAAGGGTGGAGAGACCCAGGCAGATAAACGGATTCTAGAAGAGATGAAGGCTCCCCTTAACCATCTCATTCGCAATGCCATCGATCATGGTATTGAAGCCCCCAGTGAGCGTATTGCCATGGGTAAGTCTCCCACGGCAACAATTTGGTTAAAAGCTTATCAGCAGGGGAGCCGCATTGGCATTGATGTCATCGACGATGGCCGTGGTCTCAGCCTAGAGAAAATTAAACGGACCGCAGTGCGTCGCGGTCTCTACACCGAGACAGAGCTGGCTACAATGAGCCCGGAGCAAATCCAGAACCTGATTTTTGCGCCGGGGTTTTCCACCCGCACAAGTGTGACTGAGATATCTGGTAGGGGTGTGGGGCTAGATGTTGTACGGGTTAATGTCGAGCGTCTGAAGGGTTCTCTTCAGGTATACTCTGAACCGGCCCAGGGCTGTACCTTTCGATTTACGCTCAATACCAGTCTAGCGACTGCTTCAGCCCTGATTGTTGCGGTCAATCAAACCACCTATGCCATCCCAGCTGAGTTTGTCGATGTGCTCATGCGTGTCGAGCGTCAGGATATTTTCACCTTGGAAGGTAGCTCTACAATCACATTTCAATCACAACCCCTATCTGTTGCTTGGCTCAGTGAGCTCTTAGATCTGCCGGTATCGGTTGCAACCCAACCCCAGGTCCGTCCCCATCAGTCGACGATCCCCTGTGCTGTGCTCAAGGTTGGCTCAGAGCGGCTGGGGCTGTTTGTGGATAGTTTCATCGATCAGCAAGACATTGTGCTAAAGCCCCATAGCAAGCTGCTGAGGCGAGTCCACAATATTGCAGGGGCCACGATCCTGGGGAGCGGGGAGGTCTGTATGGTTCTCAGTCCCCAGGATCTAATCGGCTCATTGCGGGGTAAAAAGGTCGGTGCTTTAGCAACCGCTTGGCAAACCGCCGCTCTCTTACCCAGGGTGTTATTAGTGGAAGACTCCATCCCCATTCGTACCCAGGTGCGACGCATTTTAGAGGGAGCTGGCTACCAGGTGACGACCGCCGAAGACGGTCTAGATGGTTTGAGTAAGCTTCAGGAAGAAGCCCCGTTTGATGCAGTGGTATCTGATGTGGAAATGCCTAACCTCAATGGTTTAGAGCTCACTACCCGGATCCGACAGGAGTCACAATATCAGGATTTGCCGATTATCTTGGTGACCACCCTGTCCCACGATGACGATAAGCGCCGAGGCGCTGATGCTGGCGCTGATGCCTACATCACTAAAGGTGATTTCGATCAAAGTTTACTTATCAATACCCTTAGGAGATTAATTTGACCATGGCTAACCCGATTAAAGTTGTTCTAGTTGAAGATTCTGCCATTGCCCTGCAAATTTTGCAGCGGCTGATCGATTCATCCCCGGAGGTAGATGTTGTTGGTACCGCTCAAGATGGAGCTGAGGGCTTAAAGGTCATTGCTAAAACCATGCCGGATGTTATTTGTACAGATCTGCAAATGCCTAGAATGGATGGCCTAGAGTTTACGGAAAAAGTCATGTCTGAGTTTCCCTGTCCTATTCTGGTGGTGAGTAATACGGTACACCCTGCCGATGTGGATAATATCTTTAATCTGATGCAGGCTGGGGCGTTGGACTTTTTTCCAAAACCGACATCGGGTACGGCTATGGATTACGAAAAACTCAAAAATTCATTAATTACTAAAATTAGAGTCCTAGCCAGTAAAAAAGTATAGTCTTGCAACAGGGTTCGCTTTTTAACTCCCTTGTTTCCAGATATTTACTTTTATCTTCCAGCCCAATTTTGGCCTGCCCAGCTACCAGCCACCAGTGCTGAGAACTGGGCAGGCTTTGGTTTGGGAATTTATGCTTGGACCGTACAAACCTATCTAAAACTGCGGGAATCGGGGGTGGTCTGTCAGCTGACTAACCAACTGCCGGAGCGGGGCATTGTCCTATTCCATGCCAATGCTGTGCGGGGAGGGCCTATTTGCCCTGGCCCCAGCCGTCTGCTGATTTGCCTAAAGGCAGAATCGCCGCTGTGTTCTCAGGCCCAGCTCCATGTGGTGCAAAACCCCTGCGAGGCATCGCGAGGGCAATACTTTATCCCGCACTGGCCCCAGCCTGGGCTGCGATCGCGCCAGCAGCAGGACCGATTTAAAACCGTTGCATTTCTGGGTCATCGTAACAGT
>JBCDJC010000127.1:0-14579 GCA_038748225.1 Cyanobacteria bacterium P01_H01_bin.26 | reverse complement strand
CCGGTACTGCCAGTTACAAACGCTTTCATAAAAACTCCTAGCTCTGGATAGACTGGCTGACGGTGGCAGTGCTGCCAGCACCATATACAGAGCTCAATCCGGGTAATCCTGATTCAATTAAATTAAATGACCTCAGTGATACTAACGGATTGCGCTCTAAAGCATTGAAGTCAACCAGTCCCCGTAGGTTCCTAGCTAGGTAGCACATCCTGCAGCAGCGGGGCTAGTTCATCCTTGATCTGGCCTGCTCGGATAAATTCCGCATAGGTATCTGATTCAATCGCCAACAGTTCTTCTTTGACCTGTTCAGCAGCAAATGCCTGGATGTCTGGATTATTGGCCTGCATCGCCCGCATCTCTTCACGCAGCTTTTTGACCTGTCCTTCGACCAGGGCCAGCTGGTAGCGGCCAAATTCATCTTCTATTTCCTGGCGCTCCATTAGTTCTTTGACTCGGGTGATCACTCGGTTTAGGGCAACCCGACGGGCAATCCCCTGCATGTATTTTTGGCGGAGGGGTTGGGCATCTCCTAAGAGATTCAGGGCTTCTAGTAGGGGCTTAGCGGTTAGACCCTGCACCAACAGGGTAAACAACATAACGCCAAAAACCGTGGCAATTATTTCCTCGCGTTCCGCCAAGGCAGCGGGAACACTCAGGGCCAGGGCCACGGAGACGGAGCCGCGCAAGCCTCCCCACCACAGTACCGTCTGCTCCTGCCAGCGAATGTCTTCGTTGTCGGCGGTAACCATATTGCTAAAAAAGCTGAGGCCAAAAACGCTGATTAGACGGGCTAGCAGCATGGTTGCGATCGCAATTCCAATGGAGTTTGTATAGTTACTCAGCGTGCTAAACCGCACCTGATCGCCAATCAGCAAAAATACGATGGAGTTTACAAAAAAGGCCAAAAACTCCCAAAATTCAGACACTACCAGCCGGGTGCGCGGGTTCATCCCAATACGCGACCCAAAATTCCCCAAAATCAGCGCTGTTGTCACCACGGCAATTACCCCTGAGCCCCCCAGCTCCTCCGCCACGATGTAGGTACCATAGGCCGATACCAGGGTTAGGGACTGCTCCACCAGGGGCAGGTCAAACCGCTGGGTCAAAAACGATATGCCAAAGCCAATCAGGGCTCCGACGCTCACCCCGATCCCCGTAAACAGCAAAAACTGAGCCACCGTTACCGAGATATCAAACTGTTCCACCCCGAGGGCGATCCCCAGCAGGATATTAAAAGCGACAACCGCCACCCCATCATTAAACAGGCTCTCCCCTTCCATTAGGGTAGTCAGCCGCTTGTTCACCCCCAGCTCTCGAAACAAGGCCACCACCGACACCGGATCGGTGGCGGACAAGCTGGCCCCCACCAGAAGGGCCGTCGCCAGAGAAACACCGGCTACGCTGGATAACCCCCAAAACAGTCCCCCAATACAGATAACCACCCCAATAACGGCATAGAGCACAATCGGCACCCAGTCGCGTTTGAGGTTGTCCCATTTAATATTCCAGGCTGCCTCAAACAGCAGCGGCGGCAAAAAGATAAACAAAATCAGCTCGGGCGATAGGTTGACCAGCCGCACATCAAGCACCGCCAGCCCCAGACCCACCAGCAGTAGCAGTAGCGTGTAGGGGATATTTCGTAGCCAGCTCACCACCCGCGACAGGGTGGCCACCCCCAGTGAAACCGATAGCACCAGCAGAAACTGACGCAGATTTTCCTCAATGGCCTCATTTTCAATCAGCACCTCCGACGCCGCCTCGGCAGTCGCTAAGATACTGTGACAGTCAAACAAAGCGCTATCTAAAAGCATGGTGAACAGGTTACCGGTGGTCAGGCTACATCATAGGGATGGATAGGTCTACCGACAACCAACCCAGGTTAAAAACTTAGGCTTTTCGCTTTGATAGGGCCTGCAATCAAATAACATATCCACCTTGCAACGCACCGGTACTTTATTTTCAGCAGATCCATTACGGTTTTGTGTGTCCACATATTCCCCAATTTTTTTATCCCTCAAAACCATTTTGAGAGCTGTTACCACGACGGTGGCGCTGTCGGGCAAGTTTTTAATTACCGTGAGCTATCAGTAACGATTGTTTTTTTAGTCAAGCATTAGCCTTAACTTGGCTCAATAACTTGGCAAGTTGATAACAATTGAACGCTGATACAGATCATGGGTTTCCGTACCCTTGTATGTTTTGAGGGGTAATGGAATTTGAACAAGAGTGTTGGTGAGAATTACTTTCCTTGGTTGGAAGGTTTCCATCCCCCCTCGGGGTGATTGAATTTGAACAATGCCACCCTTGTACGCACTTCATGCGATTAATAGCTTGACGCATTGAGTTGTTGCCTGGTAGTTTTAGTCCTGATGGTGAAAACGCCGTCATTCGTACCCCAAAATTTAGCCGCGTGGGATGGCGGTGATTGAGGCCACCACCACCCCACTGACCCCTGACTGACACAACCAGTCCGGAGCTGTCGTTTATTGTACAGCCACCCCGGTCTGCCAAAGCCAAGGGTGGCTGGATTTTTGGGCTTCCTTCGCCTGCTTTTGCAGGCACTGTTAACCCCAAGGAGCCCATATGTCATTTTCTGATCCAGCGGATCAGGCCCCTCCCGGCCTGCCCGCCAACTTTTCGATTACCCTGCCGACCGGCGAGGTGATTCGCCATATTTTGCTGGGTCGTCCCAGCAGTATCCGCCAGACAATCCATCTGTTGCACAATCGGCGCTACGTGGAAACCAGCCAGTGGAGCCCCCTCATCGAGGTGCCGGAGAATCGGCTGATACTAACGCCGGAGACTGGAGAGGTAGTGAGTCTGTTGACGCGGCGATTGTAGGTGGGCAAATGCCCCGCCACCGATCTTGTTCTTGGCGATGGGGCGTTATCTCGCCCTGCACTGAAAGTGTCAGGACTAATTGGGTGAAACCCACTGCAGGGGTTGGGAGATCGCTGAAAACTCTATATATCGAGCCTCACAGCCTGAAATTGTCCCTTTAGTGGACAGGCCTCAATTAGCGCTGGGTTTTGAACCTGGCGCGGGTAATTGCCCCACCGCCGATCGAACGTTTGGCAATGGGGCGTTATCTCACCCTGGGTTTTCAACCCGGCGTGGATAATTGCCCCACCGCCGATCTTGTTCTTGATGATGCCCCACCGCCAACAGAGCTGTTGTCCATAACCGGACAACAGCTCACAAAAAATACAGACAGCTGACCATCAGCTGCCAATATCAGGCCCTGCCCAAACTTTATTGCCCCGATAAAGCCATATAAACATTTGGTGTTATTTACTCAGCAGCCAGATCGCGATGCTGACAGTTTACAAGGGCTACTGGACATAGTTGATAGGAAAAATAATCCCGTTTGGCCATCAGCATCTGCCCAAAACCAAGTCTCTATTCCCCTCAGATCTATCAGTATCAGTTTTATAAAAGCTCCTATGACATCCCCTATCGTTACGGCTAAGTCTAGCTATCGCCAGCCTTTGGAGCAGCGGGTCCGCATCGACGGAACGGCCATCGTGATTTTTGATAGCCGTGTGGATGATCTGCCGCTTTTATTAGCTGGCCTCAGACCCAATATCAGTGCCTATGTGCTCGATCCAGATCGCGATGGTATTGAGCAAATTAGTCAGCTCATCTACCAGCAACCGACAACCTCCCTTACGCTGGTGGCCCACGGTGCCCCTGGAGAGCTACAGCTGGGCTCAGGCAAACTGGAACTGGGAAATCTCAACGACTATGCGCGGTATCTCCAAAGCTGGTTTCGAACGGCAGATGCCCCACAGCTAAATCTGTTGGCTTGCCATGTGGCAGCAGGGGATGTCGGGATCGAGTTTATCGAAGAACTATCGGCGCTGACGGGAACTGTCGTCACGGCTTCAGCCAAGGCGGTGGGCAATGGCCAGTGGCCCCCCATGGCGGCCCAGACATTTCAACAAACTGTTCTAGAACAATACACCTCCACCCTGGTGCTCACCTTTAAAGAAGATATTAAAGATGGCACCTTTGATGGGGGCGAGCCAGACAGCAATCGGCTGTTTGGCGCATCTGGAGTGGCCATTAGCCCCGATGGCAGTCAAATATACGTCACCAGCGCCATCGAGTCAGCCGTGACCGTATTTAACCGCGACGAGTTTGGCAATATTACCTTTAGCCAAACTATCCGTGATGGTTCTGATGTAGGAGACATTTCAGGTTCAGAACTGCTGGCGGGGGCCTTTGGTGTGGCGGTCAGTCCCGACGGCTCCCAAGTCTTTGTCACCAGCGTTGGCGACGATGGTCTGACCGTCTTTAGCCGCGATGGGGACGGTAATTTAACCGAACAGCAGCGGCTTCGGGATGGCCGCCGTGACCCCAACGACAACGACATTAATACCCTGGCAGGCGCTATTGATGTGGCCGTGAGCCCCGATGGCTCCCAAGTCTTTGTGGTGAGTCTGACGGACTCTGCGATTACAGTATTTGACCGCGATGCCTCTGGCGAACTGACCCTGCGACAGTCCATTACCGATGGGCAAGCGGGGGCCAATGAGCTATTTGGCGCGTCCGGTGTGGCCATTAGCCCTACGGGCGATCAGGTGTTTGTCACCAGCCATGTGGATGGGGCAATTACGGTATTTGACCGCGATGCCTCTGGCAATTTGACCCTACGGCAAACCATCAAAGATGGGCAAGCAGGGGCCGACGAGCTATTTGGTGCATCCAGCGTTGAGGTCAGCCCCGATGGTAACCAGGTATATGTGGCCAGCGCCACCGATGCGGCTGTGACCGTATTTGACCGCAATGCCGATGGCACGTTGAGTTTTGCCCAGGTGATCAAAGACAACGAAGGGGGTGCCCAGCTGTTTGGCGGTGCCAGTGACATTTTTGCCGGTACCGGTGTGGGCGGATTTCCAGCCATCAACGGGTTCAGCAGCATTACGGTGAGTCCCGACGGTAGTCAGGTATTTGTAGCCAGCTTTGAAGAGGATGGTCTCACCGTTTTTGATCGCGACGCCTCTGGACGCTTAACCTTTAGCCAATTTATCCAGGACCAGGATGGCAACGGGGCCGATGAGCTGGCCGGAGCCTTGGGTGTGGTGGTTAGCCCTGACGATCAGCAGGTATTGGTCACCGGCTTTACAGATGGAGCCATCACCGCATTTAATCGCGATCTGGCCCCCAGGTTGCTCAGCATTACCCGACAAACACCGGCCACAGCAGAAACAAACGCCGACAGTTTAGTCTTTCGTCTCACCTTTAATGAGAGTATCTTAAACATTGACGCCGCCGACTTTAGCATTACCGGCGGGACCACCGCTACGGTGAGCGCTGTCAGTGCCGTCAGCGCCACCGTCTATGACATTACTGTCTCGGGGGGAGACCTGGCTGACTTTAACGGCACCGTCGGTCTAGATTTGGCCTCTAGTCAAAATATTACAGACCCCATCGGCAATAGTCTCCTAACGGTCGAACCTGCTACGGATGAAACCTATACCCTTGCGAACGATGGTGTTATCACAACAGCTAAGCTAACGCCCCTATCAGGTTTGGAAGTGACCGGTCTGGGCAACGCCAATACGGTGCGGCTGCAGGTAGACCAGGTAAGGACTGCTGATATCGGTGAGATTCTCATTTTTAATGTCGATGCGACCGGTCGTACCCAGATAGACAGCTTTTTTCTCCTTGAGGGGGGGCTGCTACCTGCAGACTATACCCCTGCCTTTAGCCTTGACAGTAGCCAGGTTACTGAAGGTCAGTTTTTAGAGTTTCAGCTGGTAGTCGATGGCACTGTCACCCTAGCAACGGCAACAGCTATCAGCGATACTCAAGTTTCCCTCGACTTTGGTAACGGCACCCGACTCACGGCTGAGACCTTTACCCAAACAGCAACGACCAACCTGTTAGTGGGAGATGCGACTGCCATTGACCTGACAAGTCAAACGGGCACCATCAACGTCGAGTTTAGCGTGTACCGTGAAGCGGCCAAGGCAAACACCATAGGTTTGTACACCATTGATTTTGCCGATGGTGGCATTCGTGATGATCTTACAGGCAACATCCTACGTCCGGGCGATGCGGGCTATAAAGAAGCGGCTTTGGCCAATCAGCTAGACGTGCAGCTTTCAGGAGAAAATGGCCAGGTTAGCACATTCTCCACTGACCTGACCGGGGGTGGATTCCTGGGTATTTTCCTGGTGTCAGGCGGTGGCGACCCGACGGCCAGTGAGGTGTTCTTTAGCCATGCTGGTGCCAATAGCAATGGCAATGATCATGCCAAGCTACTAGGAGACAACACCTTTGGTTTTGAGGACATCAGCGGTCTAGGAGATCGGGACTTTAACGATATGGTGGTGGAGTTTGCAGTGGTCTAGTTGGATAGAGTACATGCTATAAAAGCAACAACTGCCACAGCTGGGTTTTCAGCCGGACATAAAATCGTGTAATTGTATTGGCGAAAAGGGCTCATATTAAGAGGCTGCTTAAATAATTGAATGCGCCGACAGGTAACCCAGGTAAGGAAGACAACACCACCAGGAATTCGGACTTGGCAGTAGTTGGGCAAAAGGCAACGGCAAAGATCGACCTGTGATAGACTGCCCAGTTAAAGTTTATAAGCAATGCTAGGCAGGCTTAGGCATTGCCAAGCATTCATAGTTATCCATCAGTCCTGCCCAACCTACAACTCTGTTGCTCAATTTTTCAGCATGTCATACCGCATTCTTATCTAATCTAGTTTGGGCGGCAATAATCTCTTTTATTCTAGTAAATCCTTTTGTTTCCGAGTAAGTCTAATTAACCTGACTTACTTAGAAAATTATATGAGCAAAAACTACTTAAACATCTGTAATAACTATTCAAAGAGTTATCAATATAAAACCGGATGGGAATCATAGTTTGTTTGAAGAGCCGAGAAAGCATCCAAACAAGAGGTGATAAATAACACATGTGGAAGGTGAATTTTGGAAATGGTCGGTGCATTAAGCTACTGCTCGCCACCATCACCATGGGGCACTGTTTAGTTTTGTGTAAAGGCCATGTCAAAGCCTTCAGCTCTTCTGTCGCTACGTCTCTGCAGTCGACGCAATCGCAATCAACACGGCATACTCTTCGTCAATTATCCGTTGATCAGGGTTTATCTTCGAGCTATGTTCAAGATATTACACAAGATCAGAATGGTTTTCTCTGGATTGCTACATCTAACGGCTTAAATCGTTACGATGGCTATCGTTTCGAGACGTTTACCCACCAGACCAATGATTCAAGTAGTCTGGGCAGCAATAAAATTGAGAGCTTGCTCATTGCCCGAGATGGAACGTTATGGGTAGGTGGCCTTGAACTCAATAAGTTTGATGCCGCTACCCAAACATTTGTACGATTTGCGGTCTCAAATGATCGAGCCATCTGGAACATCTATGAAGATCGTCAAGGCTTGCTATGGTTCAGCGGGCCGCGTTTAGGACTACGTGCGTTTGATCCACAAACAGGCAAGCTTGTACATCATTTTGTCCATAATCCGGCCAACCCTAGAACGATTCCTAGCAATGATATATATGCGATCTCTGAGGATAATCGAGGCAACCTTTGGCTAGCAGCGGAAGCAGGCATTACGATGTTCTCTCCAAAGGCACAAACGTTTGCTCAATATGCATTACCGTCTGACTTATCGCAGCATCAAATTCGGGATTTAGAGGTGACCTCAAATGGGCAAGTGTGGACCGCTACCTCATCCGGAGTGACTGTATTCGATCCTGATGAGGCTACCTGGCAACACTACCGGCACCTACCAGAACAGCCTCAGTCTTTAACCACCGACGACACCTGGTCGGTTTATCAAGACTCTCAAGACAATATTTGGATCGGAACAGGTAAGCAGGGTTTAGAAAGATTTATGCCAGAAACCCAAACCTTTGAGCATTTTCCAGCTAAAGCAGAAAACCCCAGCGCCATTCCATCAGGGTCCATCGTGAATATCCATGAAGACGACAGTGGTACGCTATGGCTCAGTATCCCTAACTTTGGTATCAGCCAGTTTAAGCCTAACGGCAGCCGGTTCCGGCTTTATCGCCATAATAAGCAGCGTGAGGACAGTTTAGGATTTGATAATTTGCAGGATTTGCATGAATCCTCTGATGGCACCATCTGGCTCGCTACAGATGGTGGAGGACTTGACCGCTTTAATCCTGAGACGGAGGTCTTTGTTCACTATCGACACGATCCTGAGAATCCTAATAGCCTCAGTAGTGATGCTGTTATCGCGATCGATGAAGATTCCCAAGGCAACTTCTGGGTAGGAACTTGGGCTGGTGGACTCAATCAGTTCAATGTCCAAACTCAGACCTTCAAACACTATCGCCATAACCCAGATCAACCCAACGGACTGGCCAGTGATAATATAACTCGCGTCTTCATTGACAATCAAGATCACATCTGGTTAAGCACTTGGGGAAAAGGCGTTCAGAGGTTTAATCCAGACACCCAAACCTACGTTTCTTTCTCTCCCAAGCTTTCTAAAACAGGCATAAAAATTGCCAATCGATATGTTAACGATATTCATCAAAGCTCTGATGGCAGTATGTGGTTGGGGGGGCATGATGGTCTTGAGAAGATTAACCCTGCTACGGGAGAAGTCCAGCAGTTTGAAATTAACCGCCACAATGACATATTTGATATTTACGAAGACAGCCAAGGACTGTTGTGGTTAGCCACTGCTGACGGCCTAGTCCGTTTTAACTCGGAAACGAAAACCTTCAAGACATATGGCCTTGAAGACGGGCTTCCTGACCTTCATATTCATAGCATCGAAAGAGATAAATTCAACCATCTATGGCTAGGGACTCGATACGGATTGAGTCAATTTAATCCACAGACAGAAGTTGTCGAAACTTACGATCTTCACGATGGTTTACAAGGAGCCGAGTTCAGTTTATTTAGCCACCTAAGTGCTCGCGATGGCACCCTATATTTCGGTGGACCCTATGGATTAAATGCATTTCGTCCAGATATCTGGAGGCAGAATACTCATATTCCCAACGTAATTATCCATGGTTTTGAGTTAGATCAAAGACCTGCGACCATTGGTGAAGATGCACCGCTTCCGGCTGATGTTACTCAACTTGAAGAGATTCAATTATCACCGCAGTATCGCGACATCACGTTTGAATTTACGGCTCTAAACTTTACAGTGCCTGAGCACAACCGATATCGATATCGCCTCATGGGTTTAGAAAGCGATTGGACAGAAGTAGATAGCACCCAGCGACGAGCCCGCTACACTAATTTATCTCCTGGTGACTATACTTTTTGGGTTCAGGGGTCAAATGATGACGGGATTTGGAATGAAGAAGGCGACCAGCTCAAGTTGGTAATTTTACCCTCCTGGTGGCAAACTTGGTGGTTTCGGGCTTTGGGTGGGATAGTCACTCTGGCAAGTCTTCAAGGTATTATTTATTGGCGTCTACGAGCAACCCGACAGCGACAACAAGAATTAGAAAAAATTGTTCAAGACAAAACAAAAGCCCTCGCCAAAGCTCACTCAGAAGTTTTAGATCTCAATGTAGATCTTGAACGTCGGGTTGAGAAAAGAACTGAGCAACTCCAGACTGAGATCACTGAACGGAGGCAGATACAAGACAAATTGCTTCATATGGCGTTGCATGATTCGTTGACCCAATTGCCTAATCGAGCCTGGTTAATGGATGCGCTACAAGATGTTCTAGAAAATTGCGCTACAGATAACACAGACGAATTTGCGCTTTTGTTTTTGGATGGCGATCGGTTCAAAACAATTAATGACTCGCTAGGACATCCTGTAGGCGATCAGCTTCTAGTTGCAGTTGCCCAACGCTTACGTCAGACTATCCCCTCAAAATATCCTATCGCCAGATTGGGGGGAGATGAGTTTACAATCCTGGTGCAAGGAGGTGACCCTTTGATCTGTGCTCAAGAGGTTGCCCAGCGTATAACAGCAGCTTGGAGAAAGCCATTTCACCTACAACAACAAACTGTTTTCTTTTCTGCCAGTATTGGGATTGTCATCGGCCCCTGTAATTATACAAAACCAGAACAGATATTAAGGGACGCAGATATTGCCATGTATCGTGCGAAGGCAAAGGGAAAAGACAAGTATTTATATTTTGATACTGCGATGCGACAGGATGCTATGGAAATCATGCAAATTGAGCAGGATTTACGTTCAGCCATTGAGCGGCAGGGTCTAAAGGTGTACTATCAGCCGATCATCAGTCTACAAACTGATTCAATTGTAGGGTTTGAAGCCTTGTTACGTTGGCAACATCCGGTCTATGGCTACGTCTCACCTGCCCGATTTATTCCGATTGCAGAAGAAACTGGGCAGATTCATAAACTGGGCCTTTGGGTCCTGCAACAGGCTTGTCAACAAATTGCAAGCTGGCGAACCGAGCTCAACCTACTCCAACCTAGCTGGATTAGCGTAAATTTGTCTGCGAAACAACTGGCACAGCCTGATTTAGTTGAGCACATTGATGATATTCTTCTCGAAGCTAAGATTCCTGGGTCTTCTCTTAAATTAGAAATTACAGAAACAGGACTGATGGAGAATATTCAGACTGCCAGCCAGCTCTTGCTGAAACTCAAAGAGCGTAAAATTCGCTTTGCTATTGATGACTTTGGTACAGGTTACTCATCTCTCAGTTATCTTCATCAGTTTCCTGTACAAACCCTCAAAATTGACCGTTCCTTTGTACAAGAGTTAGAAAGCAATGGCAAAGCAGAAATTGTGCAGGCAACTATCGTCTTGGCACATAATCTTGATTTAGAAGTCATTGCAGAGGGAATTGAAACCGAGTATCAGAAGCATGCACTCAGAAAGTATGGCTGTGAGTTGGGACAAGGCTACTTATTTGCCAAACCCTTAGATGCAGAGAGTGCAACGCGGTATTTACAACATCGCACTCTCTGCACCTAGGTATCAAAATATTCATTACAGCCTAAGCCCAATAAGCAGGTCTTCTAATGATTAGAGAGTAGGTATCCATCTTCCATATGGATAATCCGATCGGCAATATCAAGAATACGATTGTCATGGGTCACCATCAAAATGGTGCAACCCTGCTCTTTTGCAAGTTTTTGCATTAGCGTTACGACTTCTCGGCCTGACTTGCTGTCAAGGGCAGCAGTTGGTTCATCTGCCAGGATGATTGTAGGATGGCTGACTAGGGCACGTGCGATCGCAACCCGCTGTTTTTGTCCCCCTGACAAATCATTCGGAAAATAATTTAGCCGTTGTCCCAACCCTACTGTGTCAAGCATCTCAGCAGCTCTGATTCGCCGCTTTCTAGGCGCGAGCTGATGCAGCTGCAGCGCCATCTCTACATTTTGCTGAGCAGTCAGACTTTGATGGAGATTGTGCGCTTGAAAGATATAGCCAATCTGGCGTCGTAGTTGATTTAACTGACTCTGTTTTGCACCACAAATTTCCTGCCCCAGCACCCATAAGCTACCCTCCTGGGCTGCCCTCAGACCACAGATAAGTGTCAACAAGGTTGTTTTCCCAGAGCCAGAAGGCCCCGTCATTAGAACAATTTCACCTGGGTAAATCTCTAAATTGATATCAAATAGTACCTGCTTTCGGAGATGCTTTTGACCAAAAAAATGGTTGAGATGATGTACGCAAACAACAGATTTTGGGGATGTTTTATTATGTAAGTCCGAGAAATCGCCTTTATCCATATAAATTACTTTGCTTAAGTAAACACCGCTAGGGACTTGCTGGCAAATAAGGCACCCACCAATAGCTCCTTTCCCCTTTCCCTTTAACCCTTCCCCATGCTAGCCCGGGGATTTTATTTTTTGGCAGATCCCTTAGTTAGACATGGTGTACCTAGAAAATATCAGCGGGATCAGCCGAGCGTAGTTTTCGCATGGCGATAATTCCTGAAATAGCACACATGATCATCGTTAAAAATAGAATTAAAAGGGCGCGCTCAAGGGTCATTAACAATGGCAGATTTGTAGCATTACGGGTTAACTGGTACAGCCAAAGTGAGATCATATATCCAGGAATATAACCAGAGAGCGCTAGGATAAGCGCCTCTTGAGAAACAACATTCAACAGATAAATATTGCGATAGCCCATTGCCTTAAGCGTTGCATATTCGGGTAAATGATCTGAAACATCGCTGTAGAGAATTTGATAGACAATGATAACGCCAACGACAAAGCCCATGACTACGCCTAAGCTGAAAATAAACCCAATCGAAGTGCTGCTGCGCCAGTAGTTTGCTTCAAAATCAATGAATTCCTGTTGAGTGAGAATTTTGACATCGTCAGGAAGGTCTGCTCGAAGCGCCTTGGTAATTGCTTCTACATCGCTTCCTGGTTTTAGGCTCACCAACCCTATACTGACTTCACTCGCCTGGCGATCGCTAAAAATTCTGAGAAAGTTTTGGTCACTGGTCATTAGACTTCCATCTGCTACAAAAGAGGCTCCTACTCGGTACAGTCCTCCCAATACGAGCTGACGACCTTGAATTTCGGTGGTGACCCGTTCACCTCGATCAATTTGGGCAATAGTCTCTTGATAAGCACCCCGTGAGCCACGATCAAATAGCAGTGTATCTGGGAAAAGCATAGTATTCCTGTTTGACCGCAGCTCTGGCAGGTCAAACGCAGGCTGTAGCGGGTTAAAGCCCAGCACTATGATGGATGTGTCTTGGCGGGTTTGAGGATTTTTCCAAAATGCAATACTGACATACAGTGGACTCGTTGACACCACCTGTGGAAAGTTGGCTGCTTGAAACAATCTCCGTCGAGGAAACGTATTGAGATTACTTAAGTTCTGAGCTGTGGGGTTCAACAGCACCAGATCTGCATTTAATCGGTTATGCAGACGAGTGTTACTGTCGTATAGGGCATTTTGGAAGCCCAATTGCATCAACATCAGAATATTGGCAAATGCAATGCCTGCGATCGCAGTTAAAAATCGTCCTTTCCGTCGAATCAGCTGTAACCAGGCCAGTGGTATTTCTCTTCTAAACATTTTCTAAATATCGAATTTGATAGATTAGTATAAAAACTCTTGTGTCTAGATAAATTTTCGAGAAATATCGTCAGAGCTATTTTGTCTTTTGCAACCCAAATAACAATTAGGGACTTGATGGTAAATAAGGTACCCGCCAATAGCTCCTTTCCCCTTTCCCTTTCCCTTTCACTTTAACCCTTCTCCCCCTACTCCGGGAATTTTATTTTTTGGCAGATCCCCTACTGCTTTATAGTGTTTCTCTTATTTCTGAATTTCGACATTTACTTGAAGGTTGGTTAAACCTGCGGCTACCCTGGTTGATTTTTCATCTAATCGAATCCGTACTTCAATTACACGAGCATCTGTGGCAGCGGTTGGATCAGTGTCCAAAACATCTCGCTTAGCAATTTGCAATCCAATTGCCTCAACTGTTCCCTGCAATGTTTCTGAAAAGGCACCTGTTGGACTGACAGCTATTGCCGGTTGGCCTTGACGAATCTCGCCAATGTCACTTTCAAATACCTCGGCAACAATAACCATCTGCTCAGTATTACCCAGCTCGACGATGCCCTCATTGCCGACGGTTTCTCCAGCACGGGTTTGAATTTGCAGAACCTGAGCAGCTTGAGGAGCACGGATAAAAGCAGTTTCAAGCTCGGTCTGCAGACGGTTAGCATTGGCAATTGCCCGGTCCACCTCTGCCTGTGCCACGGCCACATCTGTTGGCTGCACCTCAATCGTTTGGTTGAGCGTGGCGCGAGCTTCTCGAATTTGAGCTTCCAATACTTGAATTGTTTGCTCTACACGAGCGCTTTGCTCATTTAACCTTTCTTGAGCAGTTTTAAACTCAAGCTTTTGTGTATCCAGCATTTCTTCTGAAATTGCTCCTGCCGAAAACAGCGACTGGTTTCGGCTTAAACCCACCTCAGCATTCTCCACCTGGGCCTCAAGGCGAGCAATTGTTGCTTTTTGGGTTTGAAGCTCTCCTGCTAACTGTGCTTCTAGCTGAGTAACCACAGCACGACGAGCTAAAACTTCTTCTGGTTCTACGCCTGCTCTGACCTGAGCTAGGCGCGCCTTAGCAACTGCGACCTGCTGGTTAGCCTCGCCTAGCGCAGCCTGGAAACGATCACGGCTGTCGAGGACTGCAATAATCTGGTCAGTTTGGACACGATCGCCCGCCTCGACACGTAACTCGATGACACGGCTAGAAGCTACCTGCCCGCTAGGAGCAGAAACTTGAATAATGTCCCCGACGGGTTCCAGTCGTCCCAGGGCATTAACTGTTGTGGCAACAGGAGTAGAAACTGGCGGAGAAACAGGTGAAGGCCGATCGCGTGATATGTAGACAATCCCCCCGACGATGAGCATGCTGCCAACAGCAAAACCGATAAGCCAACGGTAGCGAGTAGGCAACGACAGAGCTTGGTTTAATTCAGAGGGTTGTACCACAAAATCCTCTCCTTAAGTCGAGCTTCAGTATTGGCAATTGCAACAGCGAAACTATCTCTCAGACACTAGCGTAGCAGCGATTTATAAAAGTTAACAGTTCTAGGGTGCATGGAAATACATGACCCAGGTCACAGTTGAT
>JBCDJC010000126.1:0-14669 GCA_038748225.1 Cyanobacteria bacterium P01_H01_bin.26 | reverse complement strand
GGGTCACTGTTCTTGCGGATCACCGACCCGACCGCGACCATTACCGTGCCTGTATTTGATGACGGTCCTGGAGAAGGCACCGAAGTGTTGCCCTTCACGCTAGTTGATGGTGAAACCTATGAGGTGGACCCGGCGGCTAGCTCAGTCGAGGTCACTATCGAAGATGATGCCATCTCTGAGGGGCCGGTCGTTAGCTTTACTACCAGTACCGATAGCCTGAATGAGGCAGAAGGCACCCCCATTACCTTCAACTTCTCAGTAAGTGGTGATTTCCCTGAGGATGGCATTGTCATTCGGACGGATGAGAACTTCTTCCCCAACACTCAGCTAGACTTCAACTTGTTGGACTTTGAGAACCCTGAGGTAATTAACGGGATCGAGTTCTTTGACTTTGAAGAGACTGCCACGGGGCAGTTTCTGATTGATTGGCGACTGACTCAGCCTGAGGCCTTTATCAGCGTGGCTGTCTTTGATGACAATTTGGCTGAGCCGGATAGTTCCTTCACAACAGGTCTACTACCAGGGGATGGATATACTCTTAATCCAGATGCGACAAGTGCGACTATCTTTGTTACCGATGGTGTTGATGGTACCGGTGGCCCACTTGTGAGCCTGGCGGTGGATCAAACCGAGGTGAATGAAGGTGAACCGCTGACGATTACCCTGACTGCGGATGGCGAGATCCCAACGGGTGGGATCGAGGTTTTTGTTGACAGCGACACCGTTGGAGCGATTGGCGACTTTATCACTATTGGTAGCGATGGCAATCCTACTGTTACTTTCACAGGCATTGCCGGATTCCCTGCCCCTAACGAAGATGCCAGCGGCTTCACCGTGGTGATGACCGATAATACGGCAACTGTCAGCTTTGATGTCTTTGATGATGGGCCAGGTGAAGGTCCAGAGAGCTTTGAATTTAGCGTGCTCGACGGTGAGAACTACGATGTCAACGCTGATGCCAGCACCGTGAATATCACTATCAACGATGAAGTAGACGGTGGTCTCGTGCCCGACATTGTCGGCAATGATGAGGGTGAAACACTTGAAGGCTCCGACGCTGATAACTTTATCCAAGCCCTAGGTGGCGATGATACCGTTGCGGGTGGTTTGGGTAATGACATCATCGAAGGGGGCGATGGCGATGACGTTCTTCGGGGCGATCGCAACTCTCGTTCTACCCAGGATGGGGAACCCGGTGGTAATGACATCATCTTTGGCGGTGAGGGTAACGACCGTATCGGGGGTAAAGCCGGTAACGATATCCTGAGCGGTGACGCAGGTGATGACATGATTTGGGGTGACGATGGCGATGACATCCTTATGGGTGTGACCGGTAATGACATCCTGGTGGGTGACAATGGCTCCGGCGGTAGCGGTAGCGACCTGTTTGTCTTTGGCAATGGCGACGGTACTGATACCATTGTTGACTTCGAAGTTGGTATCGATCGCATCGGCTTAGTTCAAGATGAGTTAGTGTTTGCTGACCTCACCATTACCCAGGATGGTAGCGATACCCTGTTGGGTGTTGCGAGCACGGGTGAAACCCTAGCCGTTTTGAACAATGTTCAAGCATCTGCCTTGGGCGAAGCTAGCTTTGCTATTGTGCCGGATGTGTCAAACCCTGACGAGGCTATTGCTCTGATCTAAGCTGGTCTAACAAAATCAGACACAACCGGATGGGCTATGCTTGTCCGGTTTTTTAGTAGCTGGGTGTTATCGAAGGTATTCGTTGGGGCAAGAAATCCTAATGAATTTGCAAATATTTGCAATTCCGTGGGGACTATTCAGATACTATTCAGTTAGACAAAATCTGCGCCCCTACTCTCTAATATCCCTATGCCCTGCTCCCGTTGGGTTTTACTTGCCTTAGTTGGGCTGCTCTGCACTAGCTGTTCTGAATTTTCTCAAGCACAGCCGGACTCCCAGCCTGAGGTATCAGTCAGTTCGGTTAATGTTCCGGCAAGTCGAGTAGTAGCCCTGGGGCGGCTTAGCCCCGCCGGAGAAGTGATCAAACTATCGGTGCCCAATGCGGAAGATAGTCGGGTTAATCAAATCTTGGTACAGGAGGGTGACTTTGTCGAAGCTGATCAGGTGATTGCGGTACTCCAGGGCTTTGAACGTCGCAGCCGGGATCTCAAAGAAGCCCAAAAGACGGTGGAGCTGCACCAGGCGCAACTGGCCCAGCTGCTAGCAGGAGAAGGCAAGCGGGCTGAAATCGCGGCCCAACAGTCTAACATTGGCCGTTTAGAAGCCCAGCAGCGCAATGAGATTGTAGAACGAGAAGCGGCCATTGCTAGCGCTGAAGCGGAGGTGCGGCAGGCTCAGCTCACCTATGATCGCAACCAGAGTCTGGTGGAGTCGGGTGCCCTTAGTCAGTCCCAGCTGGATCAGTCTCGTGAAGATCTCGATAGAGCCTCAGCTACCCTAGCCCAGCGGCAGGCCCAGTTAACCAGCACGCAACAAACCCTCAGCGAACAGATTGAACGAGAGCGTAATATGCTGGCTAACTTGACCGAGGTGCGGCCCACTGATGTGCGGGTGGCCGAGGCCGAACTGGAGCGAGCAAAAATTGCCGTGGAGCAGCGCCAGGCAGATCTGGCGGATACCCAGGTGCGAGTGCCTGTGGCCGGACAGATTTTGCGCATCAACACCCGCGTGGGGGAACGGGTCAATACCCAGGAAGGGATTGTCGAACTGGGGAACACAAAAGAGATGGTTGCGATCGCAGAAATCTACGAAACCGACATCACTCAAATAGCCATTGGCCAACCCGCCACCATTACCAGTGAATACGGCGGCTTTGATGGCACCATTCGTGGCACGGTTGAACACATTGGTTTGCAGATCGGCGCTCGTGGCCTTGCCGATGGCTCCACTAACCCCACTACGGATGAAAATCAGCGGGTGGTGGAAGTCCGCATCCAAATTAATCCACAGGACAGCCCCAAGGTGGCTAGTTTGACCAACATGCAGGTGCGTGTGGAGATTGATGTGGCGGTCTCCACTCAAAGGGCCGCAGAGGTAGGGACAGAATGAACTCTCTTAAAACCTATTGGCAAGTTCGTAAACCCCTCGGTTGGGCGCAGTTGACCCACCGCAAAATGCGATTGCTAGTGGCCCTGATGGGGGTGGCATTCTCAAATATTTTAATCTTTACCCAGATGGGGTTACGAGCCATGTTGTTTGATGGGGTCACCCTGGTACCCGATCATCTACAGGGAGATTTATTTCTGGTCTCGGCCTATGCCCCCAATATTGATCGCGGTCACTTTCCTAAGATTTATCTTTTCCAGGCTAATGCCGTTGAGGGGGTGAGTGCAGCCAGCCCGCTGTATATTGAATTTTCCAATTGGGTAAATCCCCAAGATCTACCCGAGCCTGACGACGTTGAATTTGAACTGTTTCCCAATCAGGTCAAGATTTTAGCCTTTAATCCTACCCAGCCTGTATTGGCTATTCCAGAAGTGACTCAGCAGTTAGATCGCCTCAATGCTCCAGGGGCAGCACTTTATGATCGCTTAGGTCAAGAAAAACTTGGCCCTATTGCAGAACAATTTAATCGACAAGAAATTGTTTCTACGCTGATGAGTAACCAGCGGGTGTACATAACAGGTCTCTTTAGCCTGGGTAGTACCCTCTTTGACAATGGTCATATTGTTATGAGTGATTGGAACTATAGCCAATGGTATGGCCAAGACGCATTAAACTGGGTGAATGTCGGCTGTTTGACCCTGACATCGGGGGCCGATGTGGAACAGGTGAGATCTCGATTGCAAGCAGCCTTACCCAACTCTATTCGGGTACTAACCCAGACAGAACTGGCCGAGTCAGAACAGATATTTCGAGCCTCGTTACCCAATGGTAAGGTTCTCAACTTTGGTGCAATGATGGGCTTTATCGTCGGTGTTGTGATTGTTTATCAGGTGCTCTACACCGACGTCAGCGACCACTTACCCGAATATGCCACCCTCAAGGCCATGGGCTATTCCGATCGGTTTTTGCTGGGGGTAATCTTACAAGAGGCGCTCATCTTAGCGGTGCTGGGCTTTATCCCTGGCTATTTTGCATCCTACGGGGTATATCAGCTGTTGGTACAACTCACGCGAGTCCCCCTCACCATGAAAGCGGCTGTTGCTGTGCAGGTGTTTGTCCTCACGCTGGTGATGTGTGGTGTGTCGGGGGCGATCGCCATCAACAAACTTCGATCGGCAGATCCAGCGGAGGTGTTTTAATGGCCCCTATTGTGGCGGTACGCCAGCTGACCCATGCCTTTGGTCGCGGAGCTTTACGCAAAACAGTCTTATCAGATATCAATCTCACCCTAGAGGCTGGGGAGATTGTCATTTTAGAAGGTCCTTCTGGTAGTGGGAAAACCACGTTACTCTCGCTGATCGGGGCGCTACGAACGATGCAAATCGGAAATCTCCAGATCTTTGGGCAAGACCTATTGGGGGCTAAATCTCGTCATCTCATGCAGACTCGCAGCCAAATTGGCTTTATTTTTCAGCATCACAATCTGCTCAACTGCCTCAGCGCTTGGGAAAATGTCAGCACCTCTCTGCGGCTCCATCCCCAGATTCCAAAACGGGACTATCGCTCCCAGGCAGTGGCTATGCTCAACGCGGTTGGGTTAGCAGACAAGCTCGATGCTTACCCTGAAAATTTGTCTGGAGGGCAAAAACAACGGGTTGCGATCGCGCGTGCTTTAGTCAGCCATCCTAAACTTGTCTTAGCCGATGAACCCACCTCTTCTCTAGACAGCCAGGCTGGACGAGATGTAGTAGAGATCATGCAGCGCCTTGCCCGCGAAGAAGGTTGTACCGTCCTGGTGGTTACCCACGACAATCGCATCCTCGACATTGCCGACAGAATCTTGCATATGGAAGACGGTCGGCTCCAGTCATAAAAAAGCAAAAAGAAAAACAGTGAAAAGAAAACGCACGGTTTCCGTTCCACTGTCAGGTTGAGAGGATATTTTGCTTTACCTATTCGTTAAAACCGTTTAGACCGCAGTCAGCTGCTTCTCCAGGTCGCTGCTATATTCACCTTTGCTAGCTAAACTATTAAACTTAGCCCGCTGCAACAGACGCTGTTTAGCTTCTGCAATGTTACCATCCTTCCCTGCCCAATGATCTAAAGCAGGCTGTTGAATTGCCCGAGCATAGGAGAACGTTACCGGCCAGGGGCACTGACTACCAAAATGCTTATTCATCGCATTCAGATGGGCAGAGGACTGCTCCTTAGTTTGACCACCCGAGAGAAATGCAATTCCAGCCACGGTCGCAGGCACATTTTTCAGCAGGCAACGGATGGTTGCTTCCGCTACAGCGTCTACGCTAACGCTTTCACCAGACGCTTTACCAGGAACTACCATACTAGGCTTTAAGATCATCTGATCATAAGCCACACCCTGGGTGTAAAGCTGTGCAAAAACAGCATCTAGAGTCTCATCAGTCACCTGATAGCAGCGCTCTAAGGAGTGACTGCCATCAATCAGCACCTCTGGCTCTACAATTGGTACCAAACCGCCTTCCTGACATAGAGCAGCATAGCGCGCCAACCCATGGGCATTGGCTTCAATACAGGCTCGACTGGGAATGCCATCACCAATGGTAATAACTGCACGCCATTTGGCGAATCGAGCCCCCATTTTGTAGTACTCCGCAATCCGATCCCTAAGACCGTCTAAACCCTCGGTCACCTTCTCTCCAGGATGCCCAGCAAAATCTTTAGCTCCAGTATCTACCTTGATGCCAGGAATCATACCTGCATCGGCAATGACTTTCAAAAAAGGCACGCCATCAAGGGTGGTTTGACGGATGGTTTCATCGTAGAGAATGGGGCCGCTTACATAGTCAGATAGCCCAGGTGTAGATAAGATCAATTCTCGATAAGTTTGACGAGAAACTTCTGTTGTTGGAATGCCCAAAGCGTCAAATCGCTTATTGCAGGTTCCATTGCTTTCATCCATTGCCAAAATCCCTTTGCCCTCTTGGACCATGGATTTGGCCGTAGATTGAAGTTCTTTGGTATAGGTGCCCATAATCGCCTTCCTAACAAAATTTTGAGTAAAGTGACAGTAACAAGCAGATTGAAAATGATTTTCTATTAAGCTTGCACGGCCTCGTCTTATTGACATATAATCTCAATAATGACACACATGTCAACTATATTTTTGAATCAGTGATCGCGGGGCAGCTGTTATGAATGCAAGCACTCAAGCTGTATCAATTGGTATTATGGCAAAAATTGCCAGTATTCCGGTGTTATTCCGGGCGGAGTTTTCATCAGCAATTGTAGACTTTAGTCCCTGGACCATGGATGAACAGACGCAGAAACATTGTGATCCTAACTCGATGGATTTTGCTTTTTCGTTTTCCAAGTTGCATCCCCAATTAAACTGTGGCTGCGTTTTATTGCAGGTTTGTTTTGTAAACCAGCTTTCAGATAAAAACAATCGCTTCCACGGTATTAAAGCCTCTGGCCATGGTCATCGGGCTCAGTATTGGAATTTCTCTACCATAACTGACTGGCGATTTGCCGGAGACTCGTTACCATCTGATGTGTGTCAGCAACAGCTCAAACATATCTTTCATCAAATCCATATGCTGTTTGGTTATCCTGCTTCACTAACCCATTAACTCAAACGGCCCGCTAGGTAAATCAGGTCCTAGATGAAATCTGTGCAACATCTGTTAGATGAACTAGGATATTAGCGAGAGCTCTGATTTTGTGAAAAACGCAGGTTCTAAATATAAGCAAGAATATATGTCCTCTTCGACTACGCTCAGAGGACGTTAGTTGATTTCGTTAGAGAGACTACTGCTAAAATCGCCAAGATTTATAATGCGCTTCAAATTCTCCGTAGATTAGCATAGCCCAGGAAAATGTGACTGTAATAGGTGATAGTACCAACAGCAACCGTAAGTTTATTAAATCAAATGAACCCAAATTAAAGAGATTATGCATAGTGCTATGCGTCCTAAAGTTTCTGCTAAATATGTTTAATCCCTCAAGAATCCCTGAATCTCATTTAGAGTTGGCTTACCAAAGTTAATTACATTCCAAATAAGAGAAATCACTAGTGGCAGTAGCACTAGTGATAGTCGTGAGTCAATTCCAAAAACTTCAAGCTGGATAGGTAATTGAGGTTCACGTCTAATAAATTGCATAGCACCAATGGCTCCCAAAAACCAAACAGTAGGTACGCCTAAGGCATGAATTGATAACCATCGAATAGTGTAAATGGGATATTCTATTGGCTGATTGGGGTCTCTGTTGGGAATATTAGCTGTCATGATCTTAAAATCTCCTTGAATATCTTATTGATTTAGCGATGGTGCTGTAAAAGGAACTCGGTCTTGGAAGTATTCATTAAGTTGTTGTTTTGCCTGAACACGATTTTCCACAATCGGAGCATTGATTTGCCCTGCTCCATAATATTCATCAGGTCGAGGTGTACCAAATGCGTCGTAGGCCAGTCCCGTACTCACAAATAGCCATCCTGATATAAACACAGCTGGAAAGTTAATCAGATGTAGCACCCAAAACTGTGGATCGGTAATAATGTCCGATAAAGGACGTTCTCCAGTAGTACCTGCCATACCATCGGCTCCTATTAAAGAGTAGTTATTGATGCTTGATGGCTAAACTCAGAAATAAAATTCTGGCGTTGCTGAGCTTTGAGAGAACATAAGCCGCGAAAAAAACAGCAACAACTGCGGTAGCCAAACGCATCTCTTGAATTAGTAACGGTATTTTCTCAGTAACATTAGCTTGATTTAAATGACATTTATTGTCAATAAAATCTCACGTAAAAAAATGTTAACTCTCCAAGATTTGAATATCTTTTGTATGGCTTATCTAGCGATGCTTCTGCTGGAGAGTGTTGCTGATATTACAATGGCAATACTCATACATGTAACCCACATGACAATCGTTAAGACTGTGTTTTCTTATCAATATCTATTCTCATTAGTGTGCTACTATAAAGCCCATGCTTTCAACGTGACTTGCTCAGTTGGCCTAGGAATGTGGACTGCTTCAGGTTTTCTTGCTATGTGAAGTTTTCGATTTGCAGATGACTTTAACTGTGGCAGGTTTTGGCATGCTAAGAGATTCCGTCTCTCTTATGGCGATTGGAATAAGACATGAAACTCTTTCTCCAGGTATTCCTATGAGACTTTTAATACGGATTAGTCTAAGCTTGCTAATGGGCTTTTTATGTGTGTATACAGCCCCTATGGCGCAGGCATCCACAGCAAAAGCGTTTGAAGGATCTATTCATAAGCCACAGCAGAAGAGTTCTCTCGAAGAAACTCTTGAGCAAGACTGTATCTCTATGACTGGGGCACAGGGGCTAAAAAAATGTAAGGATTTGATTGTACAAGACCAAAACAATTCAGAAGCCTGGAATCAGCTTGGTCGTATTTTTTATGATTTAGAGAATTATCAGGAAGCCTATTTATCATTCATGCTTGCCACGCAATTTCGGACAGATTATGCGATTGCTTGGGCCAATATCTGTGCTGCGCTCAGTCAGCTGCAGTATTATAAAGATGCTTTAGATGCCTGTGATAAATCTCTAAGTGTTAACTTTTCATCAAAAGGACCTGTTGATGAAAAGGTTTTGGCCTTGAATAATAAGACAGTAGCTCTTTATTTTTTAGGTCGTTATCAAGAGGCTCTTAAAATTTCTGATCAAGCAGTTGCGCTTAAGCCAGATGATGCTCAGGCCAACGTAAATCGTACTGTTGCACTCCATGCATTAGCTCATAAAATAGCTCCTCAAAGCGATGATTTCACATGATGAGATTTCACATGATGAGATAGATGTATTGCTTGTGAAAGCATCTTACTACCCCAATATTCTCTACGTCATGATTGTTTGAAAGAATTATTTGTTAAGTCTACCTGTAGGTATAAGTGATGATTATTTTCGCTTTAAAGCGGTTAGCGTTTTTCGCCATGGCCATTTGCCTTAGTTTTCTTCTATGGTATGAACCTGCATTTGCAATTACCTACTCATTTCAATCACCTGGAACACCGGGGCAAGAGGGTGTTTTGATGGGTTCTGTTACGTATGATTTGGAGATTGCCCGTAAAGCGTTGGAAAATATGACCTCCAATAGAGGGACATCCGGAGTACTTAACCTCGAAGAACTAGGAGAGGGTAGTGAGTTTTCCTTCGAGTATGTTTCTCCTCATTCAGGAGTAAGGCATTCGGAACAAACTATTTGCGATCGCAATATTTATGATCTCAATAATGGTCTGGAAGGTAATGATGTCATTGGTGGAAAAGAAGGTCCATTCTTCGATTTTAATGGTTATTCTGATTTAGTGTCAGTTGACTTTAAATCCTGTGTGGGTAACAAAAATGAGTTTGGCGTTTCTTCCATCTCAGAGCGAGACCCTCAAGTTGCCTATAGTGAACTTGAATCTCAGTTCAATCAACTTTTGTTAGTTGAATCTGATTATAGCGGCATTAAACCAGGACGATTTAAGAAAAAGCTACCTATCAAATTTAACCTAGAAGAGCCATAGTTCTCCGTTTGAGTCCTTTTGACAGTCGTGCTCCTGGCTCTCCTAGCCTGTTGCAGTAGTTTAACCGTGCTGGGCGCAGCGCGGCTTTTTCTATCGAGAGCCCGTGGGACAGTATGTTGGATACTAAAACAATTCATCCTCCACTGAGGTCTGAATTTTACAATCTGACGTGGGATAGGCCACGCAGATCAGAGCATAGCCTTTAGATAACTGGTCATCATCCAGAAACGACTGATCAGATTGATCAACAGTCCCCGATAGAACCTTTGCTACACAAACACAGCAAGCACCTGCTCGACAAGAGTACGGCAGGTCCATTCCCGCTTCATTAGCCGCATCTAATATATATTTATCCTTTGGCACTTCAATGGTCTGCTCAATATTGGAGGGTGGCTCTACCAGCGTGACTTGAAAGGTTCTCATGACGGGCAGTTGTTCTATGATTTGGATATTATTGTAGGCTACAATTGAGAATCAATGTCAAATAAAAAACAAGGCTGACCTCTAAAAAATATTTTTTAGAGAATTTAAAAGCTGTGAAAAAGATAGACTAGATCGACCCAAATCAGTTTTTGTCAGAGTTGAATACTTACAGGCAGCTTTAATCTCGGTAGAAAATAAGACATATAATATTAAAATATTTAATGAGAATCTATCTTATTTATGGAAAAGCTGTATTTATATAGTGAGTTCATAGCTAAAGATGCTGTGGCCCAGTAACTGACGTAGATGTTCTTCTGTGCGAGGTGGGGGTTTGAATTATGCTAGCTATTCGGAATCTCAATAAGACTTATGCTAATGGGATTCAAGCACTCAAAGATATCTCTTTAGAGATCGATAAGGGCATCTTTGGGCTGCTGGGTCCTAACGGTGCAGGGAAATCTTCTCTTATGCGGACATTGGCCACTCTCCAGGATGCCGATAGCGGTTCCATCAGCTTGAATGGTATTGATATCCTCAAGGAGCACCAATTGGCTCGGCGTCAGTTGGGTTATTTGCCTCAAGATTTTGGCATATATCCTAACGTCTCTGCGGCAGAGCTTTTGAATCAATTGGCAGTCTTCAAGGGGTTTACCCACAGCCGACAGCGTCGAGATATGGTGGCCCATCAGCTGCATTTGGTTAATCTCTACGATCAGCGCCATCAGAAGCTGGAGACTTTTTCTGGCGGCATGCGTCAGCGCTTTGGCATTGCCCAGGCCTTATTAGGGGAACCTAAGCTGGTGATCGTTGATGAACCAACTGCAGGATTAGATCCTACGGAGCGGATCCGATTTCAGAACCTGCTGGCGGAGATCGCCCAAGATCGGGTGCTGTTGCTATCTACTCACATCGTTGAAGATGTGGCTGAGCTATGTACTCAGATGGCAATTTTGCAACAAGGCCAGATTGTGCGGCAGGGTAGTCCTTTTGAGTTAATGGAGTCTTTGCAAGGTCAAATTTGGTCCAAGTGGGTGAATACTCCCGCCGATATTGATCCTAATTGGCGATTGATCATCTCACGAATGATACGGGGGCAGCGCTCTGTCCGAATATGGAGTGAAACGTATCTAGGGAAAGAATTCGAGATTGTTGAACCTGAGCTGAGTGATGTGTATTTTACCGCTTTGATGAAGACGCCTGTTGCGCTGCGGTCTTAGCTGACTGCAGATGTACTGCATTTGGGTAGGCACAAGATCCACCCCTATATTATGTCTTTTGTCTCTATGTCTTCTATGCTTGCTATTCTTCTCTTCGAGATTCGCTACCATCTACGTCGACCCACGTTTTGGTTGATTGCAGGGCTATTTTTCACCATTGGTTTGGTAGATATTGTTGCCAAAGCGAGTGAAGGCAACGCATTCTTCTTTGTCAATAGCCCTTCACAAATCTTTCAGACAACAGTTTGGTATACAATTTTTGGTCTTTTAGCGGCCTCAGCCTTTGTGGCTGAGACATTTGTGCGAGATAGCAATACTCGGATGGAGTCGCTGATTTTGGCTACACCTATTCGTAAGTGGGACTATCTAGCAACGCGGTTCGGGGCAGCGTTTGGGGTGACGGTATTGGCATTTTCCTGCTACATCCCTGGCATGATACTGGGTACGTTGTTTCCAGGCTTAAATCCTTATGCGTTAGGTCCGTTACGTTTAGATGCTTATCTAGCCGCCTATTGCTTGATTGCATTACCGAATTTGTTAGTGGTGAGTGCGATCTCATTTGCCATTGCCGCTCGCACCCGTAGCCTAGCTATCACCTACGCCGGGGCCATTGTGTTGGTCATGCTCTATTTGGCATCGCTGATGATGGTAGGGGCTGATGTTATTAACTATCAACATTATCAGCTGTGGGCCATGGTGGATCCCTTTGGGTTTTATGCCTTTGAGGCTAAAACGCTTGCCTGGACAGTGCATCAGCATAATACTCAAATGCCCTCACTGGGGGGGAGTTTAGCTTGGAATCGCCTGCTGTGGCTAGCCGTGGGAGCCGCTACTTGGACCGTTAGCTACGTTAGCTATTCTATGCAGCCCCGCACCGCTCAAAAGAAGCAAAAGAGACAAAAGAGTGGGGGCAGCTATATGACAGATATTCTCTATATCCCTCTCCCTGCAACTTCTCAGCCAGTGGGGTTTTGGGCAGGTATGCAACAGTGGCTCATCCGCAGCGGCTTTGAAATGCGCACGGTGCTCCGGGGCCAAGCATTTTGGTTACTCACAGCCTTTGGCCTGATGAGTTTAGTGATGACCGCAATCGGTAGCCAATCGTTTAACTACTCTAATCCTAGTACTGATATATTGATCCATTCAGCTAATATCTATCTGGACTATATTCTGTTTGCCATTATTGCGGTGTACGCGGCTGAGCTATTATGGCGCGATCGCACCCTGCGGCTGCAGGCCGTCATCGATGCTACTCCTGTTTCCAATGGGGTGCTGCTGTTTTCTAAACTTACTGCTCTGTTTGCCATCATCACAATCAACCTGCTGTTGGCCATGGCGGTTTTAGTCGCCTACCAAATCGTTTCAGGCTATACCCAGTTTGAATTTCCCCTCTACTTTCAAATGTTGTTTGGAGAGCATGGGCCTTACTATTACCTGACCGCAGTTCTAGCCCTCTTTACCCAAGTGGTCACCCGTCACAAATATGCCGGGATGGCCCTTACGGTTTTAACCTCTCTTATTCATATTCCCTTAAATTCTCTGGGTCTGTACCATAACCTCTACCGCTGGGCCGCCACCAACGACATCGAATACTCGTTGATGAACGGCTACGGTCACCTGTTTACAGGCCATCTTTGGTACAGTCTCTACTGGGGTATTGTTGGTGGAATTTTGATGCTGGTGGCCTATATTTTATGGCCACGGGGAGAACGGCGACGGAGAGCTTGGGCTTTAGTCGGTGGGCGAGTCAAACAGCTGTTGACCGTTTTGGTGATGAGCTGGGCTACGGTGGGCGGTTGGATTCTTTACAACACAACGATAGTGAATGCCTATCAGCCTCCTGGCAAAGAACAAACCGCTGCCGAGATTGAACGCCGCTTTAAGCAGTATGAGACGTTACCGATGCCAGTGGTAACTCATACGGTCCTCAACATTGAGCTATATCCTGACCAGCGTTACTTTCAGGCCCAGGGAGAATACCAACTAGAGAATCGTACCGACCAGCCCATTGGTGAAATTCATCTGATCACCTTTATCAACCTTGAACTCGGTGAGGTAACTTATCCAGGAGCTACCCTGCGAGAGGCCTATCCCGACTGGGGATACTACATTTATGACCTAGCCACGCCGCTGCTGCCTGGGGAGGAACAAACTCTCAGCTTTGTGACCCAAACAGAGCGTCCCCGTGGGTTTCAAAACCATGTGGACAGCGATGACGTATACATGGTTTATCCCAACGAAGTGGTGGGTAACGGGACTAATCTCTACAGTCCATTTATTTTGCCTTTTGTTGGCTATACCAAAATGGTGGAGCACAAAAAAGCATGGCTGCGAGCCAAGCTCGACCTGCCTGCCTTAGATGAGCGCATGCGTCCCCATAATGACCCGACTGGTCTAGCCCAGGGACTGATGCTTACCCATCTCGCCTGGGGGACTACCGATGTCACCATTGGTACCGATGGCGATCAAACCCCTGTGAGCACGGGACAGCTAGTAGAGCGGTGGACTGAGGGCGATCGCAACTACGCCCGCTATCGTTCATCTCAACCAAGTCGTGGCAAATTTACTCTCTACTCTGGAGACTATGCCATCCATCGAGACACCACCTATCGGGTGCCCATTGAGATTTACTACCACCCTCAGCATGATGACAATATTGAGCTAATTGCCCAGCAGGTGGGTCAGGCGCTCACCTTTTACGAAGACAAATTTGGACCCTACCCCTTTCAACAGGTGCGGGTGGTGGAGTTTGTTTACTATGACGGCATGGTGTTCTCAGAGGGAGGCACCCTGGGGATTCCTGAAGTGTTGGTGTGGAAAAGTCAGGCCCAGGGGTTGGGGAAAGAGCATATTGCCAGCTGGGCCACCTATCTATTGGCCCAGGCTTGGTGGGAAGACCAGCTGATTGCTGCCGATGTAGCTGGGGGTATGACTCTGCGAGAGTCGCTGAGTGCCTATGCTAGTAATTTGTATTTGCGATCGCAACGCACCCCCGAACAACAGGAACTGTCCCAAAAACAACGCATGCGAGATTTCTTCCGTAGCCTTGGCAAAATAGACTTCCAAGAACCCCCTCTGGTCGATATCTATAACGAATTACCCATTGCCCGCCATAAAGGCAGCATGATTTTAGAACTGATCGAAGACCAGATTGGCCAAGATTCCCTATTAGAAGGAATCCAAACATTTCTGCAAAAATATCGCTATCAGCCTGCGCCCTATGCCACTGTTCTGGATTTACGGGATGCAATCCTTGCCCAGGCGAATGATTCAAATCAGCAAACAACCATCCGTGAGCTGTTTGCCCAAGTTGTTACTTATCAGGTAGGTCTTGCTGATGCCGTATATACCCCTCGCTCCGATGGCAAATTTGATGTCCAGCTCACATTAGAAGCCCAAAAGCTTCAAGCCAGCGGACTTGGTCAGCAAAAGACTATGCCTGTCAACCTACCAGTAACGATTCGCCTGGCTGATGAGAATGATCAG
>JBCDJC010000125.1:0-14735 GCA_038748225.1 Cyanobacteria bacterium P01_H01_bin.26 | reverse complement strand
TTAGCAGCCTCAGTAGGTGCGATCGCGCCTACTTTTTCCAGCCACCTCCAGAACTCCGAGGCTCACGGGGCTTGGCTTTGTTTACCTTAAGGGCGCGCCCCATCCACTCAGCGCCATCTAGGGCTTCAATTGCAGCAGTTTCCTCAGCTTCTGTGTCCATTTCAACAAAGGCAAACCCACGGGGTCGACCGGTTTCCCTATCTGTGGGAAGGTGAGCGCTCTTTACAGTGCCGTACTCGGTAAAGACTTCGGTTAAGTCGTCTTTTGTAACGTCGTACGATAGATTGCCAACGTAGACTGACATGGAGATTCTCCAAAAGTTTAGAAGTACACAGAGTTAGATTCGGAGAACCATTTGTAGAAAAGATTAAACCGCCGAAAATAAATCCTACCAAACGCTAGCACAAGGCTAGTAATAGTGGATAAAAATGCAGCAAAAATAAATTCATTTAAATTCCACTAAGTTCCACCTCGGTTGGCTACTCCACGGGGGCCAGCACTGTCGCCGCCTGTGGCGGGCCGTTCATAGGCAACCTCCCCTAAAATGTAGGTCGCCTCAATGGCTCGGTCATCCCCCATGATCACCAGGGAAAAAACGCGATCGGCCAGTTCCTGAAGATCACAGGGAGCCTCCGGAGAGTTACGAAAGGCCATCAGGGGCGTAGCACGCGGATCGAGGACAACCATATCCGCCGCTTTCCCCACATCAAAGCTGCCGATGGTGTCATCCAGACACAGCGCCCTGGCCCCCCCTAAAGTTGCCAGAAATAGTGCCTTAAAGGGAGATAGCTTTTGACGACGCAGCTGGGCAACCTTATAGGCTTCGTTGGCTGTTTGTAGGATTGAGAAGCTAGTCCCTGCCCCCACATCCGTCCCCAGACCCAGCTTAACCGGGTGCTCCATGGATTTTGCCTGCTCCAGTCTAAATAAGCCGCTCCCTAGAAACAGGTTCGACGTTGGGCAAAACGCGATGGCGGCCTTAGCCTCCGACAGCCGTTGGAATTCCCCATCGCTGAGCTGCACTCCGTGGGCAAACACGGAGCGCTCCCTAACTAGACCGGCTTGATCATAGGCATCTAAGTATCCCTGGCAGTTAGGAAAAAGCTGTTTTACCCAGGCAACTTCATCCACATTTTCAGAGAGATGGGTATGCAGATATACGTCTGGAAACTCCCTTAAAATCTCTCCTGCTAGCCGCAGCTGTTCATCCGTTGAGGTAATGGCAAACCGGGGGGTAACTGCATAGTGCAGACGCCCCTTTTTATGCCATTTTTGGATCAGTGCTTTAGTCTCCTGGTAGGAGGACGCTGCCGTATCACAGACGGCATCTGGCGCGTTGCGATCCATCATCACCTTGCCAGCAATCATACAGAGATGGCGACGCTCAGCCGCTTCAAAAAAAGCATCCACAGACTGCGGATACACACAGGCAAACACCATGGCGGTGGTGGTGCCGTTGCGCAACAGCTCATCCAAAAAAAACTCCGCTACTTTCCTGGCATAGGCTTTATCTTCAAACTTATGTTCGGTGGGAAATGTATAGTTGTTTAACCATTCCAAAAGCTGCTCGCCGTAGGCTGCAATCATCTCGGTCTGGGGATAGTGGATGTGGGTGTCGATAAATCCCGGCGTGATCACTCGCCCGGGGTAGGCGGTTGTCGGAATCTCCCCATACTCAGCTTGCAACTCGTCAAAGGCCCCAAAGGCCACGATCTTGCCATCCGCCAAAACCAGCAGCCCATCGGCTAAATAACGCACGCTGTCGATCTCAGAGCCATAAAAGGGATCGTCAATAAAATCTAAAAACGACCCGCGAATAGCTTTGAGATGAGACTGGCTCTGGTGTTTGGTTGAAGGGGGCATCTGGTACGAGGAGATAGGGGAGCAGACAGCATAGCGCTACCCGTTGGGCTGACTACCCGGACGCTGGTCAGTCTGGGAAGACTGATTTTGCTGGGTATACTGGTCCTGGCCATCGGTCGAGCGGCTGTTGGAGTAGCCGTAGTCGCTAGACTGCTGTTTTTGACTATACTCTGATTGTTTCTTATCCTGGCGGTAGGACTGGGTTTCTTGCTGCTGGGCGTAGTTCTGGGTGTAATCTTGGCTGGCAGCCATCGCCGATAGCGGTGTCAAAAAGACCGCGCCCAGGGAAAGAAATGCAACCATAACGATAGCCAGTAGTTGACGCATCATTTGCGGTATGTCTCCTAATTTTTATAGGTAAGCTGAACGGATGGGAAATACCGACCCCGACGCCATGGGCAGCTGTCGTTAATCTACGGCGGTGGTGTCGGTGCCCTGGGGGCCAGACGCCACCGCCTCCACCGAACCCTCTGATTCTTTGTTTAGTCCCTGCAATAAGTTGGTCACAAAGGACTCAATCTGTTGGCGCTGGTTGACCAGGTAGACACTGACCAACGTTAGGGCCACACCGATCCACTGCAGATTTGTCAGCAGCTCTCCTAAAAAGAGACTGCTAAACAGCAATGCAAAAACAGGTGTGAGAAAGATCAGAGCGCTGACGCTGGTCATATTGCCATTCGCCGCCAGATAAAAGAACATGCCGTAGGTTAACGCTGTGCCAAAGACGGTGGCATAGGCGAGACCCAGCCAATCTCCCGCCAGTAGATTAGCCGTGGGGCTGGTCTCCCACAGGGCCGACATCACCATCAGGGGAAGCCCCCCCAAGATCATGTGCCATCCGGTGGCGACAATGGGATCCGCGTGGCGTTTAACATAGCCAACAATGATGGTGCCAGCTGACATCGACAGTGCGGCTAGCACCATCAACAACTCTCCACTTTGTAGTAGAGCGTCCCAATCAAAGCGACCATCATTGACACCCTGGAGCCAGCTGCCGATGGGGACTCCCTGCTCTAGAAAGCTATAGATCCAGTCTGCGGGGAGACCGCACAGGCAAATGCCAGCGATGCCGATGGTGAGACCCAACCAGCCCCACAGCCCAATTAGATTACCAAAGAGAATCCGTGCCAACAGGGCTACAACCAGCGGCTGGGCATCAATCAAAACGGCTCCAAGACCGGCCCCCGTATTCACCAAACCAGTGGTTAGAAGACCTTGAAACATGGCCCCATCCACCAGGGCAAACAGTCCAATCCAAAGCCAGGCTGTCCAAGTTTTGGGCTGGGGTAGCTTGAGCACAGCGGCCACAATCAGGGTCAAAATTCCGGCTGGCAGCAGCCGAAACGATGCCAAAAAGAGAGGTGACGTATGGGGAATGATATATTTCATCGCCACCATCGCTGTTCCCAAGAAAAAGAAGGGAGCAACTAGAAATAGAGGAGATTTTGCTAGATCGATCTTTTGAATCTGCATAGACTTGCGGTGGTAGAGTCCTCGGATATCACGGCCCAGGGCCGCGATCCACCGATTCTAAGGGGAGCAAGCTGTCTGTAAACGACAAACTCGTTACCGTATGGGAACAATGTCCCGGCTGACGTATCCGGAGCGGTATTTCCTGAAAGATTGTAGCCTGCATTCTGTATACAAAGAGCATGAAAACTCAGGGTTTACTGACAAATCAGCTCGGGATGTCTTTCCCTGGTTTGGGCATTGAGCAAGGCCGCCAATTTTTTGCGAATCATAATACCAGGGCGGTCGGTGGCCATGTGTTCTTCTCCCGTTGGCGTTAGGGGAACGTCGTGATCGGTGGATTCTAGAATACGTTTGTCTTCTAGGGTGACGGCTCGATCAAAGGCGATGACGTCACGGGCCGGGGTGTCGGCTTCAGTATCGTTGCGCACACAAAACTGCACCATCTGGGAGCGGTCGTCACTGATGGGGGTCATGGTGTTGACCACGATGTGCTCTAGGCCGTTGGGATAGATGATTTTGAGCTTGATGGTAAAGGGCATCAGCCAGTCCATTTGTAGGGTACGGACGGTTTCAGGCTGGGCCATCTTCAGGTTTTGTTGCTGCAGCTCGGTGTTACTAACCCCGAGCCTGCCATGGACATGGATACCCCAGTCGGTCTCGGTAATCTCCATCTCGTCTGGGGTGGGATGGTGCTCACTGCCAAATGTTTTGGTGTGGACAAATGTCGGATGGGCCAGGTCTAGCTCATTTTCCATGACCCGCAGCCCCGCACAATGCCAGGGCTCATAAAATTCTGGGATGAGGCGGTAGGTAGGGTCGCTGGCCTCCCTAATCTCAGGAATATCGATCAGGGGGTCGCCCAGACACACCCAAACATAGCCATAGCGCTCGGTACAGCGGTAGGCGCTGACGCGATAGCTGGCCGGAATGGCGCGGTCGCCTGGAAGCTGAGGCACTCGGACACAGGCTCCGGAGGGGGCAAACTCCCAGCCGTGATAGGGGCAGCAGATCCGCCCCTGGCTGACCTTGCCAAGGGAGAGCCTGGCGGTACGGTGGCAGCAGCGATCGCAAACCGCCGCCGGTTTTCCCTGGTCATCTAGCCACAGGACAAGGGGTTCCCCTAGGAGTTCAAATGCCTGGGGTCCCTGGGTTAGATCCTGATAGGGAATCACGGGATACCAGAAGCGACGAAAGATGGGCTGCTGGGTGACGAGCATGGGTAGCGCATGGATATTTCATGCAAACTGTATACAATAGGCATGAAAAGTTTCTGTAAGATTGCATACAGTCTGTCGATGCTATGGGGTGAGGGAGCTGCCAAAAAATAAAATCCCCGGAATAGGGTGGGGAAGGGTTAAAGGGAAAGGGAGAAGGAGCTATTAGCGGGGACCTTATTTGCCAGCAAGTCCCTTAGCGATCGAATCTGGGTTTGGCGGTGCGCCGTACTTGAATCAGCTCGGCACAGATACTCACCGCAATCTCTCCGGGGGTGAGGGCGCCAATATCAGCCCCGATGGGGGCATGGATCTGGTCTAGCTGCGCCTCCGATATGCCCAGCCGTAGCAGGGATTGCCGCACCAGCTCAATTCGTTTGCGAGACCCCATCATGCCAATGTAGCAGCAGACAATTTCTTGCTGAAAAATGCTAGATAGGGCAGCCACATCCAAGGGGTACCCCCGCGACACCAGGGCCACAAACAAAGATTCATAGCGCTTTACCCGCCGCAGCGCTCGGTCGATGGGAGCGGTCAAAATCAAGCTGGCCTGGGGATAGCTGCGGGCATTGGCAAACTCTTCTCGCTCGTCTTGCACAGCAATTTGAAACCCAGCCAAATAGGCCGCCCGAGCCAGGGCTTCACCCACATGGCCCGCGCCCACAATCAGCAATAGGGGCCGGGGAGATAGCCATTCAAAAAAGCCCGTTGCCAAAAGCTGAGTCTCCGTTGTTGTCGGGGGAGACTCAGGGATACCCGGTGTGCTAGCGGTGGTAAATGGGGTAAATAGCGAAACCCGCTCCCCCCGCTCCAGCGCTTGGGCTAGCGCTTGGGCCAGGGTGAGGGCCTCCGGGCCAGACCAGCGCTCTAGCCAAATACCCATTTGCCCCCCACAAATGCCCTCCTTTAAGGTACTTACATCGCCCGTCAGGTCAATGGTGGCCCGTTGTTTTTCACCTGTTGCCAACACCGCGCGCCCCTGGGTGATAATTTTGGCCTCACCGGCCCCGCCACCGATGGTATCAAAGCTCCAGTCCGCGCCAATCAGCATTTTGGCACCGACCTCTCGGGGGACAGAGCCATGGATATCAATCACAGTTGCCACAACAACAGCTTGTGAGCGGAGAGTCTCCGCTAGTTTTTGATAAAAATCAGCGATCATGGGAGTGTGGGCTGGCATTATGCGCTCCGTCAAATCATGCAGGCAATCTCATTTTCCAACAGTGATCTAAGCTGCCATCTTACCCCTTCCCCATTTTCCCCTTTCCCCCCTTCCCCGTTTCCCCTTCCCCAACCAAATACTTTACTCCCACACCCAGCCATCAATACCAGCTGTCTCAGATAGTTCAGACAGGACCGTCGCAATAATGCTAGACGTTAGTTGACCTCAGTGATTTGGCAGAGACTCCTATGTTTCAACATTTTCTTCAGGATGCGGTGACCTTATTTGTTGTCATTGACCCCATCGGTCTGGTGCCGATCTTTATTGCCATTACCCAAAAGGAGCCCCAGGTCAGCCGTAGGCGGATCGCATCCCTGGGGGTGGGCGTCTCAACTATCATTTTGTTAGCTTTTCTGGTGATGGGTCAGCCCCTGCTAGGAGCTTTAGAGATCAGTTTGCCAGCCTTTCGCACAGCGGGTGGAATTTTGCTGCTGATCGTAGGTTTGCAAATGGTTTTGCAGGACTCGGGAGTCCATTCCGCGTCAACCGACCCGGCCTCGTCCATCGACCTGGCCGTTTTTCCATTGGCAACGCCTCTGATTGCTGGCCCCGGAGGCATCATGTCGGTGGTGCTGCTGACCGATAACATGAAGTTTGGCTGGGTGGATCAGTCGATGACAGCGCTGGCATTATTGTGTGTGCTGCTGATTACCTACATGGCGTTGCTGTCCGCCGACTGGATTCAGAAGCGTCTGGGACGGACCGGGGTCAATGTGATCACTCGGATCCTAGGATTGTTGTTAGCGGCGCTGGCGATGGAGACAATCTTGGCTGGAATCGGTGGCTACTTTGGCCCCTCGCTGCAGCTCTCGTGACCCGGCTCAGGGGTGCCTGCTGGCCCTACACTGGCAGAACCGGTCACTGTTTTCTAATGCTTTTTGTCAGCGGGAGCTGTCTATGATTTACCAACTGAGATATTTGCGGCAACGCCTGCGCAGAATTCTTTTAGTTATGCTGGCCCTAGGTCTGGCGGTGACGCTGGCCAACTGCAACCGGCCAAGCCCCGTCAGCGACCCTACGGCGGCTGGGGCGGATCGGGGGGCGCTGGTATTTGGTTCGGTGGGTCAGCCTGTGACCCTGGAGTCGGGTAATGTCATTGATGGCTACTCGATTGATGTACAACGACAGATTTATAACTATCTGCTGGGTAATAGCCCTGGTTCAACGGAGCTGGTACCTGAGCTAGCCACCGACTGGAGTGCGTCCGCCGATGGGTTGACTTGGACCTTTACCCTGCGTCAGGGGGTAACGTTTCACGATGGTACGGCCTTTAATGCCGATGCGGTTGTGTTTAATGTCAACCGCTGGTGGGATCCAGAGTTTGAGTACGGTTTTCGCTCGGCTGGCAAACTCTATGAAAGCTGGACCTATCTTTTTAGCGGCTTTAAAGGGGACGAGGCTTCGATTTTGGTAGATGTTCAAGCCGTTGATGAGTTTGTTGTCGTATTTACGCTGGCCCAGCCCTTTGCCTCATTTCCGGCTGCGATCGCATCTAGCTATTTTGGCATTGCCAGCCCCGCCGCTATTCAGCAGGCCGGGGCAGACTACGGCAGACCCTCCAGCCTGGCGGTGGGGACCGGCCCCTTTGTCTTTGAAGAATGGAAAAGTGGCGATCGCATCACCCTTTCCAAGTTTGATAGCTACTGGGAAGATGGCCTACCCAAGGCCGAGCGGCTAGTCATCAGCTTTGTCGAAGACCCCGCAGCACGCTTAGCCCAGCTGCGGGCCGGTACGCTGGACTTTACGGTCAACCTGACCCCCGATCAGCTGACAGAGATTGAATCAGATCCCACCCTAGAAGCCGTATTGCGTCCTTCCTTTAATGTCGGTTATCTAACGCTAAATCCGGGTTATGAGCCCCTGGCCACCCCGGAGGTGCGTCGAGCGATCGCCCAAGCCATTAACAAGACCGCCATTGTAGAGGCATTTTGGGGTGATTTGGCCACCACAGACGGGCACTTTGTCCCCCCCTCCATGGAAAAATACACCAGCAGCGAGGTAAGCGACTATGCCTACGATCCAGCCGCCGCCAAAGCCGCCCTGGCAGCGGCGGGTTACCCTGACGGGTTTGATCTAGAGCTGTGGTATCCGGCCATCAGCGGTCTGGCGTTTCCCACCCCCAAACCCATCGCCGAGGCCCTGGCCGCCGAACTCAGCCAGATTGGCATCAGGGTCAATTTACAAACCAAAGACTGGGCCGCCTATTTAGAAGATCGCACCACGCCACCGGGGTTCCAGTCCTATCTATTGGCGTGGGGTGGAGACTACGGTGACCCTGACAATTTTTTATATGCCAACTTTAGTGAGAGCGGCACCAAGGACCTAGACGGCTATAAAAATCCCACCCTGTACGACCTGTTGGACCAGGCCCGGTTTGAACCGGATGTCGCTAAGCGAGAAACCCTTTATCAAACAATTGATGCGCTACTGTTTGAAGAAGCGTTGCGGATACCTATTGTGCATGCCAGGCCCTTACTCGCCAAGCGTGTGGGTGTAGAGGGCTGGGTTCCTAGTCCCCTCGGTAGCGAGTCATTTGCTCCGGTGAGCAAATCCCAGGAATAGGTGACGCGAGAGTTTTTAACCGCCTAAGGAGATGCCCCCGTTGAAGATTCGTCGAGATCATCTCACCGGTAAACAGATTGCCGATTTTCTCCAGGAACATCTCGACCATATGAATGAGATTACGCCACCTGAAAGTGTGCATGCCCTGGATTTGGGAGCCTTGCGCTCTCCAGAGATTACCTTCTGGTCAGTCTGGGAGGGGGATAAACTGCTGGGCTGTGGTGCCCTCAAGGAGATTGATCCCCATCGCGGTGAGATCAAGTCAATGCGTACGGCTGAGGCCCATCGTGGCAGGGGCATTGGTTCGATGATGTTGGAGCATATTATTCAGGTGGCTAAAGGGCGTGACTATCGATGTCTAAATTTAGAAACTGGTGCCATGGATGAGTTTGGCCCGGCGCGGCGTTTGTACCAGCGGTATGGGTTTGAGTATCAAGGTCCATTTGCCGATTACATTGATGACCCCAATAGTGTGTTTATGATAAAAACCCTTTAGGTGTGGCGCATTCGGCGCGTGGGGCAGAATGCTGTTAAGCCACAACATTAGGAAGAAGACAATCCGGCAACTGAGCTTAAAAAAAACCATCCTCCCAATCAAGGGAGGATGGACGGACTTTAATACTATGGACGGGACTGGCGCGATTCGAACGCGCGACCTACCGCTTCAGATTGGTGTGGGTTTCCCCACTCTCTGGACTATACCTTCACCGTGGGCGCATTACCTGTAGGTGGTAGCCGTCTAGTCTCTACACCTTCTAGAACAAGGCTCTAGCTTGGCTCGGTATTGCCCTAGGAATTACCCCGTAGGTTTCACCGACTTTGACTACATTCACACGCAGGGTTTCCCCATGCGGTGCCCGATATTCAGGAGGCGGTTGCTCTATCCAGCTGAGCTACAGCCCCAAAACTGGCTTTTCCCAAGATACACCTTCTATATCTGACTCGTAATGATACTATCCGTAAATTCAGCGATATGGCCGAACGGTCATTGATTTTCTACCCAGCGAGGTACATACTTCCAACCGTTTTTTAGGATGGTGCGATAGGGCTCATAGCCAGGCATTTTTTCACCCACCAGCTGCCAAAATTCCTGGGAATGGTTCATGTGGATCGTGTGGCACAGCTCGTGTACCAGGACGTAGTGCACCACTTCCTGGGGCAAAAACAACAGCTTGTAGTTAAGGCTGATGTTTTTATGACTAGAGCAGCTGGCCCAGCGTGTTTTTTGTCCCCGCACCGCAGGCTGCTTAAAGGGTAAATCGAGGTCAAAGCTCAGCTGTCTGAGCCAGGGCACCAGCTCCCGATGGGCTTTGTGGCCTAACCACTGACACAGCACCTGATTACAGGTGAGGGTATGGTCAATATGGCCGCGCACCTTAAGACCGTGCTCCGGTAGGGGAATACACAGTGTCGGCCCAGGCGACGCTTCGTAGTCAATGTGCCAAACTTCACTGGGTTCAGCCTGGGAAACGGGAGCCTGCCAGCGCAGCTCTAGTTTTTCAGGCTGGCTTGTTTGCCAGTCGGCGGTTGTGTCTTGATGTTCGTCCAGCAGGCGGGCCCGATTTTTGAGAATCCAGTCGCGGCGTTTGGCCAGCAGCTTCGGTAGCTTTTTGCAGTTGTACTTGGGGGGGACAACGACCTCAACCGTGCCATCCACCTCAATTTTGATCGAGACGTGTTTTGCCCGTTTGCTTTTGCGAACGGTGTAGTCAAAGGTATTGGGGGACTTTGAACCGGACTGTGGAAATAGCTCTAACTGGGCCATGGCAGCGGTAGAACAATCGCCCCATTAGTCTAACCGAAGGTCCATGGCCGTTTTCTAAAATAGAGGATGATCACCTGCCTTGTTAGGATGTGAACAACCAAAATTGCTGTTTCACTATCGGATGTTTCACCCATGACCCACCTGAAAACAAGCCTGTGGCTATCGGCTCTATTGGCATTGAGCGCCTGCGGTGGCGGTGGCGGGGACGGGGCATCGGAAAGTGCTGAGCAAACGGTGACGGTGCTGGGGGTGATCGTTGGGGAGCAGCAGGAAAAACTAGAGGCGGCCCTAGAACCCTTTGAAGCAGAAACGGGGATCGATGTGATCTATGAGGGCACCGATTCCTTTGCGACGCTGCTGCCGGTGCGGGTGGAGTCGGGGGATGCGCCGGATATTGCCATGTTTCCTCAGCCGGGGCTGATGACTAGCTTTGCCCAGGCCGGGCAGCTGGTGCCGGTCACCGAGTTTATGGAGACGGCGACCCTGGCAGAGGCTTACCCAGACACCTGGCTATCGCTGGCTACGGTGGATGATAGTCTGTACGGTATTTGGTATCGGGCCTCAATTAAAAGTTTGGTATGGTACAGCCCGGCTGCCTTTGAGGCCAGAGGGCTGAGCGTGCCGACTACCTGGGATGAGATGGAATCCCTGAGTGATGAGATTGTGGCCATGGGTGAAACACCGTGGTGTGTCGGTCTAGAAAGCGGCGATGCAACCGGCTGGCCGGGGACCGACTGGGTTGAGGACATTATGCTGCGGACGGCGGGTCCAGAGGTGTACGACCAGTGGATTACCCATGAAATTCCCTTTAATGACGATGCTGTGCAAGCGGCCTTTGAGCAGTTTGGCGATATTGTCCTGAATGAAACCTACGTGGTGGGCGGCTCGATCGGGGCGATTAGCACCCCCTTTGGCGATGCTCCCCAGGGGCTATTTGGCGAGCAGCCCACCTGTTATTTACACCGCCAGGCCAACTTTATCGCCAGTTTCTTCCCTGAGGAGGTGAACCTAGAGGAAGATGTGGATATCTTTTTGCTGCCGGGGATTGATCCGGCATACGGTACGCCGGTCCTGGTGGCTGGGGATATGTTTGGCATGTTTAACAATACGCCTGAGGCCCAGGCGCTGATGGCCTATCTGGCGACACCCACCCCCCATGAAATCTGGGCCGGATTGGGGGGATTTTTATCGCCCCACCAGCAGGTCAGCCTGGAGGCGTATCCGGATGAGCTGAGTAAAAAACAGGCTGAATTTTTGGGGAATGCCGAGACCATTCGGTTTGATGGTTCGGATATGATGCCGGGGGCCGTGGGCACTGGCACGTTTTGGTCCGGGGTGGTGGACTATGTGGCGGGTGAACCGGTGGACGAGGTGTTGGATACGATCGAGGCAAGCTGGCCAGAGTAGATGAAAGCTGGGAATACCTGCGGTATTAGAAGCCTGATTGAGCTATATTCCCCGTTAGGAGCTACCGTGTACACACATCTTGGATTGAAGTTTCAACTCTTGCACTACCCCCCTCAATCCCCCCTAAAGCCCTTTGGGCATGCGCTAAAGCGTAAGGTAAGGGTGGAAGATCCGGTTCGCCCCCTTACCAAGGGAGAGTTAGAGGGGGGGAGGCAACCGCGAAAGCTAGCTTCCAATACTTGTGCATACACCGTGGCCCGTTAGGAGAGATGCCTGAAAGGCGGGATGGGTTTCGATTGGTGGGTATGGAGAAGAGCTATCGTGTCTGATAATGTGTTGCGGATTTTGACGGCGCTGATTGCGATCGCAATCGGCTCTGTTGGCACCTTTGCCATTTTTTACGGTCTCAACCTCCTGGTGGAGCGTTTCCCCCGCCCTTGGAAAAACCGGCTGCTGCCCTGGGTGTATATGGGACCAGCGGTGCTGCTGCTAACGGCCTATCTGGTGCTACCTTCGCTGCAGACGCTGTACATCAGCTTTTTTGATAGTCGCTCGGTGGAGTTTGTTGGCTTCAAAAACTATGGGTTTGCCCTGACCAATCCAGACATGCTGCTGGCGTTTCGCAACAACCTGCTGTGGCTGGTGCTGGTGTCGGGGCTGAGCGTTGGGCTGGGGCTGATCATTGCGGTGTTAGTGGACCGAGTCAAGTACGAGGCGGCGGCCAAATCGCTGATCTTTTTGCCCATGGCCATCTCCTTTGTGGGAGCCAGCGTCATTTGGCGGTTTGTCTATGCCTTTAAGCCAGCGGGCAGCGACCAGATCGGACTGCTCAATGCGATCCGGCAGGCGTTTGGCCTGGAACCCCTGGGCTGGCTAATTGAGCGAGATGGCCCGCTGGAGCCGCTGTGGGAAAGGCTGCAGCTAGCGGATCTGTCGCCGCTGCCGACGCTGCTGCCCTTAAACACCCTGGCCCTGATTGTGATTATGATCTGGCTGCAGACCGGGTTTTGTATGGTGCTGCTATCGGCAGCGGTCAAGGGCATTCCCAAGGATGTAATCGAGGCGGCGCGGATCGATGGGGCCAGCGAGTTTCAGATTTTTCGGCGGATTATTATCCCGATGATCGTGCCGACCATTACGGTGGTCACCACAACGGTGGTGGTGGCGGTGCTCAAGGTCTTTGACATTGTCTATGTGATGACCGGCGGCAACCTGGATACGGATGTAATTGCCAGCCGCATGATCAAGGAAATGTTTAACTTTAGAAACTTTGGTCGCGGCAGCGCCATTGCCACGGTGCTGCTGCTGGCGGTGATTCCGGTAATGGTGACCAATATTCGTCGCTTTACCCAGCAGGAGGCCAACCGATGAAAATTGCTCGCTCCCTGAGCCGGTTTGAACGGCTGCCGCTCCATGTGACGGTGGTTGCGATCGCGCTACTCTGGACCCTGCCCACCGCCGGTTTATTGATCAGCTCCTTTCGCCGTCAGGATGCCCTGTTGCAAACCGGCTGGTGGACCGTTTTTCAACACCCGTTTGACCTGGCCCAATTCCACATTGGTAACTACATTGATGTGCTGGCCAGCCAGGGCATGGGGCAGGCATTTTTAAATAGTTTGGTGATTGCCATCCCTGCCACGGTGATTCCCATCTCCATTGCCACCTTTGCCGCCTATGCCCTGGCCTGGATGCAGTTTCCCGGACGCCAGCTGCTGTTTGTAACCATCGTCGGTTTGCTGGTGGTACCGTTACAGATGACCCTGATTCCGGTGCTGCGGGTCTATAACAATCTGGGTCTAGCCGGTAGCTTTCTGGCGGTGTGGCTGGCCCATGCGGGCTATGGTCTCCCCCTAGGGATTTATTTGCTGCGCAACTATATCGGCTCGCTACCCCGGGACCTGATCGAAGCGGCGGCGGTGGATGGCGCGTCCCATTTAAAGATTTTTATGCGGCTGGTGGTGCCGCTGTCGATGCCTGCGATCGCATCCTTTGCCGTCTTTCAGTTTCTATGGGTGTGGAACGACCTGCTGGTGGCCCTGGTGTACCTTGGCGGCAATCAGGACGTGGCCCCGGTGACTTTGGTACTGCGCAATCTGGTGGGCGACCGGGGGCAGGACTGGCATCTGCTCACCGCCGGAGCCTTTGTCTCAATGGTGGTGCCGCTAGGGGTATTTTTTGCATTACAAAGATACTTTGTTCGCGGCTTGTTGGCCGGATCAGTTAAAGGATAGAGCTAATATCAAGATCTTTTTCTTATAAATGAAGATAAATGCTCGTAATACAAGCTGGTTGATTAATAGTGATGTTATGGCTACTTGATGACATACTCATCCAAAATATCTTGGATAGTGTAAGAGCTAGATGGCTCGCTCTCATGAGGAATGCCTAAAATACCTTGAAACAATCCGCTGGGCAGGAAAACCCAGATGTCCCTATTGCGAATCATTTCGCAGCACCAAACTAAAAAACGAAAGCAGGTATCACTGTAACCACTGCTTTACTTCCTATAGTGTCACTGTTGACACATTGTTTCATAATTCGCACATAAAACTAAATAAGTGGTTTGCTGCGATTTTTTTCGTCACTAACTCTCAAAATAAGGTGACTGTACGAAGCCTTGCTAGACTAATAAAAGTTAACAAAAACTCAGCTTCAGGCATGATATCCCGTATACGGGATGCTCAAAATAAGAACTCAAAGCTGCTTATGCAGATTATTAAGGATGAAAGTAAATTTTGGTTAGTATCCCCAGCAAAATCTCTCGTGGTCGAAAAAGGTGAGCAGGGTAAGCAGCATGGCAAGTAGAATACCACCCATTTTGCAACAACTCGTTGCAATAGCAAGTAGCTTTTGTATCTCAGTTAATTCAACTGTTGTAGTTGCTGCAACAACGACAGTAACTACTACTAGTACCACTATCCCTAAACCAGATGCTAACGAGCTTAAAATCCAATTCAATGAAAAAAGAATTGAAAGAAACAGTGCGAATATTGAAAGATTCATAGTGACAATTATTGGCCTGGCTGTTGCTTCAAGAATTGTCGAATATGCGCTCTCTGAAAGAAGCCAAAAAGAAACTGTAAAGAAAGGGCGCATCTAGCGGTTCGGGGATACGCAAGGTAATGCTAAAGAGTGTTGGGTAAAGAGAGAGTCAAACCGCTGATTAACCCAAGCAACTCTCAGTGCGAGTAGATGATTGAGGCCCGGCTCACTCCAACGCATACCCACG
>JBCDJC010000124.1:0-14744 GCA_038748225.1 Cyanobacteria bacterium P01_H01_bin.26 | reverse complement strand
GCAAGCAGCGTTTGAGTCTTGCTCGTTGCCTGCTCATCCAACAGAGCCAATGCCTCAGTAGTCTGCCCCTGACTCAGTAAATCCGTTGCCAGCAAATAGCGGGCATGGTCATCATCGGACGCGACCAGCTGCAATAGATTTTCGCGGCGGATCTCCAGCGGCTGCAAAGCCAGCCGAAATGCTGCCGACTCCGCCGATTGGTGTTGGCCAATGGTCGTCTGGGCAGCAGGCAATATCCGCTTGGCCGCTTGGCCAAAAAATACGATCAGAGCTAGGCTAGCCAGGCTTACTCCCCCCAACAGCAATAGCGGCAGCCGCTTTCTTCCTAGGTCAATGAGACGTTTTCCCATGGTGCTTAGCTCAATCAATAGTACAGAAAGTGCAACGATGCGCTACCGTGCTGTCAAAGCGGATGAACGCGGGCGGATTGTGTTTCGACGAAAAACTATGGACATAATAGATAGCCATATATGATATTCGGTCAGTAAAGACGCCGAAATCATTAGATACTAGGACGGGAATTAGGACTGAGATGGGAATGAAGTTTGTAGCATCAGACAAGTCTTGTTTAACATGGTCAGGCGATTGCCTTGTCATTGGTTTATCTGAAGAATCGCTGCCCCTTACGGGGCTACTGTCTGACTTAAATGAGAGAGTTTCTGGGCTGCTTCAAGAACTGATTGACGAGGCAGAATTTAAAGCAAAAGCGGGGAGTTCCGCCGTGATTCGTGTCGGTGGTCCTGTACGTAAACTGGCCATTGTTGGTTTGGGAGCCTCCGATGAACTCAAACTAGAAGGTCTGCGGCGAGCAGCAGCAGCAGCGGCCAAGCTAGCCAAGCGAGAAAAGTGCACCTCCCTCGGCGTCAGTTTCCCAATTTGGAACAATAGCCCGGACCGAACGACTCAAACCATTGCTGAAGGTGTGACCTTAGCCCTACACGAGGATAAACGATTTAAGTCTGATCCTGAGTCCTCTAAGGTGATGCTTACCGACGTCGCACTGTTAGATTTACCAGGATACGACACCGCCCTAGAAACAGCTGCCCACGTATGTGATGGCGTTATCCTAGCGCGTGAGCTAGTCGCTGCTCCACCCAACGTAGTCACCCCAACCGCCCTGGCCGAGACAGCCGCAGCCATCGCCGGTGATCACGGGCTAACCCTCAACGTGTTAGAGCAGGCTGATTGTGAAGCGTTAGGGATGGGTGCCTACCTCGGCGTCTCCATGGCATCGGAGATGCCCCCCAAGTTTATCCACCTCACCTACACCCCCAAAGGAACTCCCAAGCGTAAGCTAGCGCTGATCGGTAAAGGTCTGACCTTCGACTCGGGGGGGCTCAACATCAAGGCCGGTGCAGGCAGCATGATTGAGCTTATGAAAATGGATATGGGGGGAGCCGCTGCGGTGTTGGGTGCCGCCAAAGCCATCGCTCAGATTAAACCCGAGGTGGAAGTTCACTTTATCAGTGCGGCAGCTGAAAATATGATCAGCGGCCATGCTATGCACCCAGGCGATATCTTGACGGCCTCCAATGGTAAAACCATTGAGGTCAATAATACCGACGCCGAAGGTCGTCTTACTTTAGCGGATGCCCTGGTCTACGCTGACAAACTGGGCGTGGATGCCATGGTCGATTTGGCCACTCTGACCGGAGCATGCATTGTCGCATTGGGCAGTGATCTAGCCGGTCTGTTTAGCCCCGATGATGCCCTAGCCGGAGCCTTGACCCAAGCCGCCGATGCTGCTGGTGAAAAACTTTGGCGCATGCCCATGGAGGAAAAATACTTTGACGGGCTGAAATCGATTGTGGCAGATATGAAAAATACGGGTCCTCGTCCGGGGGGCTCCATCACAGCCGCTCTGTTTCTCAAGCAGTTTGTCAAAAATACGGCATGGGCACATCTAGATATTGCCGGCCCCGTATGGAGCGAAAAGGATAATGCCTATAACAATCCTGGTGCGACAGGATATGGTGTACGCACTTTAGTGCAGTGGATTTTAGAGAGTGCTTGATCCAAAGCTTTTCCTATCCTTATTGCGGCAAGACTGAGTGCCGCAATAAGGATAATTTTAGGAGTTAGCTGACTCAAATGCTGATTCACTTACGACGATAGGAACCTTAGACAGCATAGAAGGCTGGGCGTCTGGTTCCGGGCGAGTCACTACCGCTGGATTGGGTACCTCTGCTTGCTCTTCTCCCACCATTTCTTGACGACAGCTTGGGCAATACCAAAATACTTTGCTTTGTCTGATGTGACGCAGGAGTGTGTCCTGACAAAGGCTACAGAGCTGGGTGCCCTTTTTTGATGAGATATTAAGCAAATTTTTCATAGGTCGCCGTATCGCGTAGATACATCACTGACTTTTCTTAGAATGCCCAGGCTCACAAAAAGCTGCTGTAACTTTGCGTGTATTTCTGCAAAATTTAGATTCCCGTTTCATAACATTGTTACTACAGGTAATAAACAGTGAGACATCCGCCATGGGGCGTCTGTAGGCAATTCAACGACAATAAAACACCTGTTTTTATATCCCTCTTAGGCTACTTTAATCTGACCCATGATTGGCTCAGTCAGGCTAAACCTGACGGCACTTATGCCGAGCCAGAACCCGTGTTGACTAAAATGAGACCAGATGAAACGGATTGCAAAAGTTGCCATTGGTACCTTGGCCATAACAGCAGCCGTCAGCGCTGCCGCATTGGTACAAGCAGGCGGATGGGCCAATCTAAAGCTACGGGCCTATGCCCTAACCCAGGTGTTTCACGACCAGAGTCGTGAGCTGGGCGATCTGCAAAAGCAAAATATCAACCCCGAAGAATTTAGCCGGATTGAACTGGAGCAGCTCTTTAACGGTGGTCCACCCAAGGACGGCATTCCCAGCATTGATGCACCGGAGTTTGATACAGCGGAGACCACACCGTTTGCAACCGAAGATATCGTAATCGGCATGGTAGTCAACGGCGAGGCCAAAGCCTACCCGTACAATGTGCTGAACTGGCACGAGATTGTTAACGATCAAATTGGTGGTGTAAATGTAACAGTGAGCTACTGCCCGCTGTGCGACACGACTGTGGCCTTTGACCGAGGGGATACTACATTTGGGGTGTCGGGCAAGCTGTACCAGAGCTGCTTAGTGATGTATGACCGGGCTGACGACACGCTGTATGCGCAACCTTGGGGTACTGGAATTGTTGGTCCCAATGTGAATCAGGAGGTGGATATGCTGCCTACGGTGAAGACAACGCTGGGGCAGTGGTTAGAGCAGTATCCTGATAGTCAGATTTTGTCGACGCGTACTGGGTATGCTCGAAACTATGAGGGCTATCCCTACGGAACCTACTACACGGATGAGCGCATTGTGTTCGACGCGCGGAATCAAGAGCAGCGAGAGCTACATCCCAAGGCGATTGTTAGCTATGTTTGGGAGCCCGATGGGCAGACACCCCACAACAGATTTTCAGGCGATAGCCTACAGTTTGTGCATGATGAGCTACAGCAGCAGGGAAGTCAGGAGGCTGAGCTATCAGGGCGTACGGTGAGGGCTCGATGGGATGAGAGTTTTGAGACTGTTGTTGTCGAAGAGCTGGATGGGACTGTGATTCCCAGTTCAACAGCTTTTGCATTTGTTTATCCTGCCTTCTACGGTGAGTAGTAGGAATGAAATCCTGCTCAAGGGCCGATCACTGGCTAGCCGGAATCTTATAAGTCTTCAAACAATCCATTCTTTAGCTCGCTCTAACGCTCGCTGCCATATCTCAAAATTTTCCTGGGCTGCTTTTTGTCCCTTCCCAGGTTCAAAGGTTTTATCAATCTTGCGGCTATTGACCAGGGCCGTGTAGTCATCCCAAAAGCCAACCGCTAGACCTGCGGCAAAGGCTGACCCTTGAGCTGTGGCATCCAATACGGCAGGCCGCTCTACGGGAATGCCCAATACATCTGCCTGATACTGTATCAAGAAGTCATTTTGACAGGCACCGCCGTCTACCTTGAGGGTAGTAATCGGCGTACCGCTGTCATCATTAATGGCCATCACAACCTCGCGGGCCTGATTGGCAATCGCCTCTAATACTGAGCGCACCATGTGGGCCTTAGTCGCCCCGCGGGTAAGGCCCAAAAACGCACCGCGAGCGCCCATATCCCAATGGGGAGCCCCCAAACCGCTCAGTGCTGGGACAAAATAAACACCGCCATTATCTTCAACGGAGGCAGCCAAAGGTTCACTGTCTGCAGCGCTGTCAATAATCTGCAGTCCATCTCGCAACCACTGAATACAGGCCCCGGCTGTAAACATACTGCCCTCTAGACCATAGCCCAGGTCGTAACCGCCGTCTTTTTTGGCCGTAGTCCAGCTGATGGTGGAGAGCAGCTGGTTGTGGGACCGCACGATTTCCTTACCGGTATGGGCGACTAAAAATGCCCCGGTGCCGTAGGTACATTTGAGTAAGCCGGGGCGATCGCAACCATGGGCAAATAACGCCGCCTGCTGGTCGCCTAGAATGGCCGCAATCGGAATCTCCACCCCTAGCAAACTCGGATCAGTGTAACCAAAAATTCCTTGGCTGGGCTTGATTTCTGCCAGTACTGACTGGGGGACACCAAACAGATCCAACAGCGTCTTGTCCCACTGCTGCGTCGCCAGGTTCATTAGTAAGGTACGGCTGGCGTTGCTATGGTCCGTTGCATGGACCTTGCCATCTGTTAAATTCCACAACGCCCAGGTGTCGATGGTACCAGCCAGGACATTGTCTAACCCCTTGCCTGATAGCTGGGGCTGAACCTTATCCAACAGCCACCGCAGCTTTGTGCCTGAAAAATATGCATCGAGAAATAGACCGCTGCGCTCGTAGATGTCCGCCTTGTGGTCTGTCAGCTTGGCACACATATCCGCCGTCCGCCGGTCCTGCCAAACAATGGCCCTATGTAAGGGTTTACCCGTTGTTTTGTCCCACAGCAAACAGGTTTCACGCTGTACCGTCAAACCGATGGCGGCAATGTCGCTAGCGCTGATATTTGCTTCGCCAATGGCTGTTTTCATCGCCCATTGAACCTGCTCCCAAATTTCTGTGGCATCATGTTCCACCCAGCCTGGCTGGGGGTAGTACTGGGTCAGCTCTCTGTAGGCTTGACCTACAATATCGCCTGCTTGGTTAAATAGGATAGCCCGGTTACCAGTGGTGCCCAAGTCCAGGGCCATGACGTACTTTGACATTGACGATTCCTCTTTGGAAATAGGGGGAAATAGGGAAGCAGTGAACGATGGGTCGTCTTGAAGGATGGGGCAGCCCATCTATTATTCGATTACATTAGGTATTCGATTACATTAGGTTTTCAAACAGACCGATCAGATTACCCTCCGGGTCGCGACAGTAGGCAATTTTGAGGTTGAAGTCGCTGTTTTGGGTGGGGGGCTCATCAAAGTGAACGCCTGAGCGCTTTAGCTGAGAGTAGGTGCCGTCGAGATCGGTGATGGTGAAAATAAGAACAGTTTTGTCTTGGCCATCGACAATAGCGGGTTTATCGCTAGTGTGGATGATGGAGGCCATCTCCTCTTGATGAAATAGGGAAATGGTCTGGCCTGCTGCCTCAAATTCGGCGTAGCTGGGGCTTTCTACAATGACCGAGAGACCCAGGAGATCGCGATAAAACCTGCAGCAGTTGGTGATATCTGACACCAGTAAGCGCGTAGACGCAGCTTTGACATCCATGAAAAAATCGATCTACTGAAAGAACTCCACCTATTGTGTCGCGAGGTCTCTTGGGTGGAAGAAATTTGCAAAAGTCTTAGGGGAAATTAATAAAAGTTGGAGAACGGTAGGCAAAAAAAGAGAGCAGTAAAGATAAGCTCGTACCTACCGCCAACTCAGCTCTCCGCTAAATAGAGCGCAAAAAAAAGAGGATGTGTAACCACACTCCTCCTTAGTAAAACTTTGAAAGTATCGATTTCTTTTGGCTACCAACATAGCTTAATAGACTGGCACCGAGAGTTTCTAACCGGGCCAGATGCTGCTGCTGTATGCCATGGTTTAGGTCATCTCTAATCGTCTTGCTCTAATAGTCGGGACAGCTGCCCACGAATAGCATCAAGCTTTTTATCGACTTTTGGGACGGTGAGCAAACGCACCTCAACCTCGGCAATATTGTCAATGCGAGTGGTTTTTTCCCACAGTTTGCGTTCAACATCGGATTCCGATTCGTAACGGAATGTGATGGTGGTAGCGGTTACCTCCAATATTTCCACGTTTTTAAACCAGCCATTGCTGCTTTTTACGTATAGCCACACGCTACCTTTGCCGACAAGTTCTTTGAGCTTCTTTTCCATATGAACATTCCCCAGACACTGCACAGGTCTACAAGAGATAATGCTGTCTTTTCTTAAGATTGATTTTATAATCTTAGCACTTTGAAAAGTTGTATGTAGGCAAAAAGATAAATGTTCTATAATATCGAAAATTCTCTCCGAGAGAAATAATTGCTCTGATCGCTGTCAGAGAAAAATGTCAGAGTAAAACTGCCGCCTGGTGGGTAATGGCAGACAGCAGTTTTAAGATTTGGCATTAGATGTCGCCGTAGGACTATTTTTTCTTTTCGAAGAGTATCCCTTGACTGTCTTTGAGGGTGAAGTGTTTGAAATCTTTGGGGGCAGTGTCAAAGGCTAAATCGGGGGTTGCGATCGCAACCTCCCAGTTATCCATGGTCAGCCCCAGCCATTCCTCCAGCTGAATTTCCAGCGGTTCACCCCCCATGTGGGCCACCATCAAAATTGGAGAGCTGGCTGATTCGTCCGGGTTGCTACGCAGACCGTAAAAAACAGTCCGCCGATCGTCACTAATTCGATTAAACCGGTCGTATCCGGTCATATTGTCCTGTAACCAAGGTCGACGGCGGCGATACTGCCTCAGGGCCAGGTGGAATGTGGCAATAGCTTGATCAATTCGCTCATACGAGTGAGAGACGTTACACAAATCGTGGCCATCTTCCATAAACGCCATGGCAAACTTTTTGAGCTTAGGCACATCCAAATTTGCCAAAAAACCCGACAGAGACGACTCGTTTAGCTCACTCAGGGCCGGTAGTTCACAGTTATCGGTGTCGGGGCCCAAACACCGACTACAAATAGCGGCGACCTCCTGCAGGTTATAGTCCGTTGCCACCATGGCATCTTGTAAGGTTTGGGAAAACTCCTGCAGCTGATGAAATTTGTGGAACCCCATCCGCTTGAGCTGGGGAAAAACCTCTGGCAACGCATACATCTCCGGTTCAATCTGCCAGTTGAGAAAACTAATTTCCTCTGAGACCACCTTGACGCCATACTGATCGTCCGTATTTCTAAAGAATCCCCAGGGAGCCCCCACATTGGCATTGATAAAGTCCATGGGAAGTCCTGGGCTAAAGCCACAGACCCACAGCTGGGTAGCTGGATTGTTATAGGCTTTATGCAAAACCTCCGGCAGGGTTTTACCCAAGTTCCAATTGATCGGCTGATCGGTCTGCACCTGGGTACCCCGACGCACCGTATCATGGTTGCCACAGCCGGTAATCCAGCGATTGCCCTGAAAGATAACCTCCCACACCCGACGCCATTTGCGGTCCCAAAACCCTTGGAGAGATGGCGTATTGTGGGCAAAAATCAGCGGCCCCCACTGAAATGAATCAGGCTTTTGTTCGATCAGTTCTCGGTACCGGGAAATGGACTCCCAGCCTTCCTGGGGCCAGGGGCGACCATCCTCAAAAATAGTAAACATCAACCGTCGATAGCCATTGATATCCTGTACTACATCACTCATGGCTAGCAGATAGGCATCGTCTTGCTCAACGCGATCCGTCAGGGGGTTAAAAAAACGAAAGTCCTGCCCACCATCAACACGGACGCCATCGGCCCCTGTGTTGATCTTACGCCGCTGCATCTCCAGCAAAATCGCCCGTACCTGGGGCAGCTGGTGGTTTAAGTCCTGACCATACATGTTGGGTCCTTTAAAGAATTGGTGGGTTAACACCTCTAGGGCCTGGTTATCAGCATGGCCATAGACCAGATCGTAAATTAGTTGGATCGGCCCTTCCGAAAAATTGTGGAGCGTAGCAATAAAGTCAATCACCTCATCGGGGCGTAAACTGCCCAACACAGCTGGATTGGTGGTTCCCGATCCGAGGATCGGCACGTCATACCCCCAGTTTTGGGTGTTGGGCTTTCTCAGGGTTGCCTGAATGGTTTTCGGAGCCGTCGAGGGATTTTCTGTAGAGGAGGACTGGGCTAACTCGTCAGACTTCGACAGGGTGACAAAAAACTCATAGTCCGCGTGGGAATCCTCACGGCGATACTCAATAGTCGGCACCACCGGCAGCAGTTGAATGGCATCGTAGCCAGCGTAGACAGCTTCCTCAGCCGTCAGCTCTTCACCCACGGCCAGCTTGTCGGAGATCCGCTGATAAATCGCGGTAAGGCCTTCAAAAGTCCCCTGGGGAGATGCCGTTTTAACATGCATCTGCAGAATATTAGTCGGTGAGCCTACACGGGGAATGGTGGTATCGCTGTAGCTACTGCCAGTGCGACGAAAATAGCTGCGGTCTGCCCGCTGACGCTGCAGCAGGCGCATATCGTACAGCTCTGCTGGTGCAAAGATGCCGTAGGGCAAGGAATAGGCCAGGGGATCCCGGATGATGTGGACATGGCCATCTCGATCGGTGTAGCGCAGCCAGTAAAAACAGCCCGCCCGCTGACGCCGACCGGGGCGCATACCCTCAATCACCCCCCAAACAAACTCCCCTTGTTTTACCAACGGAATTTGCACATGGTTAAAAGTGACGGTTTGTTCTGGCACACGGAAGTCGATATTTTCTGTTGGCGTATAAACCTCCAGCACGATCCGGTTTTCGGATTGAATAATGTCACCTGTGAGATCGGGGGTCCAAAAGCCCACCTCGGTGAGACGATCGGCTCGATAGTGGGCTCCCAGGCGTCGGGCAATTTTCTGAGCCTTTTCAAAGAAGGTTGCTTCCGATCGCTGGATGCTTTCGGCCCACATCAGCAGGCTTTGGGTTTCATCTTCGACTAGTTGAAGTTGTTTGGGGGGAGCAGTTGCAATCACCGATGAATGTCTCGTTTGAAGGGGGTTGGCGGATGGAATAACCAGAGGTCTCTAATAGCTCAGAACGCTGAGAATGCCTGTGGTTCCCATCGATAAAATAGGATAAAAAATGTTACCTAGGACAGCGTCAACGCTCAGTTTTAAGGTTAGAAGCTCTTAGATATATATTGTGTGAGGCTTTCGAAGTTTGGGGTCGGCTCCCCCAATTTTTAGATTTCGCGCTCCACCAGTGCCCATTATCTACATCTTTAGACAGAGTGTAAGATCAAAGCTGAAGTGCAAAAGCATACATAGTTCACATTGTTGAAATTCATTCCTGAAAGCATATTCTTGAACCGTGTCTGTAGTTTGACAGGTAGCTCGTAGGGGCCATCCTTCATTATTGCTAAACAAGGCTCAATACGATAATGTGGCTCACTGTAAACCCTGGTGCATTGGCAAAAAATCGTCAGCGGATTTTAATTACCCATGCAATCACGCAATCTTTTAGGCTCAGCGGAGGCAGCTTGATGAGGAAGTTGTCCCCACTGGGCCTTGTTTTGTGTGAATTCCACACTTTAATTAACCGCTGTTGAGAAAAACTGCAGGAGAAACCGACATGAAATCTTCCCTGGTGATCCTATACCACCGTGAACCCTATGACGAGGTGAAGGAAAATGGCAAGATTTACTACCGTGAAAAGAAGAGTCCAAATGGGATTGTACCCACACTAAAGAGCTTTTTTGCCAATGCCGATCAGAGTACTTGGGTCGCCTGGAAACAAATTGCCGACACCGAACGGGCCGGGTTTATTGATCGAGTCACCATGGAAGGGGGTAGCGATAGCTGTGTAGTGCGGCGTATTCCCCTAGATGCCGACCAGGTGCGAAATTTTTATCACATCACCTCTAAGGAAGCTTTCTGGCCAATTTTGCACTCGTTTCCAGAGCACTTTACCTATGACAGCTCTGACTGGGAAAATTTTCAGAACATTAACCGCCTGTTTGCTGAGGCGGCCTGTGAAGATGCGGCAGACGATGCCCTGATTTGGATCCATGATTACAATCTCTGGCTGACGCCTTACTACATTCGCCAGAAGATGCCCCATGTAAAGATTGCCTTTTTCCATCACACTCCCTTTCCGGCGGCGGATGTGTTTAATATTCTCCATTGGCGAAATGCGATTATCGACAGCCTGTTGTGCTGCGATCTATGTGGCTTCCATATTCCCCGCTACGTCCAGAACTTTGTGTCAGCCGCCCGCAGCTGTCGTGAGGTGGAAATAGTTGAGCGCATTCCGGTTCCCGAAGCGTTTACCAAGGTGGGGACCGCCCTGGCAGAGCCTGAAATGGTTACCAAGCTGCGCCATAACGGGCGGATTGTCTCCATTGATGCTTTTCCCGTGGGCACCAGTCCTCAGAAAATTCACGCTGTGGTTATGCAGCCCTCCGTACAGGAGCGGGTGAAGGTGCTGCGGGCTGAGATTGGCGACAATAAGCTAATTATGTCCGCCGGTCGGGTGGACTATGTTAAAGGCGCCAAGGAGATGTTGGCCTGTTTCGAGCGGCTGTTGGAGCGGAGCCCGCAATATATCGGTAAGGTCAACCTGGTAATGACGGCGGTAAAAGCAGCCAAAGGTATGCGGGTGTATCGTATTGCCCAAGAGCAAATCGAACAGATGGTCGGGCAGATCAACGGTCGCTTTCGCACCCTCAACTGGACTCCGGTACGGCTATTTACTGAGCCCCTGCCCTATAACGATTTGATGGCCCTGTACAAGGCGGCTGACATCTGCTGGATATGCCCCCTACGGGATGGGCTGAACCTGGTGGCAAAGGAATATGTGGCGGTCCACAACGGTGAGGACGGTGCCCTAATTTTGTCTGAATTTACCGGCTCCGCGGTGGAGCTGCCCGATGCTTTGCTGACCAACCCCTACTCATCTAAGCGCATGGACGAGTGCATTGATGCGGCTTTAGAAATGTCTCCTCAGGAGCAGGCGGAGCGCATGGCTAAGCTGCACAAGGCAATTTGTCGCTATGACGTGCAGCAGTGGGCCAACCATCTGTTTAGGGAGGCTAAGGCAACGGTGGCGATTGAGTCGGAACCAAAGGAGACGGTGGAGGTCTAGGAAAGCGGATGTGGGGAAAATTTTGCGGCTAAAGCCTGATAATTTTTTCCCCACTGTGATTACCGCTGACCTGTTTTAGAAGCTGACCTGTTTTAGAAAAGTGTGGCATCTTGAAACAGAGGGAAGCCTGGACCTGATAAATCTGCAGCTCGTTACTTTTGATAGCAACTATGCCTGATTACTCGACGCCTGATTACTCGACGATTGAGGCTACAGCCTATGACTTGATCGTGATTGGTGGCGGTATCAACGGGGTAGCGGTGGCCCGTGATGGTGCCCTCCGCGGTCTCAAGACAATTTTGATCGAGAAAAGCGATTTTGGCAGTGGTACCACAAGCTGGTCAAGTCGTCTGGTTCATGGCGGTTTGCGCTATCTAGAATATTTTGAGTTTCATCTGGTGCGTGAGTCGCTCCGGGAGCGAGAGATTTTACTGCAGACAGCGCCCCATTTGGTCAAACCGATCCAGATGACAATTCCCATCTATGCCCAAGGCTCCCGTAGCTATTGGGAAATTCAGGCGGGGATGGTGCTCTATGACCTGCTGAGCTATGACAAAAGTCTGCCTAACCACCGTATGCTGGGGGCTCAAAAGCTGCGACAGCTATTTCGCGCAGTTGAGCCGGACGGGTGTCGCGGTGCGGCCCAGTATTATGACGCTCAGGTGGAATATGCCGAACGACTATGCTTGGAGATAGTGCTGTCTGCCCAGGAGGCGGGGGCAACCATGCTGAGCTATGTGACGGTAACCCAGCTGCAGCGTAGTGGAGATCGGGTTGCGTCGTTGGTGTGCCGTGACAGTGAAAGCGGTGATGCTTTTACGGTTCGTGGTCATGATCAGACAGTGGTGATTAATACCTCTGGGCCGTGGGTTGACCAGGTGTGCCGCCGGGGCATTCAGGGCAATGCCCCGGCGCCTGTCGGCAAAACACGCAAAATTGGTGGCACTCGCGGTAGCCACATTATTGTGGATAAATTTCCGGGGGCACCGGACGAGGCACTCTATGTGGAAGCCCTAACCGATGGCAGACCTTTCTTTATTTTGCCGTGGCTGGGGATGAGTTTGATTGGCACTACGGATATTCGCTTTGACGGAGATTTGGATAAGGTCCATGCCAGTAATGAGGAAATTGATTATCTATTAAATGAAACGAATCGGGTAATACCAGCAGCCCAGCTGACGCGGGAGTCGGTGCGGTTTACCTATTCGGGAGTGCGGCCCCTGCCCTACAGCGAGGGTAAAAAAACCAGCAGCATTACCCGCAGCCACGTGCTGTACGACCATGTGCCTGAGGCCGTTGAAAATATGGTGTCTCTGATTGGGGGCAAGCTCACCACCCATCGCCAGGTAGGTGAAGAGATGGTGGATGCAGTGTTGAAAAAGCAAAAGAAACCCCGAGGTCAGTCCCCTGCTCGGCAGGCACTCTTGCCCGGTGCCCTTTCGAGCAAACAGGCCCAGCAACTGATGCAGACTTCCCATCGGGATGTAGTGGCCCACCTGCTATCGCTTTATGGGGCCCGTACCCCTCAGGTGTTGGCTCTAGTGGAGGAGTCGCCCGAGCTAGGCGAACCCATTTTAGCGGGACAGCCGGATATTAAAGCTCAGATTGTCTACAGCGTGCGGTCTGAACTGGCCCGCACCTATGTGGATATCTGTCGACGGCGGACGGCGCTGGCGATGCGGGGGAACTATGGTTTCGACGCGTTGCCGGTGCTAGCGGATGTGCTGACGCGCTACTGTGACTGGTCTGGGGAGCGGTGCGATCGCAACGTGCTGGACTACTATACGTTTATGCGCGATAACTGTATTCCAGAGTATCAGCTCGATCAGTATCGACCGCCTCTGGCTGTGCCCATGGCCTAGGCGCTATGGGTTTTGAGTATTTAGACTTGCCCACCCACTACTCAAAATTCGCCACTCAAAATTCAACACTTAAAGGGAACATCATCCTGTGGTTACCTCATCTGCACCGTCTGAAACGCCGATAATGCCCCTATCAGAGGCCCTCAAGCAAACGGCACGGGTGACTGTGCTGGGGTCTGGAGCCTGGGGGACGGCCCTGGCTCGACTGGCTCTGAGTAACGGCAATCAGGTACAGATTTGGTCGCGGCGGGGACCTTTGGATTTGGCGAACGCTATAGCCGATGCCGATATTGTGGTGTCGGCAATCTCTATGAAAGGGGTAGCTTCCCTGGCTGAGCAGCTACAAAAGGCCGGGCTTAACCCAGACACTATTCTGGTGACGGCGACCAAGGGCCTCGATCCCGAAACCACCCGAACGCCTTCTAAAATTTTTAGCGATACCTTTCCGAATAATCCGATTGTGGTGCTTTCGGGACCCAACCTATCCAAGGAAATTGAGGCCGGGCTACCGGCGGCGACAGTGGTGGCTAGTGACAGTGTGGATGCGGCAGCACGGGTGCAGCAGGTTTATTCGTCAGAGATATTTCGGATTTATACCAGTCCTGACCCGATTGGGGCAGAGCTGGGGGGGACGCTAAAAAATGTGGTTGCGATCGCAGTGGGCGTCTGTGACGGTCTCAAGCTAGGGTCCAATGCCAAGGCCGCCCTGATCAGTCGAGCCATTCCTGAAATTCTACGGGTGGGTGTCCACATGGGAGCCCAGGTTGAAACCTTTTACGGTCTCTCCGGCCTCGGCGATCTGCTGGCCACCTGCGATGGTTCCCTCAGCCGGAACTACCGAGTGGGCTATGGACTGGCCCAAGGCAAGCATCTAGATCAGATTTTAGACGAGCTGGGCGGTACCGCGGAAGGGGTGAATACGGCCCATGTGCTGGTCAATATTGCCAATCGTGAGGGCATTCCAGTCCCCATTGCTCGCCAGGTGCATCGGTTATTGAGGGGGGCGGTCACCCCCACCGAAGCCGTCGGGGGACTGATGGAGCGTGAACTTAAGCCAGAAGCCTGTGATTTGATGGCCAGGGATTAGTGGGTTACGCGGCCGGCATTTGGGTTATTTCATCTGGGGGTTATTTTCCCTAGCCTGAATTGGTCGATTAATTGCGATCGCGACCGTAGGTTTGCATGGAGCGATCGCGGTAGTCGTAGAGCCGCTGAAAATAGCGTCGCTTTGACTGAGGCTCTCTATCAGCACTGGATGATTCAGCTGCTGGTTCTAAAAAAGGCAGTTCATCCGTGGGTTTGTCTGGCTCGAGGTCACCTGGCTCGGGGGCTACCTCAACTGGGCTATCCAGGGTCACTTCTGCATTATCACCAGGCGAATCAAAAACCTCAGGCTCAGATGGGTCGATCTTATCTGGCTTGTTGCTCTTATCTGGCTGTATAGGTGACTGGGCAGGCTCATCTTCCAGAATGGCCGCATTTTCCAAACTGTCGCTCTTTGGAGACACAGAGTCCGGGGTGGGCGCTTCACTTTCAGCCGCTTTGTTTTCAGGAGCCGGGTCTGGCAGGGCGCTATCAGGGCTGATTTCATCAGTTGGCGCGGCTACCTCGTCGGCCTCTGGCTTGGCCAAACGCGGCGGGGCTGTTTCTGGGGTGGCCGTTGGTTCGAGGGCGGACGGTGGTTCG
>JBCDJC010000123.1:0-14768 GCA_038748225.1 Cyanobacteria bacterium P01_H01_bin.26 | reverse complement strand
TTGCCGAAACGACAGCGGTTGCCAGGAGCTGAATGGCCGATACCCAAGTGTGAACACTATCCTCATCGAAAGACATGAGGACATCACCCCTACTGGCCCCATCCCACACAGACACCAGCACCACCATCAAGTTGACTGTCAATAGAACGGCTAACAGCGGCCACTTTGCTACTAAGTCCAAGGACATTAAAAATTTCATAGTCGTCAAACGCTCTATCAGCCTGCAAAAGAGAGCAAACAGGCTTACGGGTAAACGGTGCAGGTTTGTTGATCCACACCGCCACTAAAAGCACATAGCCGCTTTTGTAAAGAACAGTTTAACGCAAGGTTAATTTATTAAGACTAGTTTAAACCCCTAGGCTAAAGATCCAAATTTGTCCCTGGTACCAGTGTGAGGGTACTAGAGCCCCGCAGCGTATTTTCACTGGTGTTACCGCCAAAGCAAAACCCGTGGCTATCACTGCCATGTGGCAGACGCTGGCGAGAATTCATTTATTGACTACATTGCAACGGCAGCAGCTGAACTGGGTGGACCCAGACTAGGCAGACCACCCCCTGCAAGCATGGCCCAGGTTGTTCATTAAACAATCTAATAGCTACGGTGCAGCGGTGCTTTTCATAAATTCAATGCTTTCAAAAAATAAATCTTATGGATTTTACTGGACGGTTTAGCTCAATTGGTATTGACATTACTAAACGGTTTAGTAAAATTACCTATAGGGTACATCTTCCCCAGATAAATCCCTATGGATGATCTAGGAGAGTGCCTACATGCAGAGAAAACTAATAATTCACCCCATAAGAGTCGCCCTATGAATGTTTTCTTTAGGTTTCCGATTTGGCAATATCTCCAGCAACCGCTGTTTGAATCAAGTTCTCCGCTGGTGCTCAATCCCCATCGATACTGGCAACTTTATACTGTGTGGCATCTAAAGCGCTGTCTCACCGCCAGTAGACTAGAACAATGCTGGGATTTGGACTACTACCAGTTTTACACACAGCATCAGAACTTTGTAGATCGCCACTATTTTGAGGAGAGTAATCTAGCATTGGTAGAACAGTGCTGGCTGCTAGAGTGGTGGTGCTATGGGGCCTACTGCGAGCCCAAAGAATTCGTTTCTGATATCTAGATCTTAACGGCGACAGAAGAGTTTGCCCCCGTGTCCTAGACTCAATAAAGCATCCCCCATAACGCTTTTTCCTTCCCCCTCTCCCCTTCCCCCTCTCGCAAACAAGACTAGTCTTATTTGCGCACGTCCACACTGGCGTAAAAACAGCTTGCAAAGCTTTTATTCCTTTTAACTATGCTGTTCATGGCCCCAATGAAATGAACCCTGAGAACTTTAGCCCTCAGACATCCCCAGCACAGGAAACATCAGCCTCTACAGAAGCCCGCCTGGTTACCTCCCAAAGTACTGAGCAGCCAGCTGCCTCTGCGCTACCTCGATTTCGTAGACCTAAAAAGTCTCTCTGGCCTGCGATCGCATTAGGAATGGTCTTGATCACGGGCCTTGTCAGCTGGAGAATCTATCGACGTATTGGCGTTGCTAGGGTAGATGAGCCTGGGGTGACAGTAGCAGACCCAACCCGTCTACCGGTCAAGGTCGTACAGGTCCAAACCGACTTGGCCCAAGCCTGGGTTTTTGATGAGGGTACGGCTTGGCCCGTGCAGCGGCGAGTGCTAAATTTCCAAGCTAGTGGCGATGTTACCTACGTCGATAAAATAGACGGTGTGGAACTTAGGGAGGGAGATTTAGTCTCCCGAGGGCAGCTGCTGGCCACCATTGATAGTCGTAGGCAAACGTCTAGCATCGAAACAGCAGAAGCCGATATTCAAGTTTCGATCAATCAGCGGAATCAATCAGACGCGGCTTTGTTACAGACCCAGGCAAACTTAGGGAAAGCCGAATCTGATCTGGTGCTGGCCCGCAGTGAGCTGCGACGCTATCAGCTGCTATTTGAGCAGGGGGCTGTCTCTGAGAGTGACCGTGATGTCTACCAAAACCAGGTCGATCAGGCACTCGCTGCTCTAAAAAGTGCCCAGCAGGACGTGCGCTCGGCTGAAGATAGCGTTCGTTCAGCCGAGGCTACCATTGGAGCTTCCCAAGCTCGTCTGGGTGAGGTTGCTGTGGATTTAGAAGATACCCAGCTGGTCTCCCCCATCGACGGCATTGTCGCCTATATCAATATTCGGGAAGGGGACTATTGGGATACCCAATATCTGGATAGAAGCACCGCCCAAAGGGCCATTGAAACTGCTCCGATTGTGGTGGTGGATCCCCAATCATTTGAGATTGAATTAGAAATTCAAGCAGATGCAGCGGGGGACATTCGCCCAGGGCAGCGGGCCTATGTGGTCCTAGAAGAAGAGGTGAGTGGTAGCCAGGCCGCCGGAGCCGCTGGTCAAGACCTGCTCGACATTGCCAGACAGCGGGGCAGCGAGGGGCGTATCTTTGCGGTGAGCCCCTCCCGAACCCCTGGAGGACGAGGCATTGAGGTAACCCTTCGAGACTTTCAACAGGTCCGCAATCTGCAGGTGGGGGGGCGAGTCTATGTTTGGATTGAAGTTGCGGCTAAAAGCGATACTGTTGTGCTTCCCCTAGGCACGTTGGTTTCCAAGGATCGGCAGTTTTACGCGTTTGTTATCAATGAGGCCGACGGGACGGTTCAGCGTCGCCAGGTGACTCGAGGCATTGAGGGCCTATCCGGGGTTGAAATTCTCTCGGGTGTGGAGCCGGGCGAGCTAGTGGTGGTGGAAGGTCAAAACCTATTGGTAGAAGGCACCCCGGTCGAGATTGTCAATCGGAATAGTCTCAACCAAGACCGTGTCCAGCGGGAGGAGTTCCAATGAAAACAGAGACCTGGCACATTCCTAGCTCATCCGAAATCGATGATCCTAAGTCCCCACCGGGATGGATGGCCTTCTTTTTTACTCGTCAAACATTTGCTATTTTGCTTTGTTTTTTACTGGCGATGGGGGGGCTAATGGGTTATTTCTCCATGGTGAAGGAGGGGGACCCTGACATTAGGATTGCCCGGGCCATGGTTACCACCAGCTGGGGTGGAACCGATGCAGAGACCATCGAAAACCAGATTACCGACAAGCTAGAAGAGGAAATTAAAAGCCTCCAGGGGTTAGATGACTTTACCAGTGCCACTTTTAACTCAGTTTCAATCATTAATGTTTCCTTTAAAGCAGAGGCTCCCGTGGGCGAGTCGATTCAGGCACTGCGGGGCAAAGTGGATGACGCTATCCTTAACCTGCCAGTGGACTCCACGGGGCGAGAACCCCCGGACTTTCAGCAACTATCGGAGCAGGACGCGCCGATTTTAACGCTGTCGCTGACAGGGGCAGGGCTGGATACGGCTATTCTCAGTCAGGCGGCCACAGATTTACAAACACAGCTGGAGTCCGTTAGCAACGTACGCGAGGTGAATTTGGCGGGTCAGCGCGAAACGGTGATCCATGTGCAAATGCTCCCAAGCCGATTGACCACCCTGGGGATTTCTAGCACCCAGGTCAGCAATGCGATCCGCGGGAGCAATGTGGATAGCTCCTGGGATCTGCTGCGTGATGACGCTATTGGTGCCCAGCTGCGCTTGTATGGACGATTTCGTAGCCTGGAAGATCTGCGAAATGTGCCCATTGCTAGACTCAATGACAATCGGATTGTCCGGCTTGCGGAGGTGGCCGATGTCTACCAGGGGCTAGAGCGGGAGACCAATCGGGCCTTTTTGAGCTGGCAGGGCGGTGACTATGTACCCACCATTAGTTTAGATGTGGTCAAAGTTGCTGGCAGCGATACCATTCAGGTGGTTGACAATGTTATCGCTGCCATGGAGACGGCTCGCCAGGATCCAGAAGTCTGGCCCCATGGCATGGACTATCGCCTGCTCTCCAATGACGCTGATTTGATTCGCGATGACCTCAGCGGCCTGGGTCTTAATGTCCTACAGTCGTCGCTGTGTGTGTTTGGTATTTTGTTTGTAGCGCTGACCTGGCGAGAGGCGCTGATTGCCGGTATGGCTATTCCCCTCACGTTTGCCGGGGCAATTTTTGCGCTCTGGATGCTGGGTTACACCCTCAATACCATGGTTATGGTGGGGATGATTCTCTCTTTGGGGCTGCTGGTGGATGTTTTTATTTTGATGCTGGAGGGGATGCACGAGGGCATTTTTGTGCTGGGATTACCGTTCTCCCAGGCGGCAATCAAAACCGTTAATACCTATGCGGGACCATCCTTTGCGGGGCAGCTCACCACGATTTTGGCGATGACGCCGCTGATGGCGATTTCAGGCACCATGGGTAAGTTTATTCGCCTGGTGCCGATCAGTGCGATCGCATGTTTGATTATGAGCTATGCGATCGCACTTCTTGTCGTTATCCCCATGTCCAAATTTCTCCTGGGCAATCGTCCAGGCAAAGCCCACAGCAAAACCTTTGTAGATCGCCTCACCGAAGACATTTCCGAAAAATTTTCCCAGTGGAGTTTACGCACCACCGTGCCCAACCGTCGGGTAGCCCGGCTGTGGACCCTAGGTCCCATTGTCCTATTTATCTGCGCCGTTGTTTTATTTACCCAGCTGACCGTCTCCCTGTTTCCCGACAACGACAGCCGCAAGCTCAGCATTAACGTCGAGCTGCCCCCGGCCGCTACCCTGGCCCGCTCCCAAGAGGTCGCTGACCGCATCGGTGAAGTCCTGCGCCGCTACGATGCCAACGGCAGCCCCGTATTTGAAAGCGTCGTCAAACTGGTGGGAAAACGCAGCAACCTGGTTGGCTCCAATGAGATCAAACCCGGCAATGCCGACTATTTTGTTGGGCTCTCAGCTACTTTTGTAGAACGCCACCTGCGCGATCGAGACTCCTTTGAGTACATCAGCGACCTGAGACAGATCGTTGATGAAACCATCGTGCGAGACTATCCAGGGGCCGTCCTAGCGATGCAGTATGCCATCGACCCCATCGAAATCGAACTCTACGGCCAGGATCTGAGCACCCTGCGCGAGATTTCTGCCCAGGTCCAGCAGGCCCTACGCGAAATCCCTGGCACCATGGATGTCCGAGACGATCTTGGCAGCCTGCGCGAAGACTACAAGCTAGTGCCCAAGCGAGAAGCCCTAGATTTCTATGGCATTAGCCAGGACGATCTTGGCGACCAAGGACGCTACCTGATGACCGATAGCAGGGTGGGTGATTTTGCCGTCGGCAGCGGTGAAGAAGATCTCGATATCCGCCTGAGTACCCAGTGGCCCTCGCAAAATGGAGCCATTGGTGGGCCATCGCAGCTCGATGAATTTGCCACCACCCGGTTTATTACCCCAGAGGGAGAAGCCTTACCCAGCAATGCCCTTTTAGAAGTTGTTCCCGGCAATGTGCCGCTGGCAATTACCCATCGTGATACCGAACGAAGCGTCACGGTACTCGCCAAAGTGCTCCCTAGCCAAAACTATTTTGACAGTGAGATTTTAGCCCAGCTGGTTCCCAAACTAGAGGCGATGCAGTACGACCCCACCCTCGGTGATGCGGAAAATGCAGCTCGCTGGCCCAGGGGCTATACCTATCGGTTTGGCGGCGACTCAGACACCACCAGTGAGACATTTGCTTCCGCCGGTCAAATGCTGGTGGTCGCTATTTTTCTGGTTTTTTCTGTGCTGGTGCTCCAGTTTGGTTCCTACACCCAGCCGATCATTATTATCATGACCATTCCCTTTGCCCTGATTGGTAGTTTGTTCGGCTTTTTCTTTTTAGGTCTGTCGTTTTCCTTTCCAGCGGTGATTGGCATAATTGCCCTGACCGGTATTGTGGTCAACGACGCCATTGTCATGGTGGAGACCATGAATGAGCGCCGTAGGCAGGGGCTAGACGTGCGCCATGCTGCCGCATTGGGAGCCAGCGATCGTCTGCGGCCAATCCTCACCACATCGGTGACCACCATTGTAGGATTGATTCCCCTGGCTCTCACCAATGCCACCTGGTTTCCCCTGTGTATGACCATTATTTTAGGGCTGGTATCAGCCACTTTTATTGCCCTGTTGGTGATTCCCGGTCTATATCTGCAGCTCACTCCTGGGTCTCGTCCACAGCCCACGTCGCATGTTTAATTTTTTAAGGAGAGATCATGGCGCTCTATGCATTTGACGGCACCGGCGATAGCTGGGATCAAACCTCTGCCATTACACCCACCACAAAAACAAATAACGATCGATATTTGACTAACGTTGTTTTCTTCTATAAAGAATATGTTGACTCTGGACTCAAGGGTGAATACTTTCCCGGTGTAGGTTCGGCGGAGCGTATTACCAATCGGATTGTGGGCGGTGTTTTTGGCCTGGGGGCTGTGGGTGTGGTTAAACAGGCCTTTGAGCGATTGCAGGCCAACTACACAGATGGTGACCGGGTGATTGATATTGTGGGCTACAGCCGAGGAGCTGCCCTGGCCAGAGCGTTCGCCGACAAGACCTTTCGAGACTATAAAAAGCTAATCGATCCCAAAGGCAATCCCCTAACGACACCCCCCAAGATCCGTTTTATGGGTCTATTTGATACGGTTGCCTCATTTGGCAATCCCCTAAACGACAACGAGCTGATCTTTCAAGAGCGAGTTCCAGAAACGGCCCAAAACACCTTCCATGCCATGTCGTTAGATGTTAGAAAAATAGGCTTTGGTTTAGATCGTACCTATGGTGAGAATGTCTTAGAAGTTTGGTTTAGGGGCGGCCATGGAGATGTGGGTGGCAATGCGGCCTTAAGCAACGGATTGCCCAATCGAGGTCGCACTAACATTGCCCTAACCTTTATGCTAAAAAAGGCTCAAGCCGCCGGAGTCGAGTTAAATACATCGGACTATCCCATGGACATCAAGGCACCGGTTGTGATCGATGGCAACAGCGACAGGCTTAGCGAAGACAGGTCGCGTCAGTACCGCAGCCACGACATTTTTCACTATTCACTGTTTGATGCCGCCGGACAGGTAATTGATTTTCCGGGATGTATGCCCCTACCTGCTCGAGAAACGTTAGTGATAGAAGAGCTATCAAACGAATCGGAGCTATCGGAGCAGAGGCTCCTGCAGCTAACCCCTGAGCTGTCAGCAAAATATCCTGATACTCGGTCTATCTACAACAAGCTGTACGAGTAAATGCCGTGGCTGATTTAGAGGATGGACCGATCGGTGAGATATGCCATAGAACAGTATCTCGCAGATAAATTCATACCGAGGGTGAGCAACGCCAGTAAGTCTACATGGGAAAGTCTTGCTCGGACCGGTGATTCATTGTACGAAGGTCTGATTTTTGCCATATGCCACCGTCACTACTGTATCCGTACGATCGTTTTATATCTCAGTGGACAAACAAACCATGGGTAAACCTCTAACTATGGCCATTAGATTTTGGACAAACCGTAAACTGCGCTTTCTAGCTGTTGCAGTAATAGCCGGGTTGCTTCAGCTTCTTTTACTGGCCACGCCTAGCTTTAGCACCGAGCGTATCTATGTGAGTTTAGGACCGCTTGAGCGTTCTATTTTGGTCGCAGACCTGGCGACCTTTGCCCATACTGGTGAACTCTCCGACGAGCTACAACCCATCGGCCGCTTTTTATCTCCTGAGCAGCTTGAACAGTTCCGTGCTGGACTGTTGGTCAGCGCTGATATAGATGTCGTCACGGTCTCTCAATTTCTCTATACAGCCCAGGGAGAGGCGGTTTTAAAGTGGTTGGGGGAGTTTATTCAAACCGAGGGACGACTCAATGCGGGCCTGGCGGTCCGAGGCGCGACAATCTTAGCCGCAGCTGATGCTGACGGCGGTCTAAACATTCTCAATTTTCTTAAACATTTTCCCACCCCTGGGGTTCGGCTTGATTTAGGTCCGGTTGTGAGAATAGGCAGAACGGTGATCAACGAGGTCAACCAAACCAATGACGCAACCGTTCAAATTTTTGAACAGGCAGGCGTGGCAGCTAGTGATATGCGCAATAGTACAAGCGCTGACAAGTCAGTTCGCAACCTGACCCTACCCGGAACTAACCGCTGGGAACTTCGCTCCCTGGAGGACACCACGCTCCCTACCGATCTTTACCTACCCGAGGGTCAGAGTTTTCCCCTGGTTGTTATGTCCCACGGGCTGGGCGGTAACCGTGGGACGCTGGCCTACCTGGCAGAGCATCTGGCTTCCCACGGGCTGGCTGTCGCTGTTGTGGAGCACCCAGGCAGCAGCGATGATCAGATCAGCGCCCTGTTGAGCGGTCAGATCGGTGAGGTAGTTGAGCCAGCAGAAATGACCCGTCGCCCCTTGGATATTCACGTCCTGCTTGATGAGTTGGAGGCCCTGGTCCAGGACGACCCCACCCTAGGCAGCCGGATGGATTTACAGCGGGTGGCTGTTGTCGGCCAGTCCATGGGCGGCTATACCAGTCTGGCGATGGCGGGGGCCACCTTTGACCTGGATACCTTAGAAAAGAGCTGTCCACCCCAAATTACCCAGCTAAATCTGTCGCTGTTGCTGCAGTGTTTGGTGCCGCTATTGCCGCAGCCACTGCCGCCATTGCAAGACGAGCGGGTGAGGGCTGCGATCGCAATTAACCCCCTCGATAGCGCGGTATTTGGCCCCTCTGGCATGGCCAACATTGACATCCCCGTTATGGTTGTTTCCGGCAGTGCTGACACCGTCACTCCAGCGCTAGCAGAACAGATCCGCCCCTTTACCTGGCTAAACTCCCCGGAGCGCTATCTGCTGCTGGTGGAAAACGGCACCCACTTTTCCGCCATCCATAACCCGCAAGATGGTGAAGCAACGGCAATTTCTGAACAGGTGATCGGTCCTAACCCTGAATTGGCCCAGGACTATATCCGAGCCATGGGTTTGGCCTTTCTCAAAACACACCTGGCAGAGGAAGATGCCTATCAGCTGTATTTAGACCCGGCCTACGCTGCTACCCTCAGTCGGTCTGACCTGCCCCTTGCTCTAATCCGTGAACTCACCCTTGAAGAATAAATATTCCCCCTATAAGTTCTGTGAATATACTTGTTGCCCTACAAATCTGCTAGATAGAATGCCGGAAACGGCAGGTCCTGTTTTACAGGTCTGCCATTTGCCCTCGGTGCAACCAAGACAAATGGAAAATCCTGAATCTCTCAAGCTAAACCCTGTCAATGCTGTTCACTCGCAGCCCCAGGCTAACTACGGAGCTAAAAAACTAATCGTCATTGAGGGTACAAATGACATTAGCTTAGCAGGTGCTTCATTGACCCATAACCAGGTGGTTGGGGGCCATCTGGATCGCGATCCAATGAATATCGCGTTTGCCCCCGATGGTGAACATATGGGCATGGTGCTGTCTGGAGCCCAAATCAATGACTCCACCTTTATCGGCCACTATCCTGGTTTAAATGCTGACGCCCTGGATGATAGTCATCCCACTGTGATGCACCACAGCCGTTTTGTTTTAGTGGAGGGTAAAGGGTACAAATTTAAGATAGCTGTCCCCATCAAACAGCCCATAACAGAATATCAGTTAGCTGCTGTAGGTAAAGGAGCCAACTTAGGTCGAGCCAACTTTAAGCAAGCCGATCTCACGGACACTGATTTTACCGGCTGTAATCTAGAAAGTGCCAACTTTACGGCGGCCAATCTAAATGGTTGTAACTTTACGGGGGCTAACCTCACCAAATCTAGCTTTAACGGTGCTAACCTTTCAAACGCGGTTCTCACCGGGGCTAATTTAGCAGGGGTGGACTTTAGCTCTACGGTAACATCCGAGGCAACAGACTTTAGTCATGCCTATCTTGTGGGGGCTCGATTCTACTGTCTGGGCGGCGAAAAATTTGCCTATCGGGGCTGTTTTCACGGCACAATTTTTGCAAAAGGTAAGCAAAGAATAGAAGTTGCTAACGCCGACTTTAGTCAGCTTGCTAACCTGGTTGATGGTCAGTTTGCCTGTTTTTACAAGTCTGACGTGATCTTGCCCACTGATGTAGAGTGTGTTTCCACCAATAGGTTTGTTGAAGCGCGCGAGGCTGAATCCGCTAAAGTTCAGCCTACCTCGGCCTCCGCTGACTGGGGCGAGGGACTTTAAAGCAAGACTGGAGACTATTTTGTACGGAGCCGACCCAAAAGCCAAGCATCCGATGAAGGGATTTCCCCAAATCTGCTTCATCCAAAACACCGTATCAAATCCCAATATCACCATTGGAGATTATACCTACTACGACGATCCAGAAGATTCAGAAGACTTTGAGCGTAACGTCCTATATCACTTTCCATTTATTGGCGATCGGCTTATTATCGGTAAGTTCTGCGCCTTGGCCAGGGGGATAACCTTTATTATGAATGGTGCCAATCATCGGATAGATGGATTCTCCACCTATCCATTTCAGATCTTTGGCAACGGCTGGGAAAGTGTTCAACCCCAGCCCCAGGAGCTGCCATACAAAGGCAACACAGTGATTGGCAACGATGTGTGGATTGGCTATGGGGCCGTCATTATGCCGGGGGTCCAGGTGGGAGATGGCGCTATCATTGCAGCCAAATCGGTGGTGGTCAGTGATGTGGCTCCCTACACGATTGTTGGGGGAAATCCAGCCAGGTGTATCCGTCAGCGCTTTGCAGATGATGTTATCCAAGTGTTGCTCAAAGTCGCCTGGTGGAACTGGGACATTGCCAAGATTACACGCAACTTGAAGAGCATTGTAGCGGCGGATATTGAGGCTTTAGTGGACTGTGAGTAGCCGGCGGCTAGCTCTAAACAGAACAACAGCGGCGAATCCTATTCTGTCTCAGAGGGCAGCGTCAGCACAAATTCCGTCCCCTGGTTAGGGGTAGAGCTGACGGTAATTTGACCACCGTGGGTTTCGACAATAATCTGTTGAGCAATGGCAAGACCTAATCCTGTGCCTTTACCAATGGCCTTGGTGGTGTAGAGGTGGTCAAAAATCTGCGATTTGGCCTCTTCGGGGATGCCAACGCCGTTGTCGGCAATATGAATCAAAACGCGATCGCGCTGGTAGTCCGTGGTAATGGTGATCTGGCTGGGGGTAGCTTCCAGGGTGCTGTGGTCCTTCCCCTGGCTATTTTCATCAAGGGCGTCAATGGCGTTGGCCAAAATATTCATAAACACCTGGTTTAGCTGGCCCGGAAAGCACTGAATTTCAGGCAGGTTGCCATATCGCCTGTGGACCACAATGGCGGGGCGTTGCTCATTGGCCTTGAGACGATGTTTGAGAATCAACAGGGTGCTATCTAACCCCTCATGGAGATTAAAGGCGGTCTTGGTTTTCCGATCGGCCCTGGAAAAGGTGCGAAGACTAACGCTGATGTTGCGGATGCGATCGCATCCCGCCTCCATTGAGGCCAGCATTTTGGGGACATCGCTCAACAGATAGTCCAGATCGATTTGATTTCTGTGGCTTTCGATGTCTGCAGCCTTTGCCTGTCGACGATGGAGGGCAAGATGATCAAAGATTTCAGCCAGAACCAGTTTAAGCTCAGAGATATTGCCACCCACAAAGCCAATGGGGTTGTTGATTTCGTGGGCTATGCCAGCCACCAGGTTGCCCAGGGCCGACATTTTTTCTTGTTGAACCAGCTTTAGCTGAGTGGTCTGTAGCTGTATCAGCGCTTGTTCTAATTTTTGATTTTGCTGCTGTATTTTGGTATCGGTGGCCTTGCGTTCGGCCTCTAGCTGTTTTCTTCTGGTGATATCTTGAATGAGCGCCAGGCTATAAACGGGATGTTCTCCTTGCAGTTTGACCAGATACAGGGTGACTTCAGCCCAAAAGAACGTACCATCACTGCGAATGTAGCGCTTTTCGATGGTGAGGTTATCAACGCTGCCGCTGTAAAGCCGCTGCATGGCCTGATGGGAGATTTCCATATCGTCTGGATGGGTAATATCCGAGAAGGTAATCTCCAGTAGTTTTTCTCGGGGATAGCCCACCATTTCGCAAAATAGCGTGTTGATCCGAGTTAGTTTTTGGGTCGCTATGTCCGCTTCCGCAAATCCTACGGCCGCCTGCTCAAAGGCCGCTATGGCCCGCGCCTCACTTAGCTGGAGGGCAGCTTCAACAGCTTTGCGATCGCTAATATCTCGAAATGCGGCGACCCGATACTCACTGTCTGATGGCGATAGACAGTTAAGGGTAACCTCCACTGGGTAGATCCGCCCGCTTTTGGCTCGATAGCAGGACTCAAGGGTAAACTCCCTCAGCGTTTGGGGAGCCTTTTGCCAGTAGTCCTGCCAATCGTCCCAGGCAAAATTTACATCAATATCTGATATTGACAGTGCTGTTAGTTCCGCGCGGGAGTATTCAAGCAGCTCACAGGCGGTGGTATTAGCGTAAAAACACTTAGAATCTGAGTCAATCCAAATGATGCCGTCAGCGGCACTGTCCACTGATAGCTGCGTTAGGGATAGCCGGTTGTTTAACTGCGTGAGCTGTTCTGTTTTGGCCTTTTCAAGCTCATAGAGCTGGTTGATTTGTCTCAGGTGTAGCTGCGTTTTTACCCGTGCCAGTAGCTCCGGTGCTCGAAACGGTTTACCAACAACGTCAGCTGCACCGGCTGAAAACCCCTCTATGGAGCTTTCTGTATCGGACGAGGCAATAGTCAAAATAATGGGAATACGGGCTGTGCTAGGGTTTGCCTTGAATTTTTGGCAGGTCTCGAACCCATTTAGACCCGGCATTTTTGCATCGAGCAAAATCAGGTCTGGCCCAAAGGATGTTAGCCGTTGGAGTGCCTCCTCGCCGGTCGTCGCTGCGACGACCGTATACCCCGCTGTGCTCAATATTCCTGTGAGTGCCTCCAGGTCAGCAGGGATGTGATCTACAGCCAGAATTTTAGCGGCATCCACCATAGAAGCTCTCTCTCCTTCGACAGCACACAAGCAAGGTATTAGGACGTATCAAGCCCTGACAAAAATTTTGCAAATGGATGCGCATTCTATAGTGCCCGACTGTGGCTAAACAAATCATGGTTGATGTCTGCTGTCGCTGACAGCCCAGCCTGCATGCAGGACAGGCAATACGACCATGGCCAGCCACAGATCTGTAGTACTTGGTCATACAGACGATGGTTGATATCCACTAAGTTCCAACCCTTACGGTGATCCTACAATATCTGTCCTTAAGGACGTATAGGGTCTATTATAGGACCACTGGCAAACCCTAAAAAAACTGGTAGTAAACGCTTACACGGTCTCAGGCTGTGTATCTTGAAAATGGTTCTATCAAAGATTTTTTATGGCTTGGCAGCGTCCTGATGGTCGTCGACCCGACGAACTGCGTCTGGTAAAGTTTGAGCGTCATTTTACGCGCTATGCGGCGGGCTCTGTCCTTGCCCACTGCGGTAACACCCAGGTGCTGTGTACTGTTTCGGTTTCTGAGAATGTACCCCGCTGGCTCCAGGGTTCGGGCCAGGGCTGGCTGACGGCGGAGTATCGGATGCTGCCCAGTGCTACCCATACCCGCAAATCACGGGAGCTGATGAAACTGTCGGGACGGACCCAAGAAATTCAGCGGCTCATTGGTCGTAGCCTGCGGGCGGCCCTCGATTTAGACGCCCTGGGGGAAGTTACCTTGACCATCGATACGGATGTCATTCAAGCCGATGGAGGGACCCGTACAACCGCCATCACCGGTGCCTATGTGGCCCTAGAAGATGCGATCGCAGCCCTACTCACCAACGGCACGATCCAACACTCACCCCTAAAACAGCAAATCGCCGCTGTGTCTGTCGGGCTGTTAGAAGGGGAGGCCTTTCTCGACCTAAACTATCCAGAAGACGTGGCCGCTGACATTGACTTCAATGTGGTGCTCAACGGCGATCTGGGCTACATCGAAGTACAGGGAACAGCCGAAGCCAACAGCTTTAACCGGCAGCAGCTCAACCGGATGCTGGACTACGCAGAAGATGGGATCAAACGGCTGATGGTGTTACAAAAGGAGGCGCTGTTGCCAGCATGATTTTAACGGGGAGACATTATTCTATCGGCTACACCATTGCTGCATCGCCGTCTGAGGATTTAAGCGAGAGGGCAAAGGTTGCGATCGCAAGCGTCAACCCACCTGCGACAAAAAATGGCAGACCGTAGCCAAAGGTAACCAGCACCCCCGAAATCGCCGGACCAATAGCATTAGCAATACTTAAACAAGAAGAATTGGTGCCCAGGGCTTCACCCTGTTCATCTTTTGATGTGCGCAACGACAAGAGCGAATCAATCAGGGGCATGGGAAAGGCATTTACAATCCCAAAAAAGAACAGCAGCACCCAAAACGCTTGAATAGTTGGAAATGTGGGATACAGAATTAACAAAATCCCACGCATCACCAGAGCAGCCACCAGTAGCGTGACCAGATTCATCCGCTGGCGCAACGGCTCTAGCAAGAACACCTGGGAGAGAAACGCTAAAATGCCAAAAAATACAAAGGCAAAGGCCAGATTTTTTGTATCTTGCCCCAACACGGCCAAAAAGAAAGGCTGAAAGGCAAACGTGAATACGGTGAAGGTGGCCCCATTAAGAAAGGTCATCAGGAAAATACGACCCACTGCTGGCTTACGAAAGGCCGTGGCCAGACGTCCAACGCCAAAGTCGGCCAGGGATAGGCTGCCACCGGATCCCTCAGCAGCGGTGCTCGGCGGTCGAGTTTCCGGCAGCACCGCAAAACACAAAACAGCCGCCACTAGGGCCATCACGGCCGAGACCACAAAACTCATCCCCAGCGATGTGATACCGGGCAACGGCGGCAGTGTCTGCGCAAAATAAGCCAGCG
>JBCDJC010000122.1:0-14896 GCA_038748225.1 Cyanobacteria bacterium P01_H01_bin.26 | reverse complement strand
TCAGTATCGCGACTATGGCAAGGTGGGGGCTACCCTTATCACCGGTAATGAGGACGGGGTGAAGCACTGTGCGATGAATATTTTGTTCTCTTTGTCCCACATCGGCTATACAATCCCACCCCAGGCGGATGCGGGTTGGCTGGGGGAGGTGGGACCTGGACCATCCTATTTAGATCCGGGTTCAGGCGGTCCGGGTAATGATTTCACCAATCGGAATACGACATTTTTAGCCTGGAACTGTATGCATCTAGCGCGAATGCTGAAGGACAGTGGGGGGATTCCAGGCCATGGGAATCAGCCGAACGCCTGGGACGCTGGCTGTAAGACCGACTTTAAAAACCCGGAGCATAAGGTATAACCGTCCCAAAGACTAGGCTGGCTGAGCGAAGTCGAAGCCAAAACCCAAATAGAATATCCCCTTCGACTCGGCTCAGGGGACAGTTGCATCAAGGTGCCCCATAGATTGTTCTAGTACTATTCATCGCCTTCAAAAACAATATCGTTGGCAATGTCTATCAATTCTGCCATCGGTGCATTGGTCGCAATGGAGACTGCAATATCTTCTTTGGAGAAAACAGCCTGATTAAAGGTAGAGTATGTAAGGCTTTGACAACAGCCTCCATAGGCTTCTATGACAGATGGATCGGCCTCACAGCCTGGGATTAAGCTCACGCCAGTGCCATCACTCAGCTGGCCATTGGCATCACGCCAAAGCCAGTACGATACATCTTCTTTGGGATATCTGGATATGTACTGCACCGTGTGAATAAAAACTGTGCGATTTGTATTTTGATATCGAATACTGCCTAGGGGTTGGGAAAAACTGTTAATCAAATTGGTAGGGACACTTGGAGGCAAATCGCTGGGAGGAAACTCCAGACTTGCTTGGCTGATGCTGGGAAGCCATGCAGACACTTGGGTTCCGGCGGGTGGGAGGGATGCTAACTGTGCCAATCCGGCGATTAGTGTGTTTTGCGGGCGAATGATGATGCGATGATCGGACGATATTGTCCCGATGAGGACAAAGTTATCAAGGTAGGGTGGAATTAGAAAAAACGGTTTGATCGCAAACCCTGTGCCAGCTTGATTCATTTCAGCGCGCTGTATTTTTAGCTGCATACGGCGACGAAATGATTCTTCTGTCTCCCTGGAATTGGGGGTGAGGTTGACTTGAATTCTTTCCATTGTCGCTTCAAGGTTAGTAGCTTCAACAGTATGTATCTTAAGAAAAATCGCGCGGGGAACAGAACTTCCCTATTATAGTAGGGGGTCTTTTAATGATTGATCATGATGGACAGTACTGTCGATATTTGTTAAACAAGCATCGTGGGTGTTTGCCATTTGGACATCGGAAACTATGACGGATGTTAGGTCTCCGGGACAGTCTGGGGAAGATTTGTGGACGGCTGTGGAGCCTGTGGAGCCAGCAGGAGCGACCGCTCGATCGTTGACGTATCGTGCGATCGCAGTTTATCTGATCGGGTTTACGGCCCTAGCGGGGGCGGCTGTCTGGAGCTATCGGCGCTATCGCGGAACCCAGGAGGAGGCAATTTCAGTACCGTTGTATACGGTGGAGCGCTCGGCGGTGGAGCTGACGGTGACAGCCAGCGGCACCCTGGCGCTGGGCGGACAGCAAACGCTGAAATCCCCTCAAAACGAGGCGACGGTGGAGCAGGTGCTGGTGGAGGTGCGCAGCGCAGTAGAGGCAGGGCAGCCGCTGGTTGTACTACGCGATCGCAGCAAAGAACAGGAGGTGCGATCGCAGGCGGTCGAAATGCAAAAAGCCCAGCTTGATCTGAGTCGTAACCAGGAAAAAGTAACAGAGGTGCAGCAGCGCGTAGCGGCGGCGGCGGAGCAGTACCAGGAATCGCAACAGCTTTTGGCCCAAGGTTTTTTATCCGAAGACGAGGTGCGAGACGATCAAGAAGCCCTAGATCGGGTGCGCTCTGAACTCAAAGATGCCCAGCTGGCGGTGACCAAAACCGAGTTAGACCTGAAGACGGCGGCAGAGACCCTGACGTTACTGGAGCAGCAGCTTAGCGATCGCATCATCACCTCACCCATCAACGGCGTGGTGCTTGAGGTAGAGGCCACCGCCGGTGAAGCCATTGCCACCGATGCCGATCTGCTCACACTGGGTAACCCTAGCCAAGAAATAGTCGAGCTGCAGCTGGCCACGCTGGATGCCGCCAAGGTCAGCCTCAATCAGTCCGCTCGGGTGCGTGCCATTGGCCCCGATGCCCAGGACTACGGCGGGCGCGTAGTCTCCCTATCTCCCCAGGCCCTGTCCCCCAGCGGCAATAACCAGGAGGGCCAGGCCAGGGTTAACGCCATCGTCGCCCTAGACAGCGCTAGCCAAACCCTGATTCCTGGCAGTTTTGTCAGTGTTGAAATTATTACGGAAGAGCAGCAAAACGTTTTGGTAGTCCCCCCTGAAGCCGTGCAGCGTGACGGGGGGGAGACGTTTGTATGGCTCCGCAACCAGCGTGGCAATGCTGAGCAACGGCCGGTTGAACTGGGGCTACAGGGGCTAGACTTATTTGCGGTGACGGACGGTCTGAGCCAGGGGGATGAAATTGCCCTGGTACCACCCACGGTCACCATTACTCCAGGAATGCCCCTGACCGAAGCATCTGGCCTCTTCGATACCTCCGGTGACAAACAATAGCCATGGGACTGCCGCTGCCTGATCTTTTATTTATGACCTGGCGTTCGCTGACCAACCAGTGGCTGCGCTCGGGGCTGACTGCGTTTGGGGTATTTATGGGGGTGGGTGCCGTCAGCGCCACCTTAAATATTCAAACCATTACCCGCGAACAGATTGATATTAAGCTGGCGGCACGGGACCGGCCGTTTGTCAGTCCATGGATTTATTCTAGACAGGGTCCCCCATCTGAACTCGATGAAGCCGTTCAACAATCTCTCCAAGACTCGGTTTCCGAAGTTCGCTCCATTAGCTCCATTGGTAACGTTTTTAGCATTGATACGGTCCAGTATGAGGCCCAGGAAGCTGAAATGCGCGCCCGCAGCGTCTCCCTCAACTATTTAGACACCACCGGGCGACAGGTATTACAAGGACGTTTTTTTGACCAGGCCGACGTAGAGCAGTATCGCCCTGTAGCCCTGGTGGACGAACAGCTAGCAGAGAGCCTATTTCAAGAACAATCCCCCTTAAACAGGACCATCTATGCCGACGGCAATCGATTTGTGGTCATCGGTGTAATAGAATCCAAATCTAACTCTGATTGGGGGGACGGAGGCGAACTGTGGATGACCCAAACCTTTGCCCAGGTCCTGGCTGGGGAATACAGGTGGGATTCATTACAAATTAGCGCCCATTCCCTCACCCAGATCAATGACCTCAGCGATGCGGTCGAAGCGTTTTTGATCCAGAACTTTCCCCAGGCAGAGGTGCGTGTTTGGAGTAATGCTGACGATTTGTTGGAAGATTTAGAAGTACAACAGATTTCGTCCGCTGCCCTAACAGCCGTGGGCCTAATCGCCCTGGTTATTGGCGGAGTCGGCATTGCCAATATCACCATTGCAGCTGTTCTAGAACGCACAAAAGAGATTGGCATTCGCCGGGCTATCGGCGCATCTAAGCTGGAGGTAATGAGCCAGTTTATTTTAGAAGCGGTACTCTTAAGCCTGTTGGGAGGAGCCGCCGCTGTGGCTACGGTCCACGGCCTGACCCGAGCTGCCACAACGGTGGTGATAGAAGCACCCTATAAATTTTCTCCGAGAAATGCGGCCCTCTCCATGGGGGCGGCGGTGGCGGTGGGTGTGGGGTCCAGCTTTATCCCCGCCCTGCGGGCCACCCAAATCGATATTGTCAAAGCCCTACGGAGTGACTGATGCGGCTACAAAATTGTCTACAAATTACCCTCCTAGCAGGCGCTTTAGTGGCATCCACGGTACAGCTGGCTGGGGCTGAGCTACCCGATCTTCCCCCCAGCGATCTTCCCCCTATTGAGGGTCCGGCACCAACGCCATCAGACAATAACGAACCGCCCACCAGCCCGCTACCCGGCTCGACTGACCCCACCCAGGCCCTAGCCCTAACCGAAGCGGATGTTGTTACCCTGTTACTAGAAAACAACCGCGAACTGAGAAACGCGGCCCTAGAAAGAATTGCTCAGCAGCAGGACCTGCGGGAAGCGGAAAGTATTTTTGACCCTGACTTTACCCCAACATTGAGTTTAGGGATCAGCGATCGGAGCGGTGACACGGCTGAGATTACCCGTGAAGCCCGCCTGGGAGGAGAACTCCTCACCCCTTTGGGCACCACCCTGGAGGTGGGCGTCGACCTGATAGACGATCAGGATGTGGAGCTAACGGTGACCCAACCGCTATTGCGGGGTGCGGGCCGAGCGGTCAATACTACTCCAGTGAAGATCGCCCGCCTCCAGGAAACCAACAACCAGCTGGATTTACAGCAACGGCTGATTACAGACATTACCAATGGTGTGCTCACCTACCATGCATTGATTCGCACCCAGGCGAGTCTTGGCATCCAACGGCTATCCTTGGAAACACAGCAACAACAGCGACGCTCGATCGCAGCCCTAGTAGAAGCCGGGAGACGGGCTCGGTTTGAGCTGGTGGAGATTGATGCTAACCTGGCTGCCACGGAGACAGGCCTATTGGAAGCTGAAAATGAACTAGAGCAGGCCAAATCCAACCTCTTAGATCTGTTGGATTTGGCTGACTCTATTGACATTACAATTCCGGACACCACGTTGGCCACTTTGAGCACGGCGGCTGAAGTGACTGATATGCCTGGCTTAGATGAGCTGGTGGCCGTTGCCTATGCCAATCGACCAGACTATCAACAGACCCAGCTAAACCTGGAAATTGCTAAACTCAACGGCATCGTTGCCGCCGATAACCGCCGCTGGAATCTGGACCTGCGCGCCAATGCTAGTACAGGGGATTTTTCAGAAGCATCGACAGAACTAGTGCTGACTCGACTGCTGGAGGATGAATCGACGGCAACAGCCCTACAGCGAAACCAGATCACCCAGCAGCAGCTGCAAAATGATCTTGACCGGCTCGGGGCTGACATTCGTTTGGACATTGCGGATCGGCTGCGGGATGTGGACTCGGCCCGCAATCGGATTGAGTCCACCCGGTTGGCCCGTGAGCTAGCTGAGCAGCGATTGGAAAATGCTCAGACGAGGGCCCGTTTGGGGCGCACCCGAGATATTTTTGAAGTGTTGGAGTTGCAAAATGATGTTGTTGAAGCCCAAAATAGCGAGGTGAATGCGGCAATTGATCTGGCGGATGCGATCGCAACCCTAAACCAGTCCCTGGGCACCACCCTCACCGTCTGGTCCGACCAGGTCGAAGCGAGCCAGTTGTTGACATTACCCTAAAACAGCCCCTGGCGACCATAGAAAAAGCGCCCGGCTATCGATAGAGAACATTTTTTGTCTAAGCCATTTCCCAAGAAACGGCAGTCTCTAAACTACAGTGTGCTGGCCACACACCCGAACCCAGGGCGAACCAGCTGCAGTTAAAGCCGTTCAGGTTGAACACACGGTGCTAACGCCAGGGGGATGAGCCAGAAAATCTATCTTAAATATTAAAAAAATGTAGAGTTATGTTTCGAATTATTAACTGAACCAAGCTATACTTGCCAGTGTTAGCGCATAAGTGTGGTTGCGCCAATGTTTTGTTGTTAGCAAGGTTACGTTGATGAGAGTGCACTTAAAGCCTATTCGTTAAGGCTCGATAAATGCATTGCGACAACCGTAGTACTTTCAACAAAGTATAGAGGTTTTATTCCATAGAGTCATCGAGTGAATTTGTTTCACATAGTGCTGATTACCCGGGTTTTTAGACTATCTGAACAACAGAGTCACTGTGATCTATTGGCAATGCTCGTTCTGAAATCTCTCTGACTAATATTTAGGCAGACCTAGCTCAAGAGGTCTGCTCGTTCAAGTTACCGTTCAGAATTTTGTTATTTGTATTGGAGACATCGCTACACCATGCCGTATACCATTAATTCCGCTCGCAACATCTTTCCCAACACGCTAGCCGCCGACGCGGTCCCGGCAACTATTGCTAGATTTAGTCAGCTCAGTGCTGAAGACCAATTAGCTCTCATTTGGTTTGCCTATCTTGAAATGGGATCAACAATTACGGTGGCAGCCCTGGGGGCCGCCAGTATGCAGTTTGCCCAAATTACAATGGATAAGATTAAGCAAATGCCGCCTCTAGAACAGACCCAGACCATGTGTGACTTGGCTAACCGGGCTGATACTGAGATTTCTCGTACCTACGCAACATGGACGCCGAACATTAAATTGGGGTTTTGGTACCAACTCGGAGAGTGGATGGAGCAGGGCTATGTGGCTCCTATCCCGAAAGGGTACAAGCTTTCGGCCAATGCTGCTGCCGTTTTGCAGGCCATCAGAAATTTAGAGTCGGGTCAGCAAATTACGGTCCTGCGTAGTTCCGTTGTGGATATGGGGTTCGACTCGGGCAAATTGGGAAGCTACAAACGAGTCTCAGAGCCGGTGGTACCTCCAAAATCGATGGAGCAGCGCACTCAAGTTTTTATTGAGGGCGTTACCAACCAAACGGTACTGAGCTACATGAACAACCTGAATGCCAATGATTTTGATGCCCTAATCGAACTATTTACCCCTGACGGTGCCCTGCAGCCGCCTTTTCGGAAGCCAATCGTGGGTAAAGATGCGGTGCTGCAGTTTTTTAGAGAAGAATGTCAGAATCTCAAGCTTATCCCCGAGCGCGGTGTTTCTGAACCTGCGGATGATGGCTACAGTCAGCTCAAGGTCACTGGCAAATGTCAAACACCCTGGTTTGGGGCAGGTATTGGCATGAATATTGCTTGGCGATTTCTATTGAGTCCTGACAATAAAATATTTTTTGTGGCTATCGATTTGTTGGCCTCGCCTAAGGAGCTAATGAATCTGGTGCGTTAGTTAGGGCAATAGATTTTCAAACCGACTATCTCCGTGGGGTATTCTTTCTGAAAAACACCCCACGGGGAATTTTGCTATCTGCCCAACTCCGATTAAAGCCGTCTGCACTATCGCCCCCATCTAAGTTGCATCCTACCGCTCGGGTCACAATCTTTGGCTGTTTTCGAAGGCGTTTTTCGTTATTATGAGAAGGAAATATATAAATTTCAAATCAAGAACATAGATATTAATTAAGATGACGCAGCAGGCAGAGGTTCAGTGGAGTGACGCGGAAAAAAAGATTGCTGAGGTAGCGCTCAAGAAAGCCTATGAGCAAGAGCTTAAATCGCTTGTTCAGGGTGTTCGGGGAAAAGCTAGTCTAATCTCTCTACCTGAAGATGTTTGGCAACTGCATGACTTTTTGAGTGCGAAGAGGCACGAAATTGATGGCAAGTATGACGATAGGGAGTCCTTTCTTATGTACACCTTGTCCAGGCTTGTCAAAGACGGTTTGCTAGATCTGTCTGATTTAATGGAATTAGAGACAGACAAGCGGGCTAAGATCAGCGTCCTCACACGCATGTAGACATCGTTTGATTGCCCTTGCCATCATAGGGATAGAGCTTTTCCATTTGGCATCCGCCCATCGAGCCATCTACAGTTGATCAACCGGCTGGAAGCCTTTTGTACCGCCAGACGCCTTTGAATACCGGCTTAGCGGTTAATAGGCTGATGCATCAGGGTTGAGTGCTGACATGGACAACCAGAACCTACTAAAAGAGGCGCTACTCGGAATGAGTAGCGCCTCTTTCAAAATCAAAAAACCAGACGAACGCAGTAGCCGCAGGCTACAGCGATGTTGCAGCTCTCTAAAACAAATAGCGTAGACCAACAACCGCTACGGCGCTGAGGCTGATTAGGATGGACAAAAGCATATCTTGATTACGCTGCTGCTCCGATTCAGACAGGCTGGCACAGTAGGCTACAGCTTTAACTTCGTTTTGGTGGTGATTATGCACGTTTATTACCCTTCTTAGTATCTTGCAGACAGCAGGTCCTTTAATCTCAAACACCTGCCTGAGGATTAGGAAAATGGTCGGTATCAACCGGCATCACCGAACGGAAACTGCCACTAACGGAAGCATGAACTTAACAGCTCGGTATTTATGCCTAAGCCCCTTCATTAATAATACATAAATAAATGTAAACTTGATGGTGCTGAACCGGCAGCTGGCCGTGGTCTTTGACTGAAAGCCTACGGACCAGGCATATGTCGCGATTCGTTAAGAGAATATTATGAATGACTGGTGCTCGGCTACGGCAGCTTCGCTGGCTGATGTTGGGGTTACGATGGGCCATATAAAAAACACTGCACTCCTGGCGAAGCACAGTGCTTGGATTGTCTGCCCAGTGTTGAAGGAATGTGTTTGAAACGCTAGCGCCTGTGGGTACCAAAATTCTGGTACAGCCGCTTTCGGCGCTGGGATTTGCCCCGACGTGGTAAACCAATACCGGCCATACCCAACAAGGCCAAGGGAGCGGCTCGTCTAGACGAGCGGGCCAGCCTCGTTTTAGGAGCTGTCTGCGCGGACTGCCTGTTCTGGCGAGTCTGCTGAAGCTGATCGGCTGCCACCAAAGACAGCAACCCGATCACAATAAAACTGCTCAACCGGTTAATGGAGTTGTCCACTGAAGGAAGCTCATGGTTTGACGCATAGGTGGCGACAATAAACCAAACAAAGATACCCACAGAGGCCACTAGGGCAATGGCGTTGATGGCCGGAGTGTGGGCAAAGGTATAAATAGCCCCGCCGGTAGGTCCGTCTATCGCCGCATTAAACTCTTCTAGTGTGGAAAATGGACTTGTCATTAAAGTTGCTCCTTACATCTGCGGGGTCGCTTCTGGCACGGCGATGGCAGGATCTGATGTATGGCCATTTTGCTCAGGCAAGATGGGATATTCCGGATAGCCTTCGAGACCAAATTCTGCAAAGTCCAAACCAGCAATTTCCTCTTCTCGGGTAACCCGTAGCAAGCCCAGTCTCTTGAGGACAAAACTGACACCATAGCCAGGGATAAAGCCCAGAATAATGGTGCAAACAAAGGTACCCACCAGCTGACCGACAAATCCGGTCAGGGGAATGCCATCCCCCTGGGGATAGCCAGAGGCCATAATGCCAACGGTCATGGCTCCTAACAGACCACAGTAGCCGTGCACTGCAAACGCGCCAACGGCATCATCAATACCCGCCTTCTCGACCGCTCTGCCAACAAAAGGCATAGTGTAAGCACCGATAAAGGCAATCAGAATAATCATGGGAGGGCTGTACAAATCTAGGCCCGCACCCACGGAGATAATCCCTGCCAGACCGCCGGAGATAGTAAAAAACGGATCGGCCTTAGAACCAATGTAGGAGCCCACAATTCCTGCACACAGGGCCAATGTGGTGTTCACACCGACAGAGGCCAGGGTCATGGGAGTACCGTAGATGGTAATCTCTACAGCCTGACCGGGCACAAAGATGACGCAGGCGGCCAAAAAGGCATAGAAGCCGACAAAAATCAGCATCAGCCCCACCATGGTTAGGGGTAGGTTATGAGGCAAAATTGTGTTGGGTTTGCCGTCAGGTTTAAATTTGCCAAGGCGGGGACCCAGGTTGATCAGGACACCTAAAGCAAAGAAGCCAGAGACACCGTGTAGTACCGCGGAACAGCCAAAGTCATGATAGCCAAAGTTAGTAAAAAACCACCCGTAAGGACTCCAACCCCAAGCAGCGGCGACAACCCAGGTAAACGACCCCAGAATAACGGCAAGAATGGCATAGGCCCCTACTTTAATGCGCTCAATCACCGCACCGGAAAGAATAGATGCGGTGGTCATGGAAAATAGAGCAAAGGCAAACCAAAAGACACCGGTGAGGTTGTCGGCGATATTTGGACCCATGGCGGATGACCAAGGATAAGAAGCTTGCACCAAGCCCAACACTTCACCGACAACTCCCTCAGAAGCCGGATCGGTCCAAGGTCCGACGATTCCTCCATTCAATGGGAACAGTGGGAAGGCATTGTATACCCACCAGCCAAAAAAGAAGAAGGTAAGACCGACAACGGATAGGGTAAGCAGGTTCTTGACCATGGTGGCCAGAACATTTTTGGCACGCGAAGCCCCACCCTCGTAGGCTAAAAAGCCCACGTGAATAAGGATCATAAAAACGGAGGCCCAATAGTAATAGGACTCCGACACGAAAGTTGCGAGAAACTCTTGCGATTCAGGAGACATGCTCGACTCCAGTATGGGATCAACAAATGGTCAACAATAACGAACAATTATTCTGCCAAAAAGAAAATAAGAGAGAACCAATGTCCCCTACAAAGAAAATTAACAGGAAGCTATTCAAAGGGTGTTAAGGAAACCATTAGCCCATCTGCAATGACTCTTGATGACTGAATAAACTAAATTGACTAGAACGGTACAATCTAGGTCGACTTGTTATATCAAGAGTATGCAATGCAAATCATAGGTAGGCTGTATTAATTACTACTGAAAAGCACCGATGATTTTGGTGGTTGCCATATTAAGGACAAAGTTGTTCGAGCCTGAGCGTTAGGCTCTCTATGTCTTTGCGGGCAACGTGCAGTTCTAAGACGGTTTGGTCCTGGGGCGGGTGCTGCCAAATCAGCAGTGGAATCCCCTGTAGCCGTGCTGGTATCGCCTGATGATTGGGGAGGTTTTCTAGACGGTGGGGCGGTCTGACAGTAACCTGCGGCAATATTTGTGGGCATTGGCTAATGGGTACAGACAGACGGGTCAGCCAGTCAAACTGTTTGAGCCAGGTATGGGGCTGGAGCGGGGCTATGAGCTGATGGAGAGGCCCCGGGTAGGCAATGCGGAAGTTGCGATCGCACAGTCTCAATACCGAACAGTCTTTCCCCGCGAGGGTCGTTTCTAGAGATTGAAACCGGCCCAAATACCCCACCTCTTCTCCAAAAAGCTGCTTAGCCACAGCCAAACCATCCACACCGGCCAGGTCCCAAAGTGATTTATTCATAGTGGTTGCCCCCATAATGTCTTCACAGGCGTACGCGGCTTTTAGTGGGGTCAAACGCCGCTAACGCCCCCACCGTGGCCGCCACCCGCCGCTTGAGACCATCTAACAGGCCCACTTCAACGGTTATACCGGGCGCAGCATACTCTGGAACAACCTGGGCCATGGCAATACTCCGATTTAAAGTGGGCGAGAATGTAGCGCTGGTAATCTGACCGATGCGCCAACGCTCTCCATGGGCATAGATATTTTGACCCCAGGCGGCCACATCGTTGCTTTCCAGGACCAGCCCAACGGCTACCCTGGGCGGATGCGGACGAATTTTTTCCAACGCGGCTTTGCCCATAAAGGCTGGCTTTTTCATGGCAACGGTCCAGCCGATGCCAGCCTGATAGGGCGACGTCAAATCATCAAACTCATAGCCCGACGCCAACAGTCCCGCTTCAATTCTTGCTCGGTCAAGGGCCTGCATCCCCAGGGGTTTCAGACCCGATATGCGCCCTGCCTGCATTAGTCGGTCCCACAGCCGGGCTCCCTGGCGTGGGTGCACAAATAGCTCATAGCCCAGCTCACCGGTGTACCCCGTGCGGGAAAGCACCAGCGGAATGTCCCCCACCTTGGCAGCCGCAAATCGAAAATAGCCCAGGCTATCTAAGGTAACCGTAGGCTCCGCAAAGGCCACCAGCGGTCTGAGAATATCGCGAGATTTGGGGCCTTGCAGGGCTAGGTTGTGGATGCGATCGCTCACCGCCTCAACATCCACAGTCCATCCCTGCCCCTGGGCAATGCGCTGAAGCCAGTCACCATCAGTATCACAGTTCCCCACATAGCGATAGTGGACGGGGCTAAAGCAAAAGACAATGCCATCATCCACAATGCCGCCGTGGGGATTGAGCAGGCACCCATAGGCGGAGCGCCCCGGTGTAATTTTCTCAACGTTGCGGGAAAAAGCATATTGCAATAGTGCAAACGCATCGGCACCCGTGATCTCAAACTTCCTCAAAGCCGACAGATCCATCAATGCTGCCCGCTGTCGCAGCGCCCAATATTCCGCCTGGTCCCCCTGGTGGGCAAAACTGCTGGGCACCCAAAAACCGTTATAGTCAATCAGATCGTCGGTGAGCTGCCGAATCCGTGGCGTAAAAGCACTGTCCTGGGTCAGTCGGAGCGGAAAATCCACCGCCACCCGTCGACCCATGGCACGGGAGAAGACCGGGTTAGCCGACTGATCCGAGCCATAAATACGAACATGAATCGGTGTCGGCTGCCAGCCGTTGGCCGCATCAATATCGTCGGGACAAGCAGAGCTGGCACACAGCAAATCTTGATGAGCTTTGAGCAACACATAGTCCCCCCCACGGGACCAGGACTCTTCTGAAAGGATATTGCCGTGGCAGTCCACCTGGGTGTTGTAGAAAAAATTAATGGCAGGCCAGCCGGATCGGCTGGCAATGCCATAGGGGGCAAGCACCCGATTAAAATTGTCGCTACAGCTGGGATGACCGGGATAGCCAGCATCCTCATAGTAGCGGGGGGTACAGGCTAGGAAAAAACTATCGTGACGCCCACAGGTGTCCTGGATGACCTCCACCAGGGGACCCATGGATTGGGAGAAATATTTGCTGTGGAGTCCGGCCTGGGGATTGGTCACTCCATTGAGGGTGCGAGTAACGGTACTATCGATTTCTTGGCTGTAGCTGTTGGCGTCGAACGCCAGAAAGTCAGAACACTGGGCTCCAGAGATATCAATGATCTGGATATATTGCCCCTGGGTGACGGAGTATGAGATAGCTGTACCCGGAGCAATGCGATACTCGGCAACAATCTGTCCCAGGGGGGCTGGGATGTCTGGGTAAATAAGAGAGGGCAGAACAGTAGGAAGTTGCACGGGGATGAGATTACTCTCGTAGGAATATGTTTAGTCGCCTCCTTTCTTTATGAAGGGGCGGTGCCGTCGGGGGAGGGGTTCTCCTTGGTAAAGCTACCGTGCATGCACATCTTGGACTAAACGCAAAATCCTGCATTCCCCCCTCGATCCCCCCTTGGTAAGGGGGGAAGCTCCGGTCCTCCCCCTTATCAAGGGGGAGTTAGAGGGGGTGAAGCAGCCGCAAACGCTAGTTTCCAGTACTTGTGCACACACCCTAGCCTTGGTAAGGGGAACCCATTGTCGTCGGGTCTCTGAATGCTCACTCCCTACCCGCAGCACGCATGTTTACTGCCGTGGTTCTTTGGTGAGGGTGGCACATCGTTTGACGGATTCTCATCAAAGAAATTCAGCGGCTTCAGCATAAACCCAATGGTCGCAACGGGCATCACCGGCCAATCTTCCGCCCGGGGAGAGTGACTATGGGCAAAGGTGTACCACACCACTACATCAGTATCTTCAACGGGGCGATCCGCTTGGGTCCATGCGGGTAGCCCCACTCCCCCCGGATGCTGGTTAGGGTAGTTGCCAGCGGGATATTTTTCATCGGGACTGTAGGGGGTGACCCACAAATGTTGGGTCATGTAAGTAGCTCGATTAATCACGCTAGCCTCCGGTCGAGCCAGGGGCAGCGTATTTTCTCCCGGCATCAGCTTGTAGGCCGTGGGGTAGCCGACGGCGTTAGTTTTTGATGGATTTACGATTTTCCAATAGCGCCCCTTCATGGGGTCAATGGTTCGCTGGGCCGCTTTCTCAGTGGGAAGCAAGGTGGACTTAGCATAAAAGGCGTTTCCATAGGGATTATGCTCGTCTTCCTCAGGAACAATATCCACCTCATAGACAGAATTATTGGAGCCGTCAACGGACATATCCATGCGCACATTAAAAATATGCTGATGGATGGGGGCATTTAGCTGGGGGGCAATGAGAGTGCCATATTTGGGCACTTCACCGGGCATCACGGCACCCGTACTGACCATGCCCGTGAGTTTGACTTCATATTGGATAGTGCCGTCCTGATAGAAGTACCAATAGAAGCCATATTCGTAGTTACCCACGGTGGCAATAAACGAGATCACCAGGCGACGGGAGCGTCTGACTTCGGTTTGTTCCGTACGCCAGTCCATGTGCTTCCATAGAATGCCAAAGTCTTCCTCATGGAGACAGACGGCGTTTTCAATCTGGGCTATACCACCACGGGAGTCGGTAATAAACGCATCGAAGTAATAGATTTCGCCCAGGCAGTCGCAACCTAGCTTTAGGGAGTTGGCCAAAGAACCAATGCCATATTCCCCCACATCAAAGGCGTTTTTACGATAAGAATGGGGCTTTGGATCGCCATAGGGTACGGTCATCTCAGCCAGGGAAGCGCGATAGAAGATGGGACGCTCTTCTCCCTGGTCTGTGTAGGTAACATTGTAGAGAACAAGACCTTCCCGCGGATTAAAGCCGATGCGGATTTTCCACTTTTGCCAGGAGATTTGATGACCGTCCACATCAAAGCTGGGGCCTTCTGGCTGCACAATTTCCAACGGCTTTAAGTCTTGCCGGTAGTTTTCAACATACTCAGGGGTATAGTTACCATCCTTGGGCGGCAACGGCACAACACCGTGGTCCTCCACCCGGATTACCTCCATTTTGTTGAGGTCCACTACAGGAATCACACCTTCAATCGGTCGGGCATAGCCGTTGTCCGTGGGGTTGGCCTTGACCCAGCACAGGGCACGGGAAAGACGCACCCCTTCTTCTTCAGCAATGCCGTAGTTGCCAGCGGACCAGGGATCTACCATCACCAGGTCTGGATCGGTGATGCCACGCTTTGCGATCGCAGCTCGAAATTCCTCACTGGCCTTAACCGCCGCCTCGCATTCTACAAACTCATCTAGCATAATCGGCGGCTGCACCCCAGGAATATGCTCCCAGGATTTCACCGTGCCGCTACCGAGGGAAACAACCGCTTCATAGGTTTGAGCCGTGGCATTATCCAGCAAGAT
>JBCDJC010000121.1:0-14990 GCA_038748225.1 Cyanobacteria bacterium P01_H01_bin.26 | reverse complement strand
GTCAGCCGTTCGGCTAGGGGATAGCCGATCCAGGCCCGATCCAGGTTGACAGCGGTGTAGGTAACCCCGTGGCGCACCACCCCTGGAAACCCCACGGATACTCGGTCGAAGGCGGGCTGGTCTGCGACTAGCGTTGCGATCTCAGCCAGCACCGCGTCCGGTGTGGCTGGTGCCGGTGTTTTGAGCCGAGCCCGTTCCCCCAGGGGCTGTCCTGCCTCATCTAGCAAAATGACCTTAATGCCGCTACCGCCAATGTCAACCGCCAGGGTAACGACCGGTTTGTCGCCGGTCTTTGGCTCAGCTGCCGCCGCTGTTGGGGCAGCAGCCTGGTGGGGCATGGTCTGTTTATCGCTCAGCATGGAAACTCCTTATGCAACAAATGGAGGGGTGCTCCCTATTTTGCCCTTCGACTAATCCCCCCAGCGCTGGGGGGGGGCGAACCGATAGATTTCTTCCAAAACCGTTACCCAACCCGCCGCTACATCCGCCAGAATCTTTTCTCCCTTAGCCGCCGTGGCAACGGTGGCATCCCCCACAACGCCGCTTTTAGAAATATCGCGGGTCGTCCAGCTAAAGGGCAGCGCCCCCTCCAGGCTTAGCAAGCCCTCCTGGGCGGGCGGATATTCCTTGACCGCTCGCTCCATATGTACCTGGTCCGGCAAAATAGCCAACATCAGACTAGTTTCCGCATCCCCGGCGTGGATGCCTTCCTGGCGCTCCTGGGGACTCAACAGCTCGCCCACGCTATGGGGCACCTGCCAGACAAAATGGGGAAATATCCAAAAATCAGTCCGACGCTGGTGCAGATCGCGGGCCACAATATCTAGCACCTGGGGCTGGCCCCCGTGGGAATTGAGCAGCACCAGCTTACGAAACCCAGCCCGGTAGATACTGTCGGCCACATCGTTCAGGACTGCCATCAGCGTTGAGGCCGACAGGGTTACGGTCCCCGGAAAGCTCCAGTGCTCGTTGGATTTGCCGTAGCACAGGGGGGGCAAACAGTAGACCGGAATCGACGGGTCGAGCTGCTCTAGGGCACGGCCAACGATCGCCAACCCCAGGGCCGTATCCACCGCCAGGGGCAGGTGGGGGCCATGTTGCTCAATCGCTCCCACCGGCTGAACGATGACGACGTTGTCCTTATCGGCCATGGCAGCCACCTCTTGCCAGGTGAGGTAAGGGTAAAAGCGGTGGGGTGGGATGGTCTGGTGCATCGGAAAAAAGGTACGTCGGTTACGCAGGCAGTGCCTGTTCGCAGGGTAACCCAACCGGAACCAAAGATCAGATCTATCTGAGCACAGGGTCTGAGCCCCACGGTAATACAGCTCAGACGGTTCTCGAAAAAAGATTCAAAAAACCTGTTGACAACTCAATAGTTGTTTCTGTATATTTGAGTACAGAAACAAAACGTTCATTCCTCATTCAGATTAATTGCATCTACGTAGCTAATCTTGGTGGGAACGGAAGTAGGAAAGATAGCTAAGCTATCAGCTCCGAAGGAACGCGCCTCATCTTAACTCTCTACGTCTAAATTAAGGAGGCGAAATCCATGCAACTGTCTTACCGTGGAGTCAAATACACTGCACCCGAGCGCAACGTTACCGTTGAAGATGGCGATCTCGTTTGCTACCGGGGTGTATCCTATCGTGTGAAAAAGGCCGTAGGCAATGCCCAGGGCTCTGTACATGGTCTTACCTATCGCGGTGCCCAGGTTCGCTAGTGCTGACCTCGGTCGGGTCCATGTCATTTAGACTGACCCGTTCACTTTGTTTTTGATGTCATTAGGTTCCTTCTTCTGGAGGAACCTTTTTTGCGTTTGCCAGCGGGCGACACATCCTTGTGCTCAAATGCCATCGTGTTAGCTATGCCGGGGGCTATGGATGACCCGGTCTGGCCTCTGGGGTATAGGTCTAAACCAGGTCCTGATTTCTCCCTAGGGTATTCTAGGGGCAGTAATCCTAACGTGCTGTGCTCTCTTTTTTAGCCGGTTTATCCATTGGGCTTGGGTGTTTGCTCTTTTTTCAGCTGCGGTTGGGGGCCAGACGCAAGGCTTTGTTTGATCGCATGCGGCTCAAACCTGAAGTTCAGACGTTTTCCGATGAGACTCAGATTGCCAGAGCCATGGCCAGTCAGAATCAGGCTGTCAGTGAACTTCAGGCTGAAGTGGATGAGGGAACTCGGATTCTGCGCAGTTCCCCGCTGGGATACTTAAAGATTGACGAGGAAAACCGACTGCTGTGGTGTAATCCAAAAGCCCAGGAGCTTTTGGGTATTGAGCAAACTGACCACAATCCCCCCCGGCTGCTGCTGGCGATTGCCCGCTCCTATGAGTTGGACCAGCTGGTGGAGCAAACCCGTATTACCCAGACTGAGTGTAGAAAAGACTGGACCTTTCGCTCGATTGGCCCAGATCCAGCCAATCTGCTGGAGCGACCGGCCTATCCCTTGAGCGGCTATGGTATCCCCCTGAACCGGGGCCACGTCGGTGTGTTTCTTGAAAATCGTCAGGAGGCGGTCATGCTGGCGCAGCAGCGGGATCGCTGGACCTCGGATGTGGCCCACGAATTGAAAACGCCGCTGACGTCTATTCGCCTGGTGGGTGAAACCCTGCGCAATCGCATCGATCCCGGGTTAGCAACCTGGGCCGATCGGCTGCTGCGGGAGGTGAATCGTCTAAGCGCGCTGGTGGACGACATGCTGAGCCTCAGTCACCTGGAGCAGCGGCAGCCGCTGCGGTTGGAGGAAACTGACCTGGTCGGGGTGCTGCACCAGGCATGGCAAAGCCTGGAACCCCAAGCCAAGCAGCAGAACAAGTGTTTTGACTACCAGGGGCCTAAGCGTGCGATCGCACGCTTCAACAGCGGTCTGGTCTATCGCATGGTGCTAAACCTGCTCGACAATGCCCTAAAATACAGTCCCCCCGACCACAGTATCCACGTCCATCTCAAAGAGTCAGACAGGGGGGCCACCCGAGGACTGTGGCTGGATGTGTATGACTGTGGGACCGGTTTTCTAGAGAAGGATCTGCCCCACGTGTTTGATCGGTTTTACCGGGCTGACATGTCCCGCACCCGCTCGGGGAACGACGCCATTGAAAAGGGAACCGGGTTAGGGCTATCCATCGTCCAAAAAATCGTAGAGTCCCACCAGGGCATGGTCCAGGCCCAAAATCATCCTGATACTGGCGGAGCCTGGCTCCAGGTTTGGCTACCCAAGTCATCAACGGGTACTGATATGGTTTGATCGCCCGTCTCCGTATAATTACTGAGTTGCTGGCCATTTGAAATACTAAAAGTAAGGTTTTTAATTACATCTACTGAATAAAAGTGCTATAAGATGCACCAGGAAGCTGTTTATTTGAGGGCTACATCTGTAGATTTACTGAACATTTGTCTAGCCAGTCGCTGTCTGATGAAAAATTACAGAAGCTGCTTTCGCAGTGGGGGATTGCCTCACGACGGCAGTCGGAAGCCCTGATTTCCAGTGGCCATATCACCGTCAACGGTGTCAAGGCTCACATTGGTCAGCGGGCAAATCCGGCTGTGGACGATATTCGAATTGATGGCCGACCGCTCAGGCCTGATAACCTTCCGGGCAAACGATATGTTTTGCTGAATAAACCTCGAGGCGTAGTGTCCACCTGTGACGATCCCCAGGGGCGAAAAACCGTTATTGACCTACTACCTGGGGAGCTACGCCGAGGGGATATCCGTCTCCATCCGGTGGGTCGGTTAGACACAGACTCGACCGGGGCCCTGCTGTTAACCAACCACGGCCAGCTCACCCAAACACTGACCCATCCCCGGCACCATGTTGACAAGACCTATCGTGTCAGGATAGAAGGTTCTCCCAAGGCGGACACCCTAGAAAGGTGGCGTCGCGGTGTGAGTCTGGCGGGGCAATTGACCGCACCGGCTCAAGTTAAGCTGCTATCCCCCAAGCCTCCTGCCCTGTTGGAAATTGTGCTGCGGGAGGGACGTAATCGGCAGATTCGACGGGTGGCCGAGCAGCTGGGGCATCCCGTTGTCAGCTTGCACCGCAGTGCGATTGGCTGCATCCGTCTGGATGACCTGTCCATGGGGCAATGTCGCGAGCTGACCCCCGAGGAGATAGCCAATCTGCTCGCCCTCCTTTGAGCTATCTCTACAAGCCGTGTAGGCTTATGTATATGTTTAAATTGTTGAGAATTATTTCGACCCTATGAAACGGCAAGGCTACACGAGTATCCAGCAGCAGCAGCTACTGCACATAGGTGCAGTGCTGCGCGATGCTCGCAAGGCAAGCGGTCAGTCTTTGGAGGATCTGGCCGGTAGGGTATTGGTGCGTTCCAGGTTGCTGATGGCGCTAGAGGAAGCTCGCATGGATGAGCTGCCTGAGCTGATCTACGTGCAGGGTTTGATTCGCCGCTACGGTGACGTATTGGGTTTAGAGGGGCATGTTTTGGCTAGCCAATATGTGGCGGTCCCTGACCCCAAACGGCAGGGTGGCAGCTGGGCACGGGAGTCTCTACAGCTGCGTCCGTATCATTTATACGCAGCCTATGTGGTGCTGATCGTCGTTTCCATCAGCGGCCTATCCTACCTAATGCAGCGGGCGATTCCCCAGAATGTCGCTGAGCCCATTGTGGACCCCACGGCATTTGAGCAGTTGACCCCCAGACAGGCGGCACCCCCAGAACCGGCTGCCCCACCGGCCGAGCCCGAAGAGGTCAAACCCGCTGAGCCCATTGTGGTGGATGTTGAATTTGTACAACAGTCCTGGGTCCGGGTGACCGCCGATGGTGACCCCGCCTACGAAGGTATTTTGCAAGAGGGGACCGAGCGCTCTTGGACGGCTAAAGAGTCCCTGACGATTCGAGCCGGGAATGCGGGTGGCGTAGTGCTGACCTACAACCAGGGACAGGCCAAACCCATGGGTAAACCGGGGACGGTGGTTGAGCAGACCTTTACACCGGGGGATGTGGCCCGTTTGATGCGGTAGGCTACCCCTGGCATGGCAGCGTGGCGGTGACCGTGGTGCCCCGGCCCGGCTGGCTTTCTAGCTGGATATGGCCGTGGTGGTTGGTGACAATGGCCTTTGCGATCGCAAGCCCCAACCCTGACCCGTTACCATCGCGCCGACTGCGCGCCTTATCCACCCGGTAAAACCGATCAAACACCTGTTCTTGTAGTTCCTGGGGGATACCCACACCCGTATCTCGTACGGTTATTTGGTAGGCATGTTGCCCCTGCCACTGGAGAGTTTGTAGGGCCACCGTCACCGTGCCCTTAGGGGTGTATTGAATGGCATTACTAATCAGGTTAGTCAACAGACGTACGATCTGGTCGCGATCGCCCGAAAGCCTATCTTCTCCTGTGGTTACAGGCTGGTAGGCCAGGTCTAACCCCTGGCTTTGTGCCACCAGCTCCTGTTCTTCAACCACGTCCAGCAGCAGTTTGTGCAGGTCTAGATGCTCCCACTGCATGGGGATCAGGCCACCATCCTGGCGGGCTAAAAATAAAAGATTATCCACTAGCCGCCCCAGGCGTCGGGTCAGTCGCTCTACCAGCTGCAGCTGGCTGTGCTGAAAAGCGGTGTCCGGGTCGGCGAGGGCCACCTGCACATTGGTTTGAATCACCGCAATCGGATTGCGTAGTTCGTGGGAGGCATCGGCGGTAAACTGTTTGAGCTGTTGATAGGACTGGCGTACCGGAGCCATGGCCAGCCCCGATAGTAGCCAACCAATGGTGCCGGTGGCCACAATCACCAGCCCGGACCAAAGGCTGAGATCAATTACCAGCTGGCGGCTGGGTTTACTCACCTCAAACCAGGGATGGCTCACCCGCAGATACCCCAGCACCTGGCCGTTGACCTGCACCCGGCGACTGATTTGTCTGAGTACCTGATCGCCATCTTGGGCGGTACCCTGGGCGGTCTTTAAATGGACGGTCTTCCCAGCCGCATTCACCTGGAGCGGTAGTCCCATCGGCACCGATAGGGTACTCCACTGGAGCTGACCATTGGGATCAAACCACTCGATGTCGATGTGATCGTCTTCTAGGGTGGGGGCATTGTCCCGAAAACTATCGTCCACATTGACCTGTAGCGGGGCTTCTCCCTTTACCCCCACCGCCGTCAAAACCCGCCCGGCTGAGGGGGCGGCGGCCTCTATCACCAGGGAACGCTGCACCACCTCCACCACGTGGTTGAGGGTATCGTCCACCCGTTCTACGAGGGTATTGCGGACATAGAAATACACGCCGCTAGCAAAAATGATCAGCAAAATGGCGGTAACGCTGGTGTACCAGAAGGCTAAACGACGACGGGTAGTTTGGAACATGCAAGCGTAGGGTGGGCACCGCCCACCATCTAGTCGGCATTAGCTGGCCAGAACCATAAGTTCAAGACATCATGGGTATATAGCTTTGCACATATAGCTCACAGCAAATCGCTGGAAGCCTGAGATGGCACAGCTATGTGCGGTACAGGCATGCACTGGTTTGCCATAAACCCACACCCAATCTACCTCCGGCACATATCCCCATGACAGCTCAGCTGACAAAACCTCTCCCGATTCCCCAAACCCTGGCCCAGCAGCGGGCATTTTTTGCCTCCGGTCAGACAAAACCCATCGACTTTCGCCTGGCCCAGCTGGCCAGGCTGAAGCAGGCCATTATCGAGCGGCAGGGGGCCATTGTAGAGGCGGCTAAGGCCGACCTGGGGCGACCTGAGTTTGAAGCCTATTTTGAAATTGCCACCCTTTCTGAAATTAACCTGGCGATTAAAAAACTCAAAACCTGGATGAAGCCCAAACGGGTAAAAACAACGCTGGAAAACTTTCCCTCCTCGGCCTGGGTGCAGCCGGACCCCTTGGGGGTGGTGCTGATTATTGGTCCCTGGAACTATCCATTTCAGCTGATGGTATCGCCGCTGGTGGGTGCGATCGCAGCGGGTAACTGTGCCATTCTCAAACCGTCTGAGCATGCGCCCCACACGGCCCAGGTGGTCGCTGACCTGATTGCCGACACCTTTGACCCCGCCTACATCAGCCTTTTTCAAGGGGATGCCGATGTCAGTCAGCAGCTACTCGCCGAAAAATTTGACCATATTTTCTTTACAGGCGGCACTGCGATTGGTCGCATTGTCATGGCCGCTGCCGCCAAACACCTTACCCCGGTTACCCTGGAGCTAGGCGGTAAAAGTCCCTGCATCATTGATGCTGACATCAACCTCGATCACGCGGCTAAGCGTATCGCCTGGGGAAAATTTATCAACGCGGGGCAAACCTGCATCGCCCCGGACTATTTGCTGATTGACCGCGCCATCAAAGACAGCTTTTTAGCCAAGCTGAGCGCCACCATCCGCGATTTTTTTGGCGACGATCCGTCCCAAAGCCCCGACCTCAGCCGCATCATCAACCAGCGACAGTTTGACCGGCTGAGCGGTCTACTCGATAGCGGCACGGTCCTTATCGGTGGCCAAACCGATAGGCAGACGCGCTACATTGCCCCCACGGTGCTAGACAGTGTTACCTGGGACTCCCCGGTCATGCAGGCAGAGATCTTTGGCCCCATTTTGCCCGTCTTAACCTACGATCGGTTTGACCAGGCCCTTGCCCAAATCAACACCCGCCCCAAACCCCTGGCTCTGTACCTGTTTACCCGTGACCAAGCCAAACAGCAGCAGGTGCTGACGGACACCTCATCCGGGGGGGTGTGCCTCAACGATACGGTGTTACACATCGGTGTCCCCGGTCTACCCTTTGGCGGTGTTGGCCAAAGCGGCATGGGCAGTTACCACGGTAAGGCCACATTCGATACCTTTTCCCACCACAAGAGCGTTCTCAAAAAGACGTTTTGGTTTGATCTAGACTGGCGCTATGCCCCCTACAAACCAGCCAAGCTAGCCCAAATCAAAAAACTGGTAACCCGCTAGCCACCAAGAGAACGCTCCGACAGCTCTCGAACCAATGGACAAACGATAGGATAGATAGACTACGCGACCCTGGTCAGCTCAGCGATCTAGGCGTCGATACTAGGGTCGTCGATATTGGGAGAAAGGGAACATGGCCTACGATTTTGACCTGTTTGCCATTGGTGCGGGTTCAGGGGGGATTGCCACCGCCAGGCGAGCCGCCCAATACGGTGCCAGGGTTGCCGTGGCAGAATTTGACCGGTTGGGGGGTACCTGCGTCAATCGTGGCTGTGTACCCAAAAAGCTAATGGTCTATGCGTCCCACTTTGCCAGCCATGTGCAAGAGGCTGCGGGCTACGGCTGGACGTTTGAGCCAGGCAAATTTGACTGGTCCCATATGATTGACGCGGTCAATGCAGAGGTGAACCGGCTAAACGCCATCTATCAGCGCATGATTGACAATGCGGAGGTGACCCTATACACCGGCCATGCCCGCATCCTTGACCCCCATACGATTGAGGTGGCAGACCAGACCGTCACCGCCGAAAAAATTTTAATCGCCGTGGGCGGTAAACCCAGCCGACCCAATATTCCAGGGATTGAGCTGGCCATTACCTCCGATCAGATTTTTAGCCTGGCCCAGCAGCCCAAGCGCATGGTGATCTTTGGGGGCGGCTATATCGGCTGCGAGTTTGCCTGTGTGCTCAATGCCCTGGGCACAGAGGTCACCCAGGTTCTGCGTCGCGATAAGATTTTACGCGGCTTTGACGAGGATATTCGCACCGAGGTGCAAGATGCCATGCTGCGTCACGGTATTCGGATTATTAACGATGGGCTAGTGGGGCTTGAAAAAACCGACCAGGGGCTGCGGGTCAACCTAGAAAGCAATGAAATGGTGCTGACCGATGTGGTCGGTCTGGCTGCCCTGGGGCGCATTCCTCGCCTGGAGAATTTGGGATTAGAGAACACCCGCGTCGAAGTGCACAGGGGAGCCATTGTCGTAGACGCCCACAGCCAGACAACAGAACCCAGCATCTACGCCGTCGGAGACTGCACTGACCGCATTAACCTTACCCCCGTTGCCATCAATGAAGGTCGCGTATTTGCCGATGTCCACTATGGCGGCAAGCGGCGGGTGATGAGTCATGAAAATGTCCCTTCAGCCGTGTTTACTACCCCGGAGGTGGCCACCGTGGGGATGACCGAGGGCGAGGCCATCGAAAAGTACGGTGAGGCCGCCATTCGGGTCTATCGGTCTCGGTTTAGACCGATGTACTATACCCTGCCAAAGCTAGAAGAAAAAACGCTGATGAAGCTGATTGTGCATGTCCAGACCGATAAGGTGCTGGGGGCACACATGGTGGGCGATGGGGCCGCTGAAATTGTTCAGGGTGTGGCCATTGCCATCAAGATGGGGGCCACCAAGGCTGACTTTGATGCCACGGTGGGGATTCATCCTAGCTCTGCGGAAGAATTTGTGACGATGAGATAGGGGCCGGTTTCAACCAGCTACTAGCCCCTCAATTTCATGGGCCTGGGTGGGTAGCTTGGCGGTTAGCACCTCACAGCCCCGATCCGTAATCAACACGTCGTCTTCGATGCGGATTCCCCTGACGTCATCAAACTGGGCGAGGCGTTCCCAGTTAACTACGTTGGCGTAGCGCTGCCGATTATTTTGATCGTCCAAAATCCCCGGCACTTGGTAAAAACCCGGCTCAATGGTGACCGCCATGCCCGACCGAAGCGGCCGGTCCAGTCGTAGAAACCCCAGACCAAAGCGATCGCTGCGACTCCGACCGGGGGCATACCCAGCCAAATCGCCCAGATCTTCCATATCGTGGACATCGAGCCCTAGCAGATGCCCAACACCATGGGGAAAGAACAAAGCATGGGCATCCTGCTCAACCAAATCGTCTGGCTGGCCCCTAAGGATGCCTAGGTCCACCAGTCCTGTGGCTAGGGTCCGACCGGCCAACAGATGCAAATCCTTGTATTCTATTCCAGGTTTTGCCGCCTCTATGCAAGCATCATGGGCCGCGAGCACCACCTCATAAAGGTCACGCTGGGTGGATGAAAACTGACCGCCCACCGGCCAGGTGCGGGTGATATCCGAAGCCCAGCCCGTATCAGTTTCTGCGCCGACATCGGCCAGGATCAGGTCATTTTCCCCTAGGGAATGGTGGTAGTGATGGTTATGGAGCACTTCGCCCTGGACCGTGACGATGCTGTTGTAGGCACAGGTCATCCCCTGGGCCGTAATTATCTGCTCCATAGCCGCCCGGATATGAGCTTCTTTTAGACCGGGGACCGTGGCTACCATACCCGCCCTGTGGGCTGCGACTGAAACCCCGGCCGCACGACGCAGCTCAGCCAGGGCATAGCCATCGTGGCACGTACGCAGCTGCACAATGGCCTGGAGCAATTCTAGATCCTGTCCCTGGGAGTGCTTTGCTGCTGGGATAGAACGATCCAACAGCTGTTCTTGCTGGCGGGCGGTGGCGCTGTCCTGCACCCTCAGGGTGGCAACCTGGTCATTGATAAAATGCTTTAGATCCTCTAGGGGTAGGGCTTTGCCAGCACCAATGCCATGGGCTAGCTCACTACGGCTAGGGCTGGGTCCGTGCCACAGGGCCTGGGCGGGGGTGGCCTCATCCATAAACAGGGTTAGGTGGCCGTCGGCTAGATAAATCGCCGCGTTTTCTAGGGGAATCCCGGCAAAGTAGAGAAAGTGACTGCTGGGTCGAAAGGGGTGGGTATTGGCCGCAAAGTTACGTGGGGTGGACTGTCCTGACCAGAGCAGAGCGGGGGCCTCCAGGTGACTGGCCAGCCGCTGACGGCGCTGTTTGAGGGTGGTGGCAAGGGTGGTCATGGTGCTTGATATGGTGGTGGGATGCCTAGCTAATTTGAACTTAACCCTACTGAGCCTATGCTGTCTGTACAAGCTGCGGAAAAATTGATTTTGGACCTGGTGATGCCCGTCAGTGATATTGAGACGGTGTCCCTAGCGGAAAGCCTGGGTCGCGTGCTCGGTCAAACCGTCCGCAGCCAGCTAGACTTTCCCCACTGGGATAATTCGGCGATGGATGGCTATGCGGTGCGCTACGCGGACGTGGCGACGGTGCCCACAACCCTAACCATTGTGGAAGAAATTCCGGCGGGGCAGGTACCGCAGCGTACCCTGCAGCCGGGGGAGGCGGCCCGAATCTTTACCGGGGGACTGCTACCTGAGGGGGCCGACACCGTTGTCATGCAGGAAAACACCCAGCGAGACGGGGCGCGGGTCACGGTGGTGGTATCGCCTGGGGCCGGGTCCTTTGTCCGCAGCCAGGGGAGTTTTTACCGAGCTGGGGCTGATCTATTGGCCCCTGGAACGGTTATTGGTGCGGCGGAAATAGCGGTGCTGGCGGCGGCGCAGTGTGTCACGGTGCCGGTGTACCGACGACCCCAGCTGGCAATTTTATCGACGGGGGATGAGCTGGTGGATATCCACCAGCCCCTGGGACCTGGCCAAATTGTGGATTCTAACCGCTATGCCCTGGCGGCGCTGATCGAGCAGGCGGGGGCTGTGCCGATGCCCCTGGGGATTGTGCCGGACCAAAGAGCGGCTACGCAGCGGGCCATTGCCGATGCCCTGAACCAGGCTGACTGGGTGATTTCATCCGGGGGGGTGTCCGTTGGAGACTATGACTATGTGGACCAGGTTTTAGCGGAACTGGGCGCTACGATTCACATTCGAGCGGTGGCGGTAAAGCCGGGTAAACCCCTAACGGTGGCTAGTTTTGGTAAGGATACCAACCCTCAGCTTTACTTTGGTCTACCGGGCAATCCGGTTTCATCGTTGGTCAGCTTTTGGCGGTTTGTGCAGCCAGCGCTGCGGCAGCTATCGGGGCAAAGTACGGGCTGGTCGCCCAGGTTTGTCTGGGCAAAAACGGATAGCGATCTCAGGGCCAGTGGCCAGCGGGAGACCTATCTGTGGGGACAGCTATCATCGGGGGATGACGGCTATCGGTTTGCCTTGGCCGCGGGCGGTCATAGCTCTGGCAATTTGATCAATCTCAGTCGAACCAGCGGACTGGCTGTGGTGCCGGTGGGGGAAACTCTACTGCCGGCGGGTAGTACTGTTAGGGTTTTGGTTGTGGGCAATGTCGGTGCCTAGCTGTCTGGATGGGGGGCGCCAGCGGCTCCGACAAATAGGGCTAGCGATGCAGCTTGCAGCCTTAAAATTTGAGCGGCTTTAGCTATGATCGGGTGGCGTCTGTCGTCTTGTATTAAGACTGCTTAAGACCGCTTGTATCTCTAAAAATGCTTGATTAGCACCAACGGGGCGTGTAACCATCCCCACAGATCGAGACGTTTGCTATACTTCCGACTCAGTGCGCTACAGTAGCGCCATATTCGCCATATATTTTCACTGGCTGATACGTTTATGAGCCCCAAACGCAATCGTCGTCGTCCGTCTAAGCCTGTTTCTGTGCCGCGTAGTCGGTCCCAGGCTCCGTCTGGGCCACAGCCGGTCCCCCAGCGAAAAGCTCCCCAGCCGCCAGCCCCTCCGGCCCCCTCCTATGCCGCCGCTGGAGGGGCCTCTACCGCTGATGCCGCTGGCATAGGAGGGTTAACGGCTTTTCGGTGGATCGGCAGCTGGCAGTTTTTGTTGCTGACCACCCTGGCGCTGCTGACAGGAACCCTGGCGTTTGCGGTAACTAGCCTATTTCGGATGCCAAATTTGCCCAACTGTCGGGCGATTTTTTGGCCGACGGCGTCGGCGGCGATGCGGCTGCAGTGTGCGGAGTCCTATGCCAACCAGGGCAGCGTTGACTTTTTGCTGGAGGCGATTGCCCTGGTGGGTCGGCTGCCGGACGATCATCCGCTGCGGTCTGAGATTGATGCCAAGGTGGAGCGCTGGGCCAGCCAAATTTTGGACCTGGCGGATGAGCAGTTTCACCAGGGAGAGCTGGAGGATGCGATCGCAACCGCCAATAAAATTCCCACCCACACCGCCGCCGCCGACCAGGTGGAAAGCAGCATCCGCCGCTGGCAGAGAATTTGGGCGGACGGTTCCGAGATTTTTGAAAAAGCAAAACAGCAGCTGGTGGACGGCAACTTTAAGGCCGCCTTTAGCCTGTCGGTGCAGCTGCTAGATGTCAGCAATGACCACTGGTCACAGACCCAGTACACCGAACTGACCAAGCTGATTGCCCTGGCCCGTGAAGACAGCCGCAAACTTGGCAAAGTCAGGCTTTTGGCCGACCGGGGCACCGTTAGCAGCCTCAAGGAGGCCCTCAAACTGCTCGGGTCGATTCAAGCTGAAAGTGTGCTCTATGGCGAAGCCAAGGACCTGAAAAAAACGATTGCGCGGGATATGCTCGGTCTGGCCGAAGCCGCCCTGGCCCGTCAGCAGCTGCCCGAGGCCGAAGAGATTTTGGCGACTATCCCCAAGGACGAGGGTTTAGATCGGGAAGTGGCCGACTTTAGGGTATTTACAGAAGCCTACCGGCGGGCCTGGAGCGGCGATGCCCTGGGGTTGGACGCTGCCATCAACCGATTGCAAAGCTTGGGGCAAGATCGCCCCCTCTACGATCGAGCCCAGCGTTTGATTCAAAGCTGGCGTTCGGAATTAAAAGCGCTGGCGCAGCTGGACACGGCCCGGCAGATTGCCGCCCAGGGTAACATCAACGATCTGCGATTAGCGATTGATGAGGCCCAGCAAATTGGGCGCAGCAATCCTCGCTGGGAGGAAGTTTCGCTCCAAATTGACCAGTGGGAGGAGCGGGTACAAACCACCGAGGATTTGCCCACCTTAAACAAGGCCGATCAGCTAGCCGGGATTGGCACACCCCAGGGGTTAACGCTGGCGATCCAAGAGGCCCGGCGAATTCGACCGGGACGCGCCCTGAGCGATGAGGCCGAGGCCCGGATTTCGCGCTGGCAAGGGCAGATTGAGGCGATTGAAGACCGGCCGCTGCTCGACAACGCCCGCAGGCTGGCGGCGGCCGGTAACTTGGTGGATGCGATTGCGATCGCATCCCGGGTTTCCCCCGAACGCTCTTTATACGGAGAAGTCCAAACCGAGCTAGCCAGCTGGCGCGACCAGGAACAAAATCAAACCCGACTCCAGACAGCCGCCAGTCGAGCCCGCTCCGGCACCGCCAATGATTTAGCCAGTGCCATTACCCTTGCCAATCAAATCCCAGCCGACAGCGCCCACTATCAAAATGCCACCCAGCAGATCAATCGCTGGAGTTGGGATCTGTTAGACCTGGCCGACAGCGAGGCCCGCAGCAGTCTGGACCGAGCGATTTATCTGGCCGAACAAATTCCCTCCCAGGCCAATGCCTACGTCACCGCCCAGAGCCGTATTCAAGTTTGGCAGACCGTGCTGCAGCAGGACGGCACCCCCGAGCCGGTATCAGAATCCTCGTCTGCCCCTTAATATCGGCAACGATTGACTAGGATTTCGTATTATTTAAGCGTGGGTTCCTGAGCGCACCGGCGCCAACAGTAGTAGGTTTGGGGCGTCGAAAAAGCCGATGCCCAAACCCCGATTCCAGACCCTGTCAACTTTTCAGCGGTATGCCTGAAGCCTTGTCCCAGCCTTTATCCCATCCCCTTGTGGTCGAAACCCGAGGGTTAACCAAACAGTTTGACCACCATGTTGCTGTCAAAAGCGTCGATTTAGCCATTCCCCTGGGCGAAGTCTATGGGCTAATTGGCCCCAACGGAGCTGGTAAAACCACCCTCATACGCCTGCTCGCCACCGCTGAAGAACCCACGGCAGGCGAAATTGTCATCGGTGGGCAACCCCTTAAACGCGGTCGCCCCAACGCCCAGATAAAACGTCAGCTGGGTCTATTGCCCGATGACTTTCCCCTGTACAACGACCTGAGCGTCAACAGCTATCTAGACTACTTTGGACGGCTCTACAATCTCAGCGGTGGGGCGTTGCAGCAGCGGATTACCGACGTGCTGACCCTAGTCGACCTGGAGAACAAACGCCGTGCCCTGATTAGCACCCTATCGCGGGGAATGAAACAACGCCTGAGCCTGGCCCGCACCGTGCTGCACCAGCCCACCCTGCTGCTGCTGGATGAACCCGTATC
>JBCDJC010000120.1:0-15267 GCA_038748225.1 Cyanobacteria bacterium P01_H01_bin.26 | reverse complement strand
ATTTTTCCAGCTGCGATCGCACGGCAGCGTCCCAATTGGGACACCGTTCCCCTGCTAGATGTACAGCATATGCAGGTAGATGGCAGTCTGCCCATGTGTATTCGCTTTTTGATCCATGCCTATATGGATATCCCCCAAGCCCAAATTTACCATCCCTATCTGCGGGAAGCTAGCGGCTTAAGGCCAGACTGGACCAGCGTTACAGCCTAGTCAGCCCAAGCAGCTAGCGGTCGCCTTTCCTGTGGTGAAAGCGGATCCCCAAAAAAATATCGTACACAAACCCCCAAAAGTCCTTTCTTTGACTGAGGCCCAATGATTGGGGCGAGCCCTTTTCATCCAGTAGGGGCTTCATCAACTCATAGGCGGGCTTGTACTTGTACCAGGGAATTGAGGGCCATAGATGATGCACAAGGTGATAGTTTTGCCCCATAATCAGCAAATTTAACAGGCGGCCTGGATAGACCCGTGCATTTTTCCAACGATTTTGCTCTTGGAAAGGACGGTGGGGCAAATAATCAAAAAATAACCCTAGGGCCACACCGACCACCAAGGCAGGTGAAAACCAGTAGTTGGCAAAATAGGTCAAAAAATCAAACCGCCAAGCCGAGTAAATTAGACCTACAAAGATTAAACGACTTAAAAACCATTCCAGTAGCTCATACTTCTTCCATAGTCGCCGCTGAAAAAAGTAGATCTCGTGGTAGAAAAAGCGCGGTGCAATCAACCACAGCGGACCGCAGGTAGAGACAAAATGATCCGGATCGTTCTCTGGGTCGTTGACATTGGCATGGTGCTGTAAATGCACCCGCGTAAAGACAGGAAAGGTAAAGCCAAGCATCAGGGCACTGCCATGGCCCAAGACTGCATTGACAACCCGATTACGGTGGGCCGAATTATGGGAGGCATCATGAATTACGGTTCCCACCAGGTGCAGCGCCACCGTATTCAATACAAAGCAAACCCAACGGGGGAAGCTCCAGGAAAAATACCCAAACGTGGCAACCGTGACCAGCACCACAGCTCCAACAAATATGAGTAAATCTGGACTGACGCCACTATCAGCGTCTAAAAGCTCTTTAGGAACTCGTCTGAGTACCTTCGAGGGGCGTGTTGCCACCGAAACCACAGCTATACTCCTTCACACCTATGTTTCGAAGTATACGCTACCTAGAGGGAATAATAAAGTTTTGTGACGTTGTCTCATATATGGCTTCACATACTGGCAATTTCTTGTGAAAGCTTTAGATTCAGGGCGCTTCCAGCAGTTTCAGTAAATGCGATCAGGCTGATGTATCCAGGAACTTCAAGAAACACTTTAGTATCTAAGTTTGAAGAACCGTAGCCGGGAAGGGGCAGAGCAGAAGCGAACCCCGACATGATACTATCCGGTGGTTTGCTTTAATTTACTGACGGCTAGCCCACAACAGCATTATGCCACTGCGCCATGCCCTGCGTCGGACCAAAATTGTATCTACCATTGGTCCGGCTACTCAGGATCCTGCAACGTTGCGATCGCTAATTGAAGCTGGTGCCACTACCCTGCGTCTCAACTTTTCCCATGGGACCCATGACGATCACCAACGCAGTATTCGATTAATTCGTCAGCTCTCCTTTGAGCTCAACCAGCCCGTCGGTATTCTTCAGGATCTGCAGGGACCTAAAATTCGCCTGGGCAAATTTGAAACCGGCTCGATTATTCTCAAGACCGGTGATAGTTTTATCCTGACCAGTCGCCAGCTACCCGGCACCCAAACCATTAGCTCAGTGACTTATGGGCCGCTAGTTGAAGAAGTCCCCACCGGTGCCACCATTTTGTTGGACGATGGCAAGGTGGAAATGCGGGTCGCCAGCAAAGATATGGAAAAACGAGAACTACACTGCGATGTGGTTGTCGGTGGCAAACTTTCCAACAGTAAGGGCGTTAATTTTCCGGGGGTGTATCTATCCATTAAAGCGCTCACCGAAAAAGACAAGGTAGACCTGGCCTTTGGCCTTGATCAGGGGGTTGATTGGGTTGCCCTGAGCTTTGTCCGCAATCCCCAGGATGTGCTCGAGATTAAGGAAATTATCGATAACGCTGGCAAACGGGTACCGGTTATCGTCAAAATTGAAAAGCATGAAGCCATCGAACAGATGGAGGCGATTTTATCGCTGTCCGACGGGGTAATGGTGGCTAGGGGCGATCTGGGGGTAGAGCTACCCGCCGAAGACGTACCGATTCTACAGAAACGGCTAATTGCCACCGCCAATCGCCTGGGCATTCCTGTGATTACAGCCACCCAGATGCTCGATAGCATGGTGAATAATCCTCGCCCCACCCGGGCAGAGGTATCCGATGTGGCCAACGCCATTCTAGATGGCACCGATGCGGTGATGCTATCCAATGAAACGGCGGTGGGGGACTACCCGGTGGAAGCCGTGGCCACCATGGCAAAGATTGCCCTGCGGACGGAGCGCGAACAGCTCACCAAAAACTCAGATACCGACACTAGTCGCACTATTCCCAACGCCATCAGTCGGGCGGTGGGGCAAATTGCATCCCAGCTTGATGCCGCCGCTATTATGTCCCTGACCAAAACCGGTGCCACTGCTCGTAATGTCTCAAAGTTTCGACCCCCTACGCCGATTCTAGCGGTTACCCCCCATGTGGAGGTGGCCCGTCGGCTGCAGGTAGTCTGGGGGATCAAACCTCTACTGGTGGTTGATTTACCCTCCAGCAACCAAACCTTCCACTCGGCTATAAACGTTGCCCAAGAAAAAGAACTGCTCCACGATGGGGATCTTGTCGTCATGACCGCAGGCACCCTGCAGGGGGTATCTGGCTCCACAGACTTGATCAAAGTTGAGCTGGTAACCGCCGTACTGGGCCATGGTAAGGGTATTGGTGAGGGGGTCGTGAGCGGTCGCGCCCGGGTGGTGAACAATGCCCTCACCGTTAGCAATTTTAATCCTGGTGAAATTTTAGTCGTCCCCTCTACCAGCGCCGACTATGTCGATATTATTCGTCGAGCGGGTGGAATTGTTACCGAAGATCCGAGCTACACCTGCCACGCGGCGATATTGGGGCTGCGTCTGGGTATTCCGGTACTGGTCGGTGTTGCCGGGGCTACCGATATTATTCGCGATGGCTCCATCGTTACGATCGATGCAAAAAAAGGCGTGGTGTGCTCAGGTGCCACCACCATGCCTCGGGAAATGACGATGTCCTATTAGCCCCTACTAGCCTCAGGTGCCGCTCCAACCGACGTAGGGAAGGGCCGCTGCGGTGACTTTTATCTGCTCCGAACGCTGCAGCAGCTGGCCACAGGCATCCCAGGTGCCGTTAATAAACATTTGCCGACTGCCCTCATTGAGGTTAACCGACTGATGCAGACCGCCGCCGGTAATCGTTAGGGTCTCTAAATCCAGAGTAAAGTCGGTGTTTGGCACATCGGTAATCAAGGTCTGCAGCTGGGCTATGGCGTCGGAATTGGCTGTCACACAGGGCATACCAATGGCCACACAGTTACCCATAAAAATTTCCGCAAAACTTTCGCCAACGATGGCGCTGATGCCCCAACGCATAATGGATTGGGGTGCGTGCTCTCGGGATGAGCCACAGCCAAAATTGCTATTGACCACCAAAATTTTGGCATTTTGATACTGGGTTTGATCAAAAGGGTGCATGCCATCACGCTGCGCCCGATCGTCTGCAAACACGTTTTCCCCCAGACCGTCGAAGGTAACACAGCGCAAAAAACGAGCCGGAATGATCCGGTCAGTATCGATATCATTTCCCAGCAAAGGAAGGCCGGACCCGCTAATCGATCTAATCTTAGGGGTTGTCGATGTTGTCTCAGACATAAATAAACTATCCTGCTGTGTTTCTGGCTGGCTAATCCATCAGCCGTTGGGCTGCCAGGGGGCCGATGGGGCGATAGCGGCGCTGCCGGTTTTCCATCGTAACCTGATACCCGGTTTTCTCATCACCGTCAGTCTCTAATAAAATATCCGCCCGCTGTGGGCGGGCGGATTATGCTGAATGTTCTGCAGCTTTGAGCATCAGCCGTTGGGTTACCCGCACTGGTGGCTGGGCCAACCCATGGCTGAAGATCGGTCGCTGATCGCGCGGCAGTCCCTTTAAACCTCGTACAGAAACTCCAGATCCACCTGCTTAGGCGTATTGGCCGGGTCATAATAGGGCCGATTAGTCAGCCAGACCGATTGGTATGGCTGCAGTTCATAAACCGCATGCAGATCGTCAAAGCGATCGCCGCTAATCAGATCAATCCAGGTATCCGTATTCACCAGGTTGAGCGCGCTCAGACGCAGCGTATGGGGCCGATCGCTCAGGTTGTGAATTGAAAAAATACTCTGGTCGCGGGCGATACTCTGACGCCAGAAGGCAAAAATAGCGGGACTTTCTGGATGCAGAGTGTACTGAGTCGCGTTGGGATGAAAGGCTTTTTGCTGACGACGAATCTTGATCAGTCGAGAAAGCTCATTCAGGACCTTGGACTGGGGGGATTCTGAATCACTTAATAACCCATCTAGGCGTGCTTTATTCCAGCGATGGCGGTTGATCGAGCGATTGTGCCCCGTGGCCTTCACACCCTCTAGGTCATTGGGGGTAGCCAGCAAGCTATGGATATAAAAAGCCGGTATTCCCTCCAGGGACATCATCACCGTTTGGGAGCAGATAAAACGCTCAATTTGCCACTGGTCTGGCCCCTTAGCCGTTCCCTGGAGCGCATCAAACAAAGCAATATTGATCTCGTAGGGAGATTCGCTGCCATCGGCTTTTCTACGCATGCTGATTTGGGCACCAAAGCTGCGCATGGTCTCGATCAGCGTTTGAAATTCGCCCTCCTCCAACAGACCTTCAGTCGGTCTGAGGCCAATGCCATCGTGGGACGCGGTAAAGTTAAAATAGGCACAGCCAATGGGGGCCGGAGGCATACTCATCATCCATGTCTTTAGGTGATCCGCGCGACCTTGCATCAGTGCATTGAGCAGCAGGGGCGGCAGGCTAAAGTTATAGATCATGTGGGCTTCGTTGCGATCGCCAAAATAGCTTAGGTTTTCGCGGTTTGGCACATTCGTTTCAGTAATGATGGCTATGCCTGGATCCACCATTTGCAAGATTTCACGAAACGTTTGAATGATTGCATGGGTCTCAGGCAGATGAATACAGCAAGTATTCAAGGATTTCCATAAAAAGCCCACAGCATCTAAACGAATATAGCGAGCCCCGTGACGAATATAAGCAAGAATAATAGTGATAAATTCTAAAAAGATATCTGGGTTACTGTAATCTAGGTCAACCTGATCGGCGCTAAAGGTGGTCCACACATGCTGCACGCCCCGCACAGTCTCCACAGGAGTGAGTAGAGAACTACTGCGTGGCCGCACCACATCAGCCGTTGGTGTATCTGCTGGCAGGGTAATAAAGTAGTCACGCCCTGGCAGCTGGTCCTGCTTAAACTGTTGAAACCAATCGCTTTGGCTAGAAACATGATTGGCAACCAAATCGAACATAAGGTTGAAACTGTGCCCAATGGCCTCCACATCCGACCAATCACCCAGGGCGGGATTGACTGCCAAAAAGTCAATAACAGCAAATCCATCGTCAGAACTATAGGGAAAAAATGGCAGGATATGAACGCCTGTTATGGTTTCTGCCAAATAACTATTGAGAAACTGGTGCAGCGTTTGTAATGGAGAGGCATCATCACTACAGATGCTATCGCCATAGGTAATAAGCAAAATCTTGTCTTGATCCCATTTGCCTAAATCTTCTGCAGAGTGGGCTTTGAGATACTCTTTGGTCAGATCGTACAGCCGAGGGATTAGAGTATCAATTTGTTTATCAGAATAAACACGATTGAGTAGGGGTTGAATCCTGGCAGTAAACTGCTCAAGGGAGATGGCGGATTGGGACGTTGTCAGCATGAATCGTCAGATTTGATGGATATTTCAGTGGAAAGGAGCCAAAGATGCGGTCATACGGATATGGCAAATGAACCTAAGGTGCAAGGTTAAACCTTGATTCCTTAAGTCTCCATATATTCCTAATGGTTTGAATGCTTAGCGAGTGCGTTGAGATGGATTAATACCTATTTGGGACAGCTTAACCCAAGTAGTTAGATAATTCACTACCTGTTATGGGCTAGCTGGCCGAGTTATTAGTAAGACAAATAATTAAAAAAGTTAAATTACGGCGGCGTCGTAACCAGATTATCACTGGCTTTTAGAAATGTTTGGATATCAGAACAAGTATCGAGTCCGCTTCATATCCTTGTAAGGACTCTAAAGTGTGTGTAAATGTCGGTATCTTCTAAACACCTAAAAAGGAAAAAAGGTATCTGACAAACTGTCAAATACCCATAGGTGCCATAAGGCTAAAACCTGAAAATGTATCAAAATAAACCGGGGCAGCTGTCGACGCTTAAGCCAGCATGCTCAACGGCAAAATCAGATATCGCTGATGGATAGTGAGCCAACCCTCCCGGCGAAAGTCCCTGAGCAAACGTGTAACCGTAACTCGCGTTGTCCCAATCGTCGTCGCCAGCTGATGGTGGGTTAACCGGATGGTTAGCTTTACACCCTGGGTCTCTACCTGACCAAACTCCTGAGCTAGCATGATCAGCAGCTGCCTGAGCCGATCGGCTACCAAGCGTTTTCCAGAAAGGGCAAGCCAGGCCTCAGATTGCTGGAGTCGTCTAGATAGGTGGGAAAACAGTCCTGCCATCAGCGTGGGCGAATTTTCAAGCTCTGCCATAGATAGGGGTAAAATATCTATCGCCGTCAGGGCTGTTGCCCAGTAAGGACTAACTCCTGTAAAGCTAAGGCCAAAGGGCATGGAGGGACCAGCTAACCCTAGCAGTGTCTCACTACCATCCGGGTGAATCGTATGCAGCTGTACAATGCCTCGGCAGATGACATAGATTTCTCCACGTCTGAGGGGAATGCTGTGACCTGCCGTAAATTGAGTCAGGTTACGCTCGTGGTAGAGCTGCTCAAGCAGAGCAATATAGTGGTCTGAGGTTCGGGTTAGTTGAGTAAGCTGGGATACTGACATAGAGAAGACTAAGCCCCTGTAAATGCAGTTTGAGCAATCGGCAGCAGATGTATTTTAGTTAACGGCAATGCTTGAATAATTCTGCTAAATATGGACCAGTACTGCCGCTTCTCGGAATAGATAAATTCGTCAGTATTAAAAACAGCTTTTAGAAGCCCCATGCCGCCCGGTTGTGGGGCAATGTCATGGGATCTGCTTAGTTGATATTACCGACATGATTAAAGTCGCGTCTTAACCTGAGGTAATCAAAAGGTTAAGAAAACTAAAACCTTTCCCCTAACCTTGTTTATATCTCGCCAGTAAAAAATTGTCTGACACCTGGACAGGGCGGCTTAGATGTTCTTTAGAAGACTTTCCTGTCGATTGCAGAGATTTTCAAACCCCTACAGTCCCAGGAATGGGGCTGTAAAAATGTTTTTAGTGCCAGATCTTTTCAGGGCTTCTGGGGCTATTTTGCGGTCATTAGACTACGCACGTCGCTCACCTGACCGTTGACGGCGGCAAGGGCGACCATGGCAGGGCTCATGAGCAGGGTGCGCCCCGATGCGGATCCCTGTCTGCCTTTAAAGTTGCGGTTTGAAGACGAGGCGCTAATTTGCCGCCCTTGGAGCTTGTCAGGATTCATAGCCAGACACATGGAGCAGCCTGGTTCTCGCCACTCAAAACCGGCTTCTACAAAAATTTTATCTAGACCTTCGGCCTCGGCCTGCTGTTTGACCTGTTCTGACCCGGAGACCACAAAGGCTTTGATACCTGTTGCCACACGGCGGCCCTGGGCTACTTTGGCGGCTTCTCGCAGGTCGCTGAGGCGACCGTTGGTACAGCTACCGATGAAGCATACGTTAATGGGCGTTCCTAACATGGGTTGACCTGGGGCCAGATCCATATAGGCATAGGCCTCTTGGATCAGCGGCTGCTCGTCTGCGGTAAAGGAGGTCAAGGCTGGAATCGCCTCATCTACACCGATGGCCTGGTCAGGGCTGATACCCCAGGTAACCGTTGGGGCAATGTCTTGGGCGTCAAAAATAACGACATCGTCATAGTCAGCGTCGGTATCACTGCGCAGGCTCTCCCACCAGGTAACGGCCTGGGCAAACCGATCGCCCTGGGGGGCAAACTCCCTACCCTTGATGTAGTCATAGGTAGTCTGGTCAGGGTTGACATAACCACAGCGGGCACCGCCTTCAATGGACATGTTGCACAGGGTCATGCGCTCTTCCATGGACATGGCCTCGATGGTGCTGCCGGCATATTCATAGGCGTAGCCTGCGCCGCCCTTTGCCCCGAGGGTACGAATCACGTGCAGCGTCACGTCCTTGGCGTAGACGCCAGGGGCGAGGGGGCCATTGATCTCAATGCGACGGACTTTGAGTTTGGCGAGGGAGAGGGTTTGGGAAGCGAGCACATCGCGCACCTGGCTGGTGCCAATACCAAATGCGATCGCACCAAACGCGCCGTGGGTAGAGGTGTGACTGTCGCCACAGGCAATGGTCATACCCGGCTGGGTGAGACCCTGCTCAGGAGCAATCACATGGACAATCCCCTGGTGGCCAGACCCCACATTAAAAAAGCGAATGCCGTTGGTTTGAGTGTTACGTTCTAAGGCGGCAATCATATCCTCGGCCAGGCTGTCGGCAAAGGGTCTAGCCTGGTTTTCGGTCGGGACGATGTGATCCACCGTGGCCACCGTACGCTCGGGAAACAGCACCGGCAGGTTGCGATCGCGCAGCATGGCAAAAGCTTGGGGGCTCGTAACCTCGTGGATCAGGTGTAGACCAATAAAAAGCTGGGTCTGGCCAGAGGGTAGGATAGTGACCGTATGCAGATCCCAAACTTTGTCGAATAATGTGCCTTTGCTCATGGAAATGCGCTGCTTCTAACCAACAAATCGCTAGGCTTTCCATTCTAGCTTTAGCGGTTCACATTAGACCCCATACTCAGGGCAAAGGGGTTTACCGGTGACGACAAACGGTAAGTAAACATGTTTCAATAATGACGTAGGCGGCTTTTTTAGCCTTTATAGCAAGGAGTTGGGTAATGACTGGAGCGCTAGTTTATTTAGTGATCTTATTTGGCGCGGCGGGTGCTGGCATCGGTCTTTACTATGGCTTCAAGGCTGCGAAACTAATCTGAAAAGCGTCCACGGTTTTGGTCTGAATCTTTAGGGGCAGACGCTGGGGGCACAATTGGGGTCACAAAAGGTTATTTCCTGGCTTGCTTGCCCCTGGTGTTTATTCTGCACGTCCGATTGTAGGCCTGTGGCTAACCAAAATACCCAAACCCGCCAGGATAAACCAGCTGAGCACGTTAATCCGGGCATCGAACAGGGTGACATCGAATAGAGCAAACAGAATACACCCGGTAAACCCTAGGAGATAGCTGAGCAGTGTGGGGCTGGGGGCAAGCCTCAAACGACGGATACCAGCGATGTAGGTGCGCCCCACCACCCAGCAGAATAACAGCATGGTGGGAATCCCCGTGTCACAGGCCAAGTAGAGCCAAAGGTTGTGGGGATGAAACAAACGTTCGTGCCCAGTGACGCTAAAGGGCACATACTGATGGCTAAAGCCCCCCAGTCCCCACCCGGTTAGGGGGCGCTGACGAATCAAATCGAACGCAATTTGCCAAGCGGCGACGCGGGGATCGTTAACAAATAGGGCCACACTCAGGGAGCGCCCACCAAAACCCATGAACAGCAGGCCTATCCCCACAGCGCTGAAGATGGCCAACCCCAATATCCATACCCAGCGATAGCGCCGAGCCAGATATCCGGCAATCAGGAGCAAAACGCCAGCTGCCAACAGCCCATTGCGAGAACTGGTGCAAAAAATACCGACACCCGCCAAGCTAACGGCCGCTGCCGTGGCGGCTGTCATATTAGCGGGCATATTAAATGACGGTTTGGATACCCCATTGGAGACTGAACGCATCTGCCCCACCAGCAGCCCCAAACCTAGACCCAAAACAATGGTGAGATAGTTACTCAAAATGTTGGGATGGCTCAGACCACCGTGGGCACGATGTCCTGCAAAGCTCACATCAAAAACCCACTGAAACACTGGCCAGTCGTAGACCTGGGCAGCAATGCTAGGAAACCTGACAATATATTCAACTAGGGCCGCGATACTAAAGGGTAAGGATCCTAGAACTAAGGCTTGGGCCACAGTGGTTAGCATCATGCTGGGGGGGCGAAAGCAGGGGGCCGTCGACAGGACGCCAATTAGCAAAAAATAGGGTAGAAAGTTTGCTAGCTGCAGCCACGCATCCCCTCGACTGATGGCAAAGCAGGCACTGACCAATAGTCCCAGGGTCAAAAGACCATAGCCCTGGTGCCATAGCACCCTGCCAATGGCATGGCACCGTTGATAAAGGGCGCGAAATATAAGCGCCACTAAAATGGCCAAACTTAGATAGCTAGCAAAGGGGAGCACCACCAGTGCCCCTAACCATAGCCATGCGGGCTGCGGGCGTACTATGGTCAGAAACCTTTCTGTAGATTGAGCTGAATTAATACGCACCATCCCCCATCAAAACCACCCACACGGTACGAATAAGGATATAGAGATCTAGCCAAACTGACCAGTTGCGAACATAGTAGGCGTCGAGGTTAACCCGTTCTTCGTAGGTGATATTGTTACGCCCTGATACCTGCCATAGACCCGTGAGTCCAGGCAGTACCTGGGTATAGAGTTCAAATTTATCGGCATACCGACGCACCTCGTCATGGACGATGGGGCGGGGGCCAACCAGGCTCATTTCGCCGCGCAAAACATTCCAAAGCTGGGGCATCTCGTCTAGACTGGTGCGGCGTAGCCACCGACCGACGCGCGTAATGCGAGGATCGTATTTTAGTTTGTGGTCTTGGTCCCAATGGGTACGCAGCTCTGGCTGTCTATGCAGGTACTCTTTGAGCACTTTGTCTGCATTGGGCACCATCGTGCGAAATTTCCAGGCTTTAAACGGACGGCCTCTGCGACCGATACGGACCTGTGCATAGAAAATAGGCCCCGGTGAATCGAGGCGAATCGTCAGGGCAATCAGGGCAATCAGGGGCAGACAAACAATACCCACCAGCAGCGTCAAACAATTGTCGAGCAGGCTTTTGGCCAGTTTAGGACCTGGTAGCAATAGCTGCTGGCGGGATTCAAGCCCCAGGACACCACCCAAATCGCGAGCGGCAACCCACAGGCTGGCCATACCAAAAAGATCGGGAATAATTAGCAGGTGGGGAAAGGCTCGACCGTAGCGTTGAGCCACATACAACAGCCGATCGCGGTGTACTCCTGGCATCGCCATAATGGCATAGGGAATTTGGTCACGGTTAGCTAGAACCGGTGCCTGAGCCAGGTTACCAATCACTGGCACGCCTTCAAGACTGCCGTGTTTGGTGACATCGTCATCCAGCACAGCCACGGGCTTGAGCCCCAGGGCTGGCTGGCGATATAGCGTGCGAATGACCAGGGCTCCCGTTTCGCCTGCCCCCAACACTAGCACCGGATATCCCCACCAGGAACGCTTAGCTACCAAGGCCCTTAGCCCGTAACGGCCCAGCAAAGGCAGGATAATTGACAGTCCCCAGGCCATTAGAAAGACGGCGCGGGAATAGAGTTCTAGATCTCGAAAGAGAAAGATGGCCGATCCCAGGGTGAGATAGAGCAGCGTCATTGTCAGGCTTAGTCGCCGCAGCTCTTCCACCGGGCCGATTCCATGGCCTGGATAAAGACCGGCTAAACCATAGCCCAATAAAAATAAACCCAGCAGCGGCCACAGCTCCCAATACAGAGAGGGCGCATATTGGCCATTGAACCACAGGCGAATATAAACACTGGCAATGCCAGCTACGCTCAAACAGAGGGCATCGCATAGGACCAGCGCCGTCACCATATAACCTGGGTGGGCGCTGACTTTGAGGGGTGCGATCGCAGGTTTAGTCTGCCGAGAAAGAGTCATGAGCACCAGATGCCGATGGCGATAACCTAACTACTCTACGGGATTACCTTGCAAGAAGCCTGTATAGGTTTGCTCAACGCAGTCAGAAAACTGGCTGCGGAAGCGGTCAATTGAGAATTTCTCCGCCTGTCGCCGTATAGTATCTCGGTTTAATTCATACATACCCATGTCAAAGGATTTTACGGCCTGTACCAGACTGTCAACTGTCTGTTCTGCGAACAGGATGCCTGTGACACCATGGCTCACGGTCTCGCTCACCCCGCCCCGCCCAAAGGCAATGACCGGGGCTCCAGCCGCCTGGGCCTCCACCGGGGTAATCCCAAAGTCCTCCTCTGCTGGAAAAATGAACCCCTGACACCGCTGCATGTGGTCTGTTACAACCGCATCGGGCTGCTTACCCAACAGGCGAATATTCGGACCGGCCATGGCCGCAATCCTTGCCCGGTCTGGGCCATCCCCAATTACCACCAGCGGCAGGCCCAGCTGGTTAAAGGCTTCAACCGTTAGATCAACCCGCTTGTAGGGCACAAATCTAGACACGGTTAGATAAAAACGCTCGCGGGGACGCTGCCAGTCAAACCGGTTAACATCCACGGGGGGATAAATCACCGTGGCGCGTCGGCGGTAGGCTCGCCAGATCCGCTTGGCCACAAAGTTAGAATTGGCTACAAAACAATCAACCCGGTTAGCACTGGTCGTATCCCATAGCCGCAGGTAGTGCAAAATCAGTCGGGTTAGCGCCCCCTTGGGGCCCCGGTCCAAACCGGCCTGCTGCAGATACTGATGCTGTAAATCCCAGGCGTAGCGAATGGGAGTATGCACATAGCTAATATGGAGCTGGTGGGGCGCTACCAAAACCCCCTTGGCCACAGCGTGGTTGCTGGAAATCACCAGATCATAGGCGGATAGATCAAACTGCTCCACCGCCAGGGGCATCAGGGGCAAATACTGCCGAAACAGACGTTTTGCCAGGGGCAGCTTTTGTAAAAAAGAGGTCTGTACCGAGCGGTGACCAATAAAGTGACGCTGCTCGGGGGATAAAAAATCCACCAGGCTAAACAAATCCGCCTCTGGATAGAGCTGCAGAATTTGCTCTACAACTTTCTCAGAACCAGCGTGGCTAGTCAGCCATTCGTGGACAACGGCAACACGCATATCAAAATGACGACACAAATCGTCCTAAGATTCTAAAGCAGAGCTCCCCAGCACTAAGACCATTAGGGTAATTGAAATACCGTGAGTCAGATCAACGTCCCCATCCTCGATCTTAAGCCCCAGTACCAAGCCATTAAGGCTGAAATACAGGCCGCCGTCAATCAGGTTTTAGAGTCTGGGCAATTTATTCTAGGGCCTGTCGTTAAAGCATTTGAAACCGATGTGGCCAATTATTTAGGTGTCAAGCACGCCATTGGTGTCAATTCAGGCACCGATGCTCTCATCATTGGTCTACGGGCTATGGGAATTGTACCGGGGGATGAGGTAATCACCACCCCGTTTAGCTTTTTCGCCACCGCAGAAGCCATCAGCATGGTGGGGGCAAAGCCAGTCTTTGTGGATATTCGTCCCGATACGTTTAATATTGACCCCGATTTGATCGAGGCGGCGATTACGCCCAAAACTAAAGCGATTATGCCCGTGCATCTCTATGGCAACCCGGCTGCCATGGCTCAAATTATTGCGATCGCAACCCAGCATAATCTCAAGGTTATTGAAGATTGCGCCCAAGCCTTTGGCGCCACCTATCACGGCGACTGCAATGGCTGTAACCAGAGCTGTGACGAAGCCACAAGAGAACAGCTAACGGGTGGCTATGTCGGTACCCTGGGCCATGTGGGCGCTTTCTCCTTTTTTCCCACAAAAAATCTTGGAGCCTACGGTGATGGGGGGCTAATCACCACCAACGACGACGAAATTGCCGATATGTCGCGGATGTTGCGGGTGCATGGGGCCAAGGAACGCTACAAAAATTTGGTGCTGGGCTACAACTCCCGATTAGATGCGATGCAGGCTGCTATTTTACAGGTGAAGCTGCACCACATTGACGAGTGGAATAGCAAGCGACGCTGGGTAGCTGAGAACTATAGCCGTTTGCTGGCCGATGTAGAGGGCATAATTGCCCCTACACCGTCACCAGGGCATGTATTTCACCAATATACGGTCAGGATAATGGAGGGCGGTCGCGATGCTATCCGAAAAGCGCTACTGGATACCGGTATTGGTGCTATGGTCTATTACCCTGTTCCCCAGGACAAACTGCCTATCTATGCTGGCGAATACCCCGACTTGCCCGTAAGTAATCAGCTTGCTCAAGAAGTACTCAGTCTGCCCATGTGGCCGGAGCTCAGCCTAGAGCAAATTAAAGCTGTTGTGGCTGAGCTAGAAAATGCGCTTGTGAGTAGTTGATTGGCTTGTATGGCGAACATGCTGACACTATTCGAAACTTCCCTGAGGACATTTAACCAGCTACTGCGGCGGCAAATCGTCAGACTAAAACCACTGCTACCCTTGACTGAAGCCCAATGGTCAAAGCTTGACCTGCTCAAGGCTCTGGTGCAAAGAGACTTAGAGGCTCGCTACAAAGGCTCTATTCTCGGTAACTTGTGGGCCCTGGTGAGACAGTTAGCTCAATTACTGATTTACACCTACGTGTTTTCAGTTGTCCTTCAAGTCAAGCTTAGCGATCGCGGGCTATCTGACGTTGATACCAACGTTACATTTGGCCTGTGGCTGTTTGCAGGTTTGCTTCCATGGCTAACCTTTTCCAGTGGACTCAGCCTGGCCTCCAGAGTGGTACTGCAGCAGAAAAATCTGGTTACAAAAATCATTTTTCCCCTAGAGCTTTTACCACTGGTTCCCGTGCTCTCGTCATTTCTAGAAAGTACGTTTGGATTGCTCATCCTCATCCTATTTAGTACTATTCTGAGCCAAACGTTGCACAGCACGTTGTTGCTACTACCGTTAGTTTGGCTACCTCAACTATTGCTAACCATCGGTCTCGCTTATCTAGCCGCTGCCTTAACCGTATTTATTCGTGATATTCCTCAGATATTGGGCATTGTCCTCAATCTTTGGTTTTATGCCACGCCTATTTTCTATCCCCTAGAGTTAGTCCCTGAACCCATTCGCACGTTAGTATCCTGGCTAAACCCACTAACCGCGATTGTAGCCGTACATCGGGATGTTGTATTGTTTGGTGCGGTTAGTCAGTGGCAGCCATGGTTAGTATCCACAGGGCTATCGGTCGCTATTTTTTTACT
>JBCDJC010000119.1:0-15480 GCA_038748225.1 Cyanobacteria bacterium P01_H01_bin.26 | reverse complement strand
GCTCGTGCTTCTGCCTTTGAGTCATTGCAGCTGTCTGGCAGCTATGTGGTTGCTCCGGCCATTGCTGGAGCCATGTATGCCGTTACTGGCCTGAGTGGGATTCTTACGATTGATTTGGTTACGTTTGGGATTGCGATCGCAACCCTCACCACCGTCACCATCCCCCAGCCAACAACGGCCCCTAAAATCACTGAACCTGTCTGGCAGCAGCTGACATTTGGCATCCAGTATTTATGGCGTCGCCCCAGCCTCAAGGTCCTACTTGGCTTTTTCCTAATCAGCAATTTTATCGACAGTGCCAGTTTTACCCTATTGCCCGCCATGGTGTTGGCGCGTCTGGGCAATGACTCTACTATTTTAGGAACGCTATTCTCGTTTTTTGGGATGGGCGGACTGTTGGGAGGATTGACCCTGAGTATTTGGGGTGGACCCAAGCGCCGCATCCATGGGGTGCTAATTTTTAACGCCATATGGAAGGTGGGTCTGATGGTATTAGCGCTGGCCCAAACCGTGTCTACTCAAATTGGCACAGCCTTAGTCAGCGGGTTTTGTTCTCCGTTTCCCGGTAGCTGCGCTCAGGCGATCTGGCGCTCTAAAGTAGAGCCCGAAGTGCAGGGGCGAGTGTTTGCGACGCGATTTTTGTTAACGCAGTTGGCAACACCGTTGGGGGCTGCGATCGCAGGTCCCCTGGCCGATCATGTGTTTGAACCGGCCATGCAGCCCGGTACACCCTTAGCCCAGGCATTAGAACCTATCTTTAGCACGGGTGCCGGTGCTGGCATGGCATTACAGATGACCTTATTTGCTGGCTGTGGTTTGCTGATTGCCCTTGGGGGATATGGCATCCAAAACCTGCGACAAATTGAGACCAAGTTATGAATTTTGTGGCCATCGCTGTTTTCTAAGCCAGGGAGCCCAAGGGCTGTTTGATGGAGCATTGGGCAAGCGATCGCACTCTCCTCAGACAGTGCGATCTCATAGACCTAGCTAATCTTCACCTTTTTGGTCAAAATTGCCATCACTTCATTAGGTCGCCCGGTGGGTAACGGACGGCTCCAGTCGTTGGGCTCGGTGTAGTTGAGCTTATGCAGTAGCTTGATGGTGGTTTGTACAAAGGTCAAACTGCCCATCAGCAGATGCCGTCCACTCTCGTAGGAGAATTCTGGCAATGGAGCAGGTTGATTGGTGAGCGCATCAGCGCCCTGGGTTGGATCTTGAAACATGGTTCTGGGTCTCCAGAGATACGACAAGGAAAGCCAGAACCTAACGCCTCAGCGCCCGCGATATATGGCAAATCGCAGGGGTTGAGGCATAATAGGCCCATCCCAAGGATTGTACTCGAATCCACGGGTCAGCCATCGGTTAGGTGTAGTAGCACCTGCCGATGGTGCCGAATTATTAGGTTCTAGTAGAACAGCTGCACTTACAGCATTGAGTAACTGTAGACCGGACACCAGGCTTTCGTCAAGCGGCCCGTATTGCTCTGTTATCAAAGCACCTAGGAGATACTTCTGAGCAGGAAAATGCTCATTTCACAGGTTTAACTGTCAAAAACGGTAAATATTGAACCCATCGAGTCAGGGCGTTCTTAGTGACACCACACTTATGGTGAGTGTTGGTAAACAGGGCTTGATAGTTTGTTTGAACTAGTAAAGAGAATTTAAAGCTTTCTGGATAACTCCGAGGCTAAGGGTATTATCCAGAAATTTTCTGAGCGATATATTTAGATGATTATCCAGAAAGTTTCTGGATAACTCCGGCCTGAAAGGTATTATCCAGAAACTTTCCGTGTATATAGTAGTTAATTGTACCAAAAAAAACTAGCTACAAAATTTAAATACGAATGATTAGAGAAGCAGAGATAACAGACTCCGGGTATATAAAGCTTTTATTAGAGCAGTTGGGTTACCCTCAAAATTCGGAAGAGCAAGTAAAACAATCAATACAGAATTATTTAAATAGACCAAATATTGTTTATGTGTATGAAGATGAATGCAAAGTCATAGGTTTTATTTCAATCTCCATTATCCCCATGTTTCATAGAAATTCCGGGGTTGGTAGAATTACAGCATTATGTGTAAATGAAAAGAAAAGGGGTAATGGCATTGGAACAAAACTGCTAAATGAAGCAAAAAGATATTGTAAATCTATGGGTTGTGAAAAAATTGAAGTAACGAGTGGGAATAGAATTGAAAGAAAGCCAACCCACAAATTTTATTTAAATAAAGGTATGGGTATTGATTCAACCAGGTTTACACAGATAATCTAAATTTTGAAAACATAGCTGAAAAAAATCGACAATTAACAAGCCGTTGCACCCGACTGCGCTGAGGGTGTACGAAATTGGGAGTACGTGCTTGCGGGTGAACTCTATGTTATGCGTTTAGAAACTAGATAACTACCCCATGAAAAGAAGCAATTCAACCACGGAGAGACTCTTCAGAGCCGCAGGCATCTCGGCAGGTATGGCGGTGCTTGAACTGGGATGTGGCCCCGGTGAGGTCACAGAACTCCTCAGCGAGATAGTCGGCCCAAACGGTAGCATACTGGCTGTTGATCGCAGTGAGAAGATGCTGTCTGTCGCCGAGGGGAGCCTTGGAAAGGTAGGCAAGAGCAACGTTCGCTTTGTCCATGCAGATTTGAACAACACTCCCAAATACCTAGAAAATGTTGATCGCGCCTCGTTCGATGTGGTGGCTGGCCGTCGAGTGCTGATGTATCTGGCCCATCCTGACCGAGTACTCGCAGGTCTATTGCCGTGGTTACGAGTAGGCGGTTTAGCCATATTCGAAGAAGCTGACTCTACTCTCTGCCCAGGTCACGTAGCGACTATGCCCGCCCACGCACAAGGCGTCGCTTTACTCGACCGGATGCTTAGCGAAGAAGGCGTTGACTGCTCTATGGGGTTCCATCTACCAGCCACGTTCTCAGCCGCAGGGCTTCAATTCGAGCAAATTTGGGCGGAGGCCGTCATCGATGGTCAGGGTGACCAATATACTCTGGGCGAGCTTTTGCAGTTGCTTAAGCCCCGATTTGAGTCTTCGGCTGTTGCAACTTCTGCCGAGATTGATTCCCTAATCGCACAAATCGAAGCGGAGAGAGAGCCTACAGCCGTCTTTGTAGGTAGCATGCGTTTCTGTGCAAAAGCCAAAAAAGGAAAAGATTCGGGCGGCGACTCATAACAAACGATTGAGCATGTGGAAAGTTGGCTTGCCGTAGTTCTTTGCTAAGCTAACATCTCAATGAAGATCTCTAAATTCTAAGACTTTTATTCAATTCTCTGAAAATCTGAATCTCAGTTGGCAAATACAATGAGACCACTGCCAATAGTAAGGAGTAAGATGCTAAAGATTCTGGGTGCGGGTAACGGCTCTTTGAGGATTCTCCAGCCTAAAACAACTGCGATCACCAAACTAATCTGGCGTAAGGCACCGACATAGGTCGCCTTGCTTAGAGCCAACGCGACTAGAACCAAAAGATATGTGAATGTATTCAAGACCGCGACGGCCACAATCGAGACCTTATGATTGCGCCATTCTTGATGGATTTGAGCCCACGAGAATTTTGCTGACATAAATACGGTGTAACAGATGCTGACCAGTGCCGTATAGCTGTAAAAATACAGAAAGGGGTGGACCTGGGAAACCGCGACCTTATCCCAAATGGTGTATGAAGCGACGGTGAACGCAGCTAGGAAAGCAAAAAGGATGCCTGGTCTCATCAAATTTTGCCACAGACCAACAAAATCAGCTCTGGTAAAGCCATCAAGCTGTATACCTAATACTGCCACCGTAATCAATACAATTGAAAGCGTGCCAATCGCATCAATTCGCTCGCCAAGGAAAAAGTAGCCCAAAATGGGGAGAAAAAGTGTGCTTGAACGCGAGATTGGGTAAGCGACTGAGAGATCAATGTATTTATATGCCTGCGAGAGAAAAAAGTAGTTCAGAAAGACAAAGAAAGCAGCAACTATGACAAAAAGTAACCATACATTAAGTTCCACGCCAATAGTAAAAAGCAAAAAAATGAACGGAATAAAGAATAGGGTTGCTTCGGATAGTTTGCTGAGTCCGATAAAGATATCTTTATCATCAGCACGTTTGGCAAGGAAGTTCCAGATGCTATGAGTGACAGCAGAAACGAGGACAAGGAAATAAGGAAGCAGTTGCATTGGTTAGATTTTGTCTTGATAATTCAATTCTCTCATTCATATATTGAACTCTAAGAAATGCGTATAAAAGTAATTTAAATCGAGATGCCTGATTGCATTTACAGTAAGAGATGCCGTCTAACCTTACGCAGGAGCGGATGGAATTTACAATCCAGGCATTGATGCAAAAATATTGACCACTGCTCAGTTTTGCGTTGCCCGTACTAGAATTTTTTATACCCAACATTGCTCGCTGTGTAAGCGATCGCAAAACCGCCATGAAGACTACCAAAGACCACGATGAGCGTATCGCGAATATGACCTTCGCCTCTGTTTATCCGCTCTATGTTGCAAAGATTGAGAAGAAGGGTCGAACCCTAGAAGAACTACACCAAGTCATTTCTGGAATGACATCATGACAGACGAACACAGTCCTACTATTCAATCTAACAGCATTGGGCAGCGAATCTTAATTATTGGTAATAGCTGCTCCGGTAAGAGCACGTTAGGTAGTCAGCTGGCTGCTTCATTGAATGTGCCCTTTGTTGAGTTAGATGCATTAAATTGGGAGCCGAATTGGGTTGGCTTAAACGATACCGATCCTGATGAGTTGATGCGACGTATACAAAAAGCCACAGTTGGTGATGCTTGGGTAGTCGCAGGCTCCTATACCAAATTCTCTCAACAAGTCTTTTGGTCTCGACTTGAAACAATCGTATGGCTTGACCTACCGCTTTATCAATTAGTTTGGCGTATGCTCAAACGCTCATGGCATCGCTGGCGAACAAATGAATTGCTATGGGGAACAAACTATGAAAAGTTCTGGCCGCAGCTGATGGTTTGGCGCAAAGAAGAGTCTTTATTATGGTGGATTGTCACTCAATACCAGCCCAAACGCCAAAAAATGCTTGTGTACCACGTAGACCCACGCTGGAGCCATATCCGGTTTATTCGCCTGTGCTCCAGCGATGAAATCAAAGAGTTTGCCCACTCGGTAGCGCCAACCGCACCCACTAATCATAAACAGTGATAACTCAATACTTGACTAAAGGCTACGTTAACACCGTCAACTCAGCGCAGACCATGCCTGTTTAATTTTCTGAGCCGAGGGCATGATTAGGTTGGCGGCTGTATCTCTATTGTGAACGGCCAACTACAGCGCTCACTTACCTTTGACAGCAGATAGATGATTGAGGTGAAAATGACTAGGATTCATAAGGTTTGCTTGGCAACACTAGGCCCTCTAATGGGTGTGTTGGGGTGTGCCATGCTAGAACCGATGGTCAGCTATTCTCAGCCTGTCGCCAACCAGGATCGAGGAGACTTGATTCTGTACTATGAGCGTCCTTTAGACGAAGGCTTTAAGGAAATCTACGGTATTTTACAAGAGACAACATTTTTTGACGATCTAGTCGCAGACTTAAATGATACGTATCGCTTCCCCCAAGACATTGACATTGTGTTTGTTGAATGTGGCGAAGAAAATGCCTTTTACGACCCTGAAACTGTAGAAATTCTCATGTGTTATGACCTGCTTCAAAAATACGCAGATATTTTTGCAGAAGAGTATCAGGGAGACTACAGCGATGAAGTGATTTTAGCAGGGCATTTTACCTTTTTACATGAGTTGGGTCATGCGCTAGTTGATCAGTATCAGCTGCCTATCATCGGACAGGAAGAAGATGTAGTTGATTCTTTCGCAACTATTTTGTTGCTGCAGACAGGGGAAGAAGACTCGGTCATTGCAGGGATTGAACAATTTGATATAGACGCCGAAGAGGATGAGGAGTTTGGCGAACTGCCTTTCTGGAGTGAGCATAGCCTGAGCATTCAGCGGGTTTATAACATAGCTTGTTTAGCCTATGGTAGTGACCCTAGTGAGTATGCAGATTTTGTTGGAGATGATTTTTTGCCAGAAGAGCGGGCAGAGGGATGTCCTGCGGAATACGATCAGGCCGTGGAAGGGTGGCAAACGCTACTGGCGGATTTCACTAAGTAGACGAGATCACGAATCGCCATACCATGGTTTAACATAGGGTACTCCAGCGTTTACGGTTTCTCCATAGCTTTTGACACAGTTAAACTAGGCGTTAAGTACGTTAAGTTGAGCGAATCTAAAGGACAATAAGAATGTTGCAACCATGGCTTACTGAGTTCCAAGGCAGTCAATGGAAGGGAGAGGCTGAGCTGTGGCTTGATCCCAACGGTAATGACGTTGATGTTAGTGACTGTATTCTAGCCATTGAGTCGAGAGTTCTTACCTACAGCTGGGCTTACGAAGGCGAAACAAAAACAGGGTCTTTCATATTCAATGATGACGGTGCCACTTGGACAGATAGCTGGCATCAGCCCGAGCCTGTGCGCTGTCAATATCTCAGTAATGCTTGGGGACTCTTCACTGTTGAATACTCATATTCAGTGCCATCAGGTCCTGACTGGGGTTGGCGCAGTAAACTCTCCCAGAGACCGGACGGTAGTCTGGTTCTGCAAATGACCAACATTGCCCCGTGGGGTGAAGAAGGCCGAGCGGTACGAATGATATGCCAAAGAACAGGCTCGGATACCTGATAAAAGATTGGCAACTCACTCTGCAAACCTAGTCGGACCAATCTGTTCTCCTAGTTTGTATCGGCTGCTGTGGCTTCGATTGTCCTCAGCCTAGAACTCAAAAAGCCACCCACACCGATCAACAAGATCGCCAGTGAACAGAGGGTATATAAAACCGCCATGCCCGATCCTGCTCCATGGCCAAAAATCGGACCTGGCCAAGCGGCGAATATACCATCGCTCACCATGGCGGGCTCTAAGTAGCGATCGGCTAGAGGGCCTGATAGCAATATTGCGATCGCACTAACCAATTGGGTCACCAAAGCATTCGCCGCAAACACTCGCCCCTGAATATCAGGTGAGATTTTATCCATCCACAGAGCACTACGGCAGCTTCCTATCAAGGGAAAGTTCAGCGATGAGCACACCTGAGCGGGCACCCACACGGAGAGCGATTGCCCCAAGCCAAATACCAGTTTGCTCACGCCGGCCCCGATGTAGCCAGCTAACAGACCATAAACGCGGCGCTTCGGACCGCCCCAAAGGGTCAAAACGATGGCTCCGACCACCCCACCTACCCCAGCCGCCGCCGAAATACTGGCAACCGCCACGGGGCTGCCCTGGGTGCGGGCCAAAATCATCGGGCGCTGTAGAGCGGCTCCCAAATCATGGGCAAAAGTGAACAGAATCGTCAGCAGCAATAAGGCTTTGAGCCCAGGCCGCTGCCATACATAGCGAAAGCCAAAGGTGAGCTGATGAGTCCAGCTTTCTGAGGGAGGCGTAACCTTTGGCGGTTGAGGAATAGCGGCTGCGAACAGGGTGCCAAAAGCCACCATAAAAGTCGCAAAATCAATGGCTACAATGCCTGACAAGTGAATGATCGGGTATAAAATACCCGCCAAGGCCGGACCAAAAATTTGGGAGCCATAGTGGACCATCGCTCCCATACTACCTGCGCGAGTGTAATGCTGCTTTGGCACAATTAGCGATAACGAAGCCTGATAGGCCAGGATTTGCATTTGGCTAAAGCCCCCAGCCAGTATGGCAACCAGATACAAGTGCCAAATCACCAGCTGCCCGCTCAGATAGAGACCTCCAATCATCAGGGTGGCCCCAGCGGTTACGGCATCCCCCAGTAGCATCAGGGTTTTACGGTTAAAGCGATCGATTATCACCCCAGCAAATAAGGTGGTTGGAATTTGAGGCAGTTGAAAAAATAATCCCACCAGGGCCAGGGCCGTTGCTGAACCCGTTGCCTCCCAAGCCCACAGGGTCAGGGCAAAAAAGGTCATCCGGCTGCCAATCGCTGAGACCAGCTGGCCAAACCAAATCAGCGTAAATGTGCGCATGGGGTCTACTGCGTTAGAAAAAGCTGCGGGTAAAACCGCTCTCGGCCACCGTAGGAAAATTCCTCATCGGTGGCCAGGGATTTTGGGGCCTAAACACACTTTTTCGCGAAATTATTCATCTAAAAAGAACTGACGCAGCTGTTTTAGTACAAGTTCTGTACCAATGGGGCCATTGAGGCCGTTCCACTTGTAATAAGTGGCAAAGTAGACCTGATCTTCTTTACTGGCCGTTAAGGATTGAGCAATGGCATTCTCTTCCCAGCTTTGTCTAATCGATTTGATCTGATGCTTCTCCGCAATTTCTTCTATGGACTGCTCACCAACTGTAAGGGCTTGCTTCAGATCTGGGTCGGCAATGTCCAAGTTGTAACCCAGAATAATAATGGCATCGGCACTGTCTAGCTGGGGTAAACCTTCTAAAGAAACAGGAGCATTTGGCAGGTTACTAGGTGATGCTGGTTTTACTAGGGTAAACCCAACTTCTTCCAACAATTCTCCCAGATAAGTATCTGCCTGAATAACAAAAATGCCTTCCTCTAAAAGATTTGCTCCCAACAATAACAGATTTGGTTGGGCTGAGGTCACCTCCGTAAAATCAAGCCGAGCCTGCTCCAGGTCGGCCCGATGCTGTTCAATTAGGGCCTCCGCTTTTTCGGGTTTACCTAGGGCAGCCGCTAGTATACGTAGGTGTTCCTGCCATTCTCCCTTAACTGTACGGTTTTCTAACAAGACTGTCGGTGCAATCTGAGATAGGAGTTCATACTGGCCCTCATTGCGGGTCTCACCTAAAATTAAATCCGGTTTTAGCGCGGTCAAACGCTCCATGGATGGCCCTTGGGCATCGCCTACATTCACCGGCTGTGTTGTAATGGCGGACCCTAAAAAGGGAATCTGAGCCGCCGGATTATCAAGAACATCGCCTGGAGATAAACTAATGGGGGCCGCATAGCCAGTGGGTTGATGATCGAGGGACAGCAGCAGATCAAGGGCATGGGCGCTGAGGGAAACTACCGTTTGCAACTGCCCACAAATCTCGGTTTCCCCTGCATCGTGGCTAATCATACGACAGTCGGTGGGGCTATTAGGGTCAGACCGTTGGTTGGCAGCAACCCCGCAACCAACGGTCAGTGCTGTCGTTAAACAGCCCAGCAGCATCCAGCGAAAAAGTTGTTTTAGTGTCACCATGGCTTAGAAGTTAAGGGTTAGTGAGCCAATTAGCGTAAATCCTTCACCGGGGTTCACCTCTGATGTACGGCGATTTTCAGAACTTTCAATGTAGTTTTGATCAAACAGGTTCCGAATGTTCAGACCAATTTCCCAGTTGTCACGCTGGTACGAAACGGCTGCATTAGTCAGGAAATAATCTTCTAGCACAAAACTGTTGGCATTGTCTCCAAATCGCTCACCTACAGCATTAAAGCCGATACCAAATCCTAACCCCTCTAGGGGACCTGACTGGATATCGTAGTTAGTCCATAGGTTAAAGTTATGCTCAGGGACACCGAACAACTCATTGCCTTCTAGGCCAGAATTATCTTCGGTAATTTCAGTGTCGGTATAGGCGTAGTTAGCCACCAGATTCCAGCCGGGCGAGATTTCACCAATTAGGTCTATTTCCACACCCTGGCTGTTCTGTTCTCCACTGGCAATAGAAAATAGAAAGTTGTTGGGATCGGGAGTGGCAACATTCTGCTTCGTAATGTTGAAATAAGCCACACTGGCAATAAAGCGTCCATCTAGTAGCTCGGCCCGAGCCCCCACTTCAAACTGCTCGCCTTCCTCCGGCTCGATAATATCACCCGTGGCTGTTCGGGTTGCATTGGGACTAAACGAGCGACTATAGCTGGCAAACAACGACAGCGGCTCTACCGGCTGATAAACGATTCCTAGTCTGGGACTGAAGGCATCGTCGCTGGTATTGGTTTCTGAAGCCGCAGCAGGATTCAGGTCAGTTGCTCGACTAATATTTTCTTGATCAAAGGTTTCATAGCGCAAACCGGCCAAAACTTTAAGATTGTCTGCTAACGTAATTTGATCTTGGATATAAAAGCCGTAGGAATTTACATTGGTGTCAGTGTCGAGTAATGTAGGCAGCTGGTCAAAGTCAGGGCGGTCAACAAGACCGTACACCGGATTAAAAATATTGAAGGGGAAAGGATTAAACGGATCAATCCGGCCGATACCATTATCCTCGCGACGATAGAAGTCGAAACCTGCTAACAGCGTGTGATCAATGGAGCCGGTGGCAAACTCACCGACAATATTGGTTTGAACTTCATAGGTGTCGCTAGGCTGACTTAAAGAGAAAAAGTTGAAACTCGTGTCTCCTGTAGCTTCATTCAAGCTACCAAAAATACTACTTGCGCCCCTAAATTCAGATTCATAACGACTGAAGTAGAACCTATTGCGTAGCTTCCAATTGTCGCTAAAGCGATGTTCCAGCTTGTAACCTGCCCGTAAAAATTTACCTTCAAAGATATCTCCGGGGTCTCCTATTACTAGATCCAGAGGTACATCGGCTACTTCATCCCCGATGGCCAATAGGCCAAAGTCTGAGGGTCGTTCATCATCCCGAAATTCAAAGTCTAGGGTAAGGTTGGTGCGTGAAGCGGAGCTATCCCCTTGGGAATCGCTAATGTCCCAACTCAAGGTAGATGCCAAGAAAAAGCGCTCAATATCGGTGTCAAAGTCACGAAAATAATCCTCATCCCGCCGAAGCGCATTGAGGCGATAGCGAACACGACCGTCCTCATCTAACGGTCCCCCCGCATCCAGGCTACCTTCAATCAGCCCCCGGTTGCCTAAGCCCACATCAATGGCATAGGCCGTCTCGCTCAGGGGCTGCTCGCTCACCAGGTTAATCACACCGCCGGGCTCAACATTGCCAAATAAAATCGCCGCTGGACCCTTAAGCACTTCAATTTGCTCAATATTCACCAGCTCAGGAAAGCCGCTATTACCAGTGCTCCCGTTGGTCAGGCGGAAGCCATCGCGTAACACCGATGAACTATCAAACCCTCGAATATTAAATCGCTGACCGCGAGGGTCATTGGATCCAGCAACTACGCCACTGACGTTACGCAGGGCATCATTGAGACGAATCACCTGCTGGTCTTCGAGAACTTCCTGGGGTATCACCTGAATCGACTGGGGAATATCGCGTAGAGGAGTGTCAGTACGCGTTCCAGTTGTGGCATTGGATTCAACATAGCGACTAGCCTCTTCACCAGTCACCACAATCCTTAAAGAATCGCCTTCTTTCGATTCTTCTTCTTCAGTCTCGTCTGAATCATCCACCGCTTGAGTTAGGGTCGTTGTTTTCTCAGGAGCGCCCTCATCTGTTTGTCCTAAGGCAGCTTGAGGGATCGCAAAATACCCCATAGCCAATAACAGCAGTAGACTTAGACCAGACAATGACCGTTTCATAATTTCCCTCACACCACAGCCGACCAAGTGTTGAACCCGTTGGTCTAAAAGCGAATTAGTGTCAACTAGGCTAGGGGAGTCAGAAAATTATTTCTACGAATTTTGCGCCCCAGACGCATTTTTTTTCGAGCGCTGATTAACTGGCACCTCTAGCTGGCACGGTGCCATGTTTGCATCTGGAATGTCTTGGGGTTAATGCCAATGTATTTACGAAATGCGGTGGCAAACCGACTGCGGCTGGAGTAACCGACAGCGGTGGCAACCTGGTCAATGGAAAGTTCCGATGTCAGTAATAACTGCTTTGCCTGTATCAGGCGGTAGTCTCTTAGATACCTGTAGGGTGTGGTGCCATACACCTGATGAAACCCTTGATTAATTTTGAGACGGTTGGTGCCAATCTGTCGGGCTAATGTTTCAACAGTTGGTGGATTGGTTAAATTCTCCCTTAGCATTGTAGCTGCCTGATAAACATGGTTTAGCTCGTCAAAGGGCAACCTGGGGTGGGTGATGGCATCTAAACGCAGATCAACTAGTTCTATGACTTTTTGTTTTAGATAGCACCGTCGAGCTGAGCCAGAATAGGGGCAGCCTAGGATTTGCCCAATGAGCGTCTGCATAGCCGTCGTGATAGGACTGCGGGCAGCGTAGCTGATGTTAATGATTTCATTGAACAACTGTTTAGGTATCAGGTGCTCAAACATCGCGTTATTGTATGTTTTGTTGGCAGCAAAAATGCGCTTGAGCAAGGTTGTCTGGCTAGGGTTATGACCACCGCCACAGGAACGATATAGGGCTTTGAGAAAACTGTTTGCTAACTTTTGATTTTTGGAGGTAAAGCGCTCGAGGATGGCTTGAAAATAGTTACTCAGCGCTGACGGCCCAAAAAAGACTTCTACCTTAAAATATTGTCTACGAGCACGTTTAATGACCATCGCTGGCATGCCGAAGTAGAACTCTAAAAAGCTGTGTCCTGTTCGGGGGCCTGCGAGCTGAAATTCAAACTCAATGCCGTTATAGTCTTCCGATATGTACAGTACTAGATCATGATGCAACTCGTAGTCGAGAATCACTAACGTAATATCGTCATCCAAGCATATTTGCTGATAGTATCCATTACCCAGGTGGTGGGGGCAGACAAGGACGCGATCGCACGGATCGGCATGGAGCAGTCTTGGGTCTTGCCAACTGCCCGTGTCGTACCATTCATCCCAACGCCCTAAACTTAGTCGCTCTGCCATAGTTGCTACCTGTGCATGGCTAATGAGAAAAATTATCATTATTATTGCACAAAGCTCAAATATGACTGTATTCGGATATGCAGATCGTTTAGTCCCAGCCCAGTTTGGTCCGACTCTCAGCAATCATTGTGCCAACAGTTTGCTTAAAGACAAGAACACCCTGGGCTGGTGCGGGAAAATCAAGGCGGAAGGGTTGTACTCGATCAACGCTGCTGACTTCCAGGTTAATGCCCGCTGTATCCAAGCTGATGACGCGTACCTGCTCGACCCACTCGTTTCCCGCTTGGACTTTAACGCAGGCGAGCATGTCGTCTAGGTGGTCTTGGTTGATATGGTTTGCGATCGCAATCAGCCGCTTCTCAGTCAGGGGGGCACCATCAGGGTTTTTAGGGGAACTGGGCATATTCAACCTCCTCAATTTTTTGTTAATAAGCCTTCTTAAGCACTTTGGTTGTCAGCCATACGCTGACTAGGCACAGTAAAATACCAATTACAAAAACGCCCGTATAGCCCACCACGCCAGCGATGAATCCACTCAGAGCTGGAATTCCCACATGGTGGCCAACCATGTAGGCCGACGATTGTAGGGTGTAGTCGCTACCGGCAGTGGCGCGGCGACTTTTATCCATCATCACGGTGAACAAAGCGGCGCTAGTCAAACCACGGGCAAAGATTTCACCGCTGCTGACAGCGTAAAGAACAACAATGTGGGTAATGCCGATGGCGGGTAATATCAGCAACGCAATGGCCCCTGCCTGAGCTAACCCAAATAGCATAAGCGCCCGACGACGCCCCAGGGGTTGGATTAGCCCGCCCGCCAGAAACGACCCGACAATGGCTGCCACCGACCCGACAATTCCTTTCATCCAGCCGATGTCGGCCATGGACAGACCAACATCCACCAGCAGAGGTGAAAACATGGTGCTGGCCATACTGCCGCCGGTCACATACACCACAATAAACATCAGCCACAGCCAGGCTCCAGGGCGGCGTACAAAGCTGATTAAAGTATCCAGATATCTCTTTAAATTCACAGATGACAAAATAGATGCCGTGGAGGCTTGAGCAACGATTCTGTTTTGGTTTGCTGTGGGATGAGAGATTAATGTATTTTCCTGGTAATTTAACAAGGGCACGAGCGCGAGTAACACCCCCCCGGCCAAGATCCATAAACTGGTGGTCCAGCCCACTCGATTTAAGGTCAACAACATCACACCTCCCCCCAGGATGCCCCCGATAGAGCGGCCTGCACTTTGGATGCCATTCCCCCAGCCCCGTTCGTGGGGAGCTAGTAAGCCTAAGGCCAGGGCATCGGTGGCAATATCTTGGGTAGCCGCCAGGGTGGCAATCACTAACACACTGCCAAACAACAGGATGGGGTGCGCTGCCGCATTGATCGAGGTGCATAGAAGTAATGTGAGCACCAGCAACCCTTGGGTGACGAGAATCCAAGATTTATAATGTCCCCATCGCTTAGAACCATAGAGATCCACCAAGGGAGCCCAGAGAAATTTGAGCATCCAGGGTAGGGTCAACAGGCTGAGTAGGCCAATGACCTCTAGGGAAGCTCCCTCCTGTCGCATAAAAATGGGGAGTGCGCGGAAGAAAAATGCAGAGGGTAAAAACTGAGAGGTATAGAGACTGCTCAGTAATATAAATTTGGTATAGGGTCGTATGTGAGAGGAGTCTGCAGAGGGTAAATTTTGCACCATGGATTTTGTTCGGTAGAAGGGGCTGCCAAAAAATACGATCCCTGGCTTGGGTCGGGGAATGGGAAAAGGGGAAGGGGGGGTAGCTGGAACTTTATCTATTGACGAGTCCTTAAAATCGATAGCTAAAAGACCCAACGACTGTAAATGGTTCACCTGGTTCAATACCTCGGGTGCGGGTGCGGGGTGCGCCGGTGACAAAGTTTACGTCAAACAGGTTTTTGAAGTTGAGGGCAAATTGCCAGCTATCACGCTCATAGGAGATGGCTGCATTGGTGAGAAAATAGCTGTCTAGCTCAAAGCTGTTGTCCAAATCGCCTTGACGCTCGTCCACCCAGTTAAAGCCCAGGCCAAAGCCAAGACCTTCTAGATCACCCGACTGAATTTTGTAGGTGCTCCATAAACTAGCACTGTGCTCAGGCACCCCTGGTAGGCGATTTCCTGGATCAACTCGATTATCTTCTGTAACCTCTGCATCGATGTAGGCATAGGAGCCAATAATATTCCAACCGGGTAAAATCTCACCGATGATGTCTAGCTCAATTCCCTGGCTCTGTTGCTCACCCGTCGCCACTGAAAAGCGTGGATTAGTCGGATCGGCCGTGGCCACATTTTGTTTAGTCAGGTCAAAGTAGGCTAACGTTGCCAGCAGACGCCGATCTAGCAGTTCTGCTTTGAGGCCCACTTCAAAACCTTCTCCTTCTTCGGGTTCTAGGGGATCGCCCGCAATGGTAATAGCCGAGTTGGGCAGAAAAGACTGGGAATAGTTGGCATAGATCGAGAGATTATCCAGGGGTTGATAAACCAGACCAATCAGCGGGGTAAAGGCATCTTCATTCTGTTCGGATTCGGTCTCATCGATCAAATCGGTGCTTGTTTGTTCAGTTGTCTCATAGCTGATCCCGGCCACTAAACTAAGTTCATCCGTAATCTGCATCTGGTCCTGTACATAAATGCGGAGACTGTCTGTGTCGATGGTATCCCCTGACAATATCTCATCACTGCGCTCGGGTCTGGCCACTGCACCATAGACTGGGTCAAAAATATTGATCGGTATCCGC
>JBCDJC010000118.1:0-15520 GCA_038748225.1 Cyanobacteria bacterium P01_H01_bin.26 | reverse complement strand
CGCTCGCCACTGACCCAGTCAAGGTATTGACCACTACATCCGCCGTCACAAATCTACGGATGCCATCACTAATAGTAGTAGCAGTGATCCTTTGGAGCCAGAAGAAAGAGTACTATGCAATCCAACCTTCAGCGTTTAATTGAACGTTATCAACAGGGTGAGCGCACATTTCACGGATTGGATTTGAGCGGATGCGATCTGAGCCACTTACAGCTAGCTGAGATTGATCTCAGCTATAGCGTATTAAAAGGAGCATCTCTGGTGGGTACAGATTTAGCATGGGCAATTTTGCGTGATGTTGACCTAACTCGCGCCAACCTCACCCATGCCCATCTGCATCGAGCGAATCTCCGACGGGCGAACCTAACAATGGCGTCGCTGCGGCAGGCGGACCTGCGGGCGGCGGACCTCAGCGGGGCCACCATTGCCAATACGGTTTTTGTCAACAGTAACCTCTGGGGGGCCATCTCTCCAGACGGGGTCAGTCCCCTGCAGGGGAGCTGGCTAACCGCCCGAGGCATATTGACTACTCAACCCGTAGGCGGCGGGTAATAACCACCAGGCCATCTTCTCGGACCAGTAGCCCCGATACCCAAAGGTTATCCGTACTCTCGGGGGCGTCACCCAGCTTAAATAATCCACCGGCTGACAACAGCTCCAGATCAATGGGTCTAGGGGTAAAGAAGTCCTCGGCGGTTGTTCCTTCATCCAGGGCAGCTCCCAACAGGTAGCGCTCACCCAGGGGCTCTTGCACAATGGCATCAAATCCATAGTCTTCACCGGGCACCACCCGCTCCGGTAAGATCACGACGACTTCTGGAGAGTCGGTTTCGGAGTTGAGCTGATTGCGTTCAGATAGAATTTCTTGAGAGGTGATTTTTTCACCGTCAAACTGCTGCCGGGAACGAATAACCGACTCCAGAATCAGGGGACGGGGGGTCGTCTGCACGCCGTCGATATAGGTTACAGTTTCAGCGACGTAACCACCCTCAATGGCGTCCCAGGACTGCAGCTCCACTCGATAGCTGAGGGTATCGTAGCGCTCCCAGAGCTGGGGCAGGGTAGCCTCAAGCATGTCATAGTTAAATCCATCACTGTTGGAGAAGTCGTCGGCATAAAATGCCATCACCGCTTCAATATCCTTTGCATTTGAGGCTGCTTCAATCTGCTCTAGGGCACTGATAAGGGCTGGAGGGGCCGTGTCTGGAGGGGCCGCCTGAGCAGATAAACTCACCATGCTCATCCCCAGCACACCGAATGAAAATAGCGACCAGCGACCAGGATGCATCATGGGCAAATTCCTCTGTGATAGTAGTTGTAACGGTGGATAGGGTGCGGACAAATGGTAAAGATTCACGGGGTGGGAGCCCCTAAACTCAACGGACCGATGCGCTTCTCAAGAAAGCACTGCCCCGTTGGGACCAATTCAGCGGATAATAACCTCTGGCTAAGTTACCCTCATCAGGTACCCTGACCACAGCTGTTTATCCCGGTACGGCTGGCTCAATGCTGAATGGCAGCTACCCATAGATAAACTAGGTCTTTCACATTATGGACGACAGGCGAGGAAATCGTGAAGGCAATAAGCTCCTGATTGCCGCCAGCGGCACCGGGGGCCACCTTTTTCCTGCGATCGCAATCGCCGAACACCTGACTGGCCCGATTGAGTGGCTCGGGGTGCCCGACCGCTTAGAAACTGAGCTAGTACCCAAATGTTACCCCCTTCATACGGTACGCATGGGCGGCGTTCAGGGCAGACTGGGGCTTGGCACATTAAAAATTTTTATTCAGTTCATACGGGCTACCCTAACGACCCGCCAACTGCTGCAACAGGGTGGTTTTCAGGGGGTGTTTACCACTGGGGGATACATTGCCGCCCCGGCAATTATTGCGGCTCGCAGCCTGGGGCTGCCCGCTGTGTTGCATGAGTCCAATGCGATGCCCGGCAAGGTGACTCGCTGGCTGAGCCGCTGGTGCTCGCTGGTGGCCATTGGCTTTAAGGAAACACGCCAGTATTTACCCCAGCAGGCTCAGACTTTATACGTGGGGACGCCGGTGCGATCGCAGTTCCTCGCCGACAGCAAAGCTAGTCCCATGGATCTGCCAGTCCCCGAAGGGGCTCCGCTGATTGTTGTCGTTGGCGGCAGTCAGGGGGCGCTCACCGTCAACCAGCTAGTACGGGCTGCTGCCCCAGCTTGGTTTGAGACCGGCGCCTGGGTCGTCCATCAAACAGGCAGCAACGACCCTGATACCGAAAGCCTCCACCACACTCAGTACATCCATCGTCCATTTTTTACCAACGTAGCAGCCCTCTTTAAGCGGGCTACGCTGGTGATCAGTCGGGCGGGAGCTGGCACCCTGACCGAGCTAGCCATGACCCAGGCCCCGTCCATCTTGATTCCCTATCCCTTTGCAGCAGACGACCATCAAACCTATAACGCCAGTACCTTTGGCCATGTGGGAGCAAGTCAGGTATGTTCGCAGTCAGAGCTGACCAGCGAGGCGTTACAGGATCGGGTCTTGGCACTACTAGACAATCCAAAACAGCTGCAGGATATGCGATGTGCGGCAGCAGCTTTAGCGGTCAACGATAGTGCAGAGCAGGTAGCAAAGCTGCTACAGGGGATCATCGCAGATAGCAAACCCTAGACAGCATTGCTATTCTCCCCCGAAGCTCTCAGTCTCATCAGTTGTCTCGGGCGAAATTTCGTAGGCAGGTAGCCGGCCTGACCGTAGGTCAGTCTGGCGCTGAGACAGCTCGGTACGCACGGCCTCGGTGTCAGCGGTTGCCGGAATCCGGCTCAGGGCCTCGTCAATTAGTGGGTCAACCTCTTCGGGGAGGCCCTCTTCAAGGTAGAGATCGGCTAGGTTCACATAGGAGCGCCAAAGTCCTGCCTGGGCCGCAATTTGATACTGTTCTGCGGCGACGTCAACCCGCCCCAGGGTGTCATAGACCTCAGCCAAGTGAAAGTGGGCCGTGGCGTTATCACCATCCAGGCTGAGGGCTCGCTTGAGCTGGTCTTCAGCCCCGGTCAGTTCCCCGGCTTCTAGCCTGTCATTACCGACTGCAGTCAACGCCTGCGAAATCCGAGGTAGCGATGTTCGAAACCCAACCAGCCCTAGCAGCAGCAAGATCGACAGGCCGAGCTTAGTTTCTTGCCATAGATAGCGCCGGATACCGAGGGACGCCAATGCTTGCTCCACACCTTGGCGACCTGCATCGGTGAGCACGCCCCCCGCCGTTGCCAGAGTGAGTACTCCCTGACCGACCACAGCAAAGGAACCCAGTAAACCAGGGGTCACCGCTAAAAATCTGGAGCTAATATCTATCACTAGGCTGGCCGATGCCGCCAGGGCGCTCACCGTACCCGCATTCCAAAGCCAGTCAAAACGATCCAGGCGATGGACAGGGGCTTCTAAGTTCCACCACCAGGCCGCATCGTCCACCGAGAGGCTTTGGCGCCACTGCTCCAAAGGTGTGTGGGCCAGCAGCTTGGCCGTACATTGGCGCAGCCGCTGATCGAGCTGTAGCAGCTGCAGCGTTTGCTCAGTGGAAAGTTGGTCAGCCCGCAGCTGATCGCGGGCGAGGAGAACGGCTAATACAGTGGTTTGAGAGGGATTCGCCGCATTTTCCAAGGTGCCAAGGGCAGCGGAATAGTGCACTAGGGGAGTTTGGGATGATGCATCCATAGACTGAACCAACGTTCGTTTGCTTGTTATACCGGACCTGTAGACTGCAAAGCATTTTAGTAGTGTGTAGGCTACGGTGCTGGATATCGTATGGGCAGCCAGCGATCGTCAGACTAGCTAGCGACGGTTAGTTTTCCAACCATTCCAGCCTCGGCATGACCCGCAATAGAGCAGTGCAGCTCGTAAGTACCTGGTTTTTGCGGGATAAATACCCACTCAGCCTCAGCCCCAGGTTTAAGCTCAAGCTCGTGGATAGCGCCCTTAACCTCCACTTGGCCCGCTTCGACCTTCTGGGTCCAAATGACATCCGCAAAGTCTTTAGCAGTAAAGTAGTGCTTGGTGGGGCTAGGGTTATCCAGCAGGAGCTTATAGCGTTTACCAGCTTCAAAGGTGAGCGTGTCAGGTTCAAAGATAAGGGCTCCAGCTCCATTTCCCAAATGGATTGCCAAAGTATCAATGGACTGTTGACTGGGAGCCACTGCCGCCAGAGCAATATCAGCTATTGCCAGGTAGGCGACGCACACGATGCCCAGACCGAGCCAGGTCAAGAGCCGACTTTTTTCTTCAATAAAGCTGAGAACCCTTCTAATGCAAAAGACATCACTAACGGTGGGCAATCGGCCTGTCCTACCATGGTGAAGTTCAACAGTGGATTGTTTGCCTCTTTTCACGTTGCTTAAGATCTCCTACTCAACTGCTCTGTTCTTATCTAAACATCTTCTTACCCTCAGCCTCCCTAATAAATATCTGATCCATAAGAACTTCCCCACAGAATTCACAGCGCGGCGAAAAAACTCTCGCAGGTACTTTTAGACACCCTGTGCAAATTGTTGGCAGCGAATGATCGACAACCAGCGGAATTCAGCAGTCATCTGCATATGACAATCGATAGGTGAACAATCAGCGCACCTTCACAACATTCTCAAGATTTACCGATAGTCTTGTCATATATTGAATTATCTCTCAAATTTTAAGTGAGTAAATCATTAGAGAACGTCATACCTATCCAGACTGAAGTTGGCCACATCGTCTGGCATGATCTACTGACAAATAATGTGGACAGGGCGCAGCGTTTCTACGCCGAGCTACTGGGCTGGGAATACCGGATCGAGCATGCTTCTGACTCCGTTTGGCAGCCCGGTGAGGCGGACTATCCATTAATAATTGCCAATGGGGAAGCCCATGCAGGCATTGTCAGCATGGGGACAGATGTCCTTTCCCATTGGGTTGCCTATGTCATTGTCGATATTGTCGATGCTGTTGTAACAAAAGCCATGACGCTTGGAGGAACAATCCACCGTACCCCTTTCAATGTGCCAGGTGTTGGCCGTAGCGCAATGCTTCAAGATCCCCAGGGAGCGAGCATCTGTCCCTACCTACCCGCCCATAGCTATCCTCCACCTGAAGGCACGTTTCTCTGGGATGAACTTATTACCGATCAGATTGAGTCTGCCAACATATTTTATCAGCAGCTGTTCGGATGGCAGACGTATGACATTGACAGCTACACGGTTTTGCAGTGCGCCAACGGCCATAGTATTGCTGGTGCCATCAAGCAACAATGGAGCATATCGAGACCTTCTGTCTGGGTTCCGTATCTGGCAACCGAGGATATCGATGTAGCCATTGCCCAAGCAAAGCATTTGGGCGCCAAGATACACGTGAAGAAAACCATGCGGCCCAATGTAGGACATGTGGCCCTGCTCACGGACCCGGTGGGAGCACTGTTTGGCCTCCTAGCACTCAAAAAATCTGGCACGCTGTAGGCGAAAAAGCCCCTTTAGATAACAGCAAGGGCGGTAATGTGTGTAGAAACGTCTGAAAAGAAAAGGGTGCCCTGGAGAATGAAGCCTCACAAGAGCCTGAACTAGGCACCCAAACTTGTGCTCTAGCGCACCCAGCGGGCTCGGAACTTGGGACGAGCTGTATGCATGTTGTCTACGGCTGTGGCGCGCGCGTCTAGAGCTTTTAATTATGTCGCTTGGATATCTGCAACGATCTTAGTTTGAGCATTTAAATACTCAAACTGGGTAAAGCTAGCGGGTACGACGGCATCGATGGGGGCAATAGCAGCGGCGGCAACCAGAACAGTTACGGAAGTAAGGATAGTACATTTTAGGGTTAAAGCTCCTGGGCAAATCAGTGATGGACTTCATTGATTACTAGAATGCGGGAGATGCCTGAACGTCACCTGACCAGCAGCTGAGGGGTACTTAAGAGGGTTCTGAAATTGACTAAGAAATATCGGTGATGAGCATCACAAGCAGGTTGGGGGTTGCAAACTGCTGGCACATTGGTGGCATAGCCGCTCTAGGGGAGCATCATAACCACCCGGCAGCTTCCATATAAGAAGCCCCCATAAACACTAACGTTCATGGGGGCTTCGGTTTAGATATAAATGGAATTCAATAAATCGTTCTTCTATGGATCCACTGTACGCCAGGAGGATTCCCATGGGAGCCTGTGAAGGGTAAACCTATTGTCTCCTTACATAACTATCAACTTTGCTTGATTTGGGTGTGAGATCACAGCACTGTAGGTGAATCAAAGATTGACTAAAGGATTACATCTCCATTTTGTGGCGCAGCCCGATAGGTCGTTGCATCGGGCCAGGGAAAATTTAAAATACAACAGCACCCAAACAATCAGCTGAGGGGCTCTTCTACATTAAAAAAGACTTCCTAGAGTTGTTTATACTAGGCGAACCTACTACCAACAGAACTCTCTAGCGCAAGTAAGAAGAAGTATCAGTGATTTGTTTGGGTGCTGTCTTTGACCCGTCGAGTGATTCTAATGAGATATCTATCGTTAGACCTCCTTTCGTCACGGCTGTGGGCCTTTCAGCTCATGTCCTTATAGTATTCCTACATTGCCCCCGCATCTCTCCTCTGACACAAACGTTAATGTTGTTATTTATCACTCTTACTTCTGACAAGCAGTGGGATTACTCTATGGGCACTGCGGCTGAATACATGCCTAGGTGAGGGTATTTGTTTAGAATCGGGTCATTCAAGTGGGGGACATTAGCACCCTTCTTGAGCAATAAAAAGCCCCTACCAATTTTGCAGAGGCTTGGACTGTATGCATTAGGAAAGAGAGACAAACGCTGAGTACGAGGGTTTAGCAGCCTAAACGTCATACATTCGTGCTTCACGGGCATGGGGATTCTCTGCGCAGTAGCGGGAAAAAGCAACATTTGGACCTACCATTGGCTGGCGGGCTTTTGCTATTTGCAGTTCTTCGACAGTCTCCCAGGCAATAGCTGCATCAATACTCCTAGGGCCGTGCATCTCAGTAAGGCGACGGGCATGTTCTAAGGCGGCCTTTAGGCGGGTTTCAAACGTTGCGTCAGACGATATTCTGTAACGGCGTAGCGGTGAGAGGAGCTGTGGCAGGGGTAGTAGCTGTGGCAGACGTAATAGTGGTGTATGACATGGCTAAAACTGAGGTTTATTGTGAACTGTTCATAGCTTAACCATAAGCTGCAAGAATATTAACTCAAAAAATATATAATTTTTATCTATGATTCATTAGCTTTTTTTACCTGTCACCAGGGGGTGAACAGCGTCGGCGCAAATTTTAGCTATAGCTTATGATTCTCAATCTTCAAACTACAAAAAAGCCTCTGCCGATATGGCAAGAGGCTCAATGGTGCAGGGAGAGTTAAAAGAGAGAAAGGGTGCTCCATGGGTAATGCAGCTTCGCAGACGAAAACGCACCAGGCACCCAAACTAGACCAATCGCGCCCCGCTCTGTTAGCGGACGACGGACTTAGTGCGAGCGTCTAGCGCATCCAGACGAGATTCTTGGATATTGTCCACAGCCTTGGTCTGATTGTTGAGGTGCTCGATACGTAGCTTATGAACGCTATTCTTAGTACGGGCATCTAGGGCGTTGAGGCGCTCAGCTTGAATATTCTCAACGGCTTTGGTACGAGCGTCTAGAGCGTCTAAACGGGATTGCTGGATGTTGTCGATAGCCTTGGTGCGGGCATCCAAGGTGTCTAACCGAGTCGATTGAATATTTTCGATGGCCTTGGTCTGATTGTTGAGGTGCTCGATGCGTAGCTTGTGGACGGAATTCTTAGTGCGGGCGTCGAGTTCTTCGAGGCGCACGGATTGGATATTAAAGCTAGCGGGCTCAGCGGCAGCGGCGATTGGGGCAACGGCAGCGGATGCAACCAGAACAGTCAAAGCGGAAAGAAGTGTGCGTTTCATGGTTAAAGCTCCTGGGCGAATCAGTGATGGACTTCATTGATTACTAGAATGCGGGAGCTGCCTGAACGTCACCTGACCGGTTACTGAGCTTTCCTTAAGGCATTTCTGAGTTTGGCTGAGGGGTTGTGGTGATCGGCGTCACGAGTGGATCACAGGGGTGCAAACTGCCAGATCGATGGTTGCGATCGCCCAGCCGCCCAGCATTGCTTCCATATAAGAAGCCCCCACAAACGTTAACGTTCATGGAGGCTTCGGTTTAGATATAAGTGGAATTCAATAAATCGTTCTTCTATGGGTCCACTTTACGCCAGGAGGATGCTCATGGAACCCTTTAAAGGGTAAACCTATCGTCTGCTTACACAACCATCAACTTTGCTTGATTTGGGTGTGAGATCACAGCACTGTAGGTAAATCAAAGATTGACTAAAGGATTATATTGCCATTTTGTGTGGCAGTCCGATAGGTTGTTGCGTCGGACCAGGGGAGATTTAAAAGACAACAGCACCCAAACAATCAGCTGAGGGACTCTTCTACGAAAACAAGACTTATTAGAGTTGTTTATACCAGGCGAACCTACTACCAACAGAACTCTCTAGCGCAAGTAAGAAGAAATATCAGTGATTTGTTTGGGTGCTGTCTTTGATCCGTCAAACGATTCTAATGAGATATCTATTGTAAGACCTCCTTTCGTTGTGACCATGAGCTTTTCAACCCATGTCCCTATAGTATTCCTACCTCGCTCCCATATCTCTTCTCCGATACAAACGTTAATGTTGTTATTTGTCACTCTTATTTGTGTCAAGCAGTGAGATAACTCTATGGGCGCTGCGATCGCACACGCTTAGAAGAATTTTATAAAATCTAAGAACTGCATCGGCAGAGGTGGGCCTAATTAAATTCTCAATCCTTAGTGGTAAAGTCATCCACCTAGGAGCGGGCCGTATGATAGTTTCATCAGGCCTACTTCGATGAGAGCCCCTCTAACGGTCTGCTGTGAGAGAGAAAGGGCGACTGGACCAGCCAAAGCAAATTGGATAGAGAAACAAGCAATAGCGCAACAGTGCGCCGAGTTGACCAATGGTGTCAGCTGCTGGATCGGCAAACTTGAAGAAGCCAGGGAATTGCATCCAAGAGCTGGGAGCCCCTCCAATAATCCAAGCCATCATGGCTGTAGCTAAAAAGATGCCGATTGCCAGTTCAAGGCGATCATCCTTTAAAACTAGCCAAACGAGAAGCCACCCATCAACTATTCGAACGATCCACTCAAATCCCAAAGTTTGATTACCTATTAAGCTAAGTAGTCCTAGGCTGACGCTCCATACTGCAGACATTAAAACGGGTTGACGGATCAGACCACCAAACGCTTGAAGACTATACCCATAGAAAAAGACAAGAGCCGTGCCCTGAATAAGTAATGCCATCGCTGACCAAAGGCTGAACGGCCACCAGTCAGACCAGTTAAAGGTCCACACGTATCGCTGTGGGTAAATGATTGCCAGGACTGTTACATTGATAGCCCAAAGCCCAAAGAAACCGACAAAACCATGGGCTATTCGTTGCCAACGAATCGATGTATCGGCATTGATTAGAGTCAGAAAATTACGCCGGTGGATTAGAGGTACTACTATACCTAGCCCGATCAGCAAGCCAATTGAAACGACCGCAAGCAATAGTAACATTTTCTGTGGACCACTCTCGTACAAAGTTCGCTCCAGGCTATCCAATCCAAAGGGAATGCCTGCCCAAGCCGCATCTAAAATCCCTAAGATGAATATAAAGCTGTAGAGAATAATAAAAATAATCGAAAAACTGGCTAAATAGCGTTTCCAGCTTGATCGTCCCTGGCGGGCAACAGTCAAGAATGAGCAGCTGTTAGCAGACATCAGGATCACCTCAAGAGATTTAGACTATGTACGATGGGCAAAAGATAATCTCATAACTCCGTTTTAAAGAGAGAACCTCTATCCTCTAATTGTTCTACAACGTATGAGTAAATTCAGGACAGATTGTTGGGTTGGGTTGCCCGATGCAGCAACCGGAACGCTAGTATGAGGTGCTGACGGCGAATAGCCAGGATTACAGCGGTATGATTACCGGAACTAGCACTGCTTGGAGAGCCTAAGAACCAGATGTTGTTACAAAGCGGCGGTGGTGCCGCGGCTCGGGGGGCATCCGCCTTCGACTTGCCAGCAGTTTAGGGGTTTGATCACTTTTTTGTCAATAGAAAAGCCTTTACCAACATGGTAAAGGCTTAGAGTGTGTGTAGGGAGAGTCTGATGAGAGAAAGGGTGCCCCATGAAAAATAATGAAGCTTCACGAACGGAGGCGTACTTGGCACCCAAACTAGCCCAAATACGCCCCGTTCTGTCAGCGGACGACGGACTTAGTACGGGCATCCAGAGCTTCGAGGCGGGCCTCCTGGACATTGTCGACTGCTTTAGTGCGAGCGTCTAGCGCATTCAAACGCTCAGCTTGAATATTCTCAATGGCTTTGGTTTGGGTGTTTAGGTGCTCGATACGCAGCTTGTGAACGCTGTTTTTAGTACGGGCATCTAGAGCATTGAGGCGTTCAGCTTGGATATTCTCAACAGCTTTGGTACGAGCGTCTAGAGCGTCTAAACGGGATTCCTGGATGTTGTCGATAGTCTTGGTGCGGGCATCCAAGGTATCTAGCCGAGTCGCTTGAATATCTTCGATGGCCTTGGTCTGATTGTTGAGGTGCTCAATACGTAGCTTGTGGACGGAATTCTTAGTGCGGGCATCGAGTTCTTCGAGGCGTGCTGATTGCAGGTTGAAGCTAGCGGGCTCAGCGGCGGCGGCGATGGGGGCAATAGCAGCAGATGCGACAAGAACAGTTAAGGCAGAAAGGATAGTGCGTTTCATGGTTAAAGCTCCTTAGCGAATCAGTGATGGACTTCATTGATTACTAGAATGCGGGAGCTGCCTGAACGTCACCTGACTGATAACTGAACTTTTCTTAAGGCGTTTCTGAGATTGGCTGAGCAATGTTAGTGATATCGGTCACAGGTGCACGATTATTTTAGCCCTGGGCAGATTGCCACTGCGGCTCAGGGGATGCAGACAACCTTGGACGTGATAATTTTTTGGCAGACAAATAATAGACCTATAAGAAGCCCCCACGAACGCTAGGGTTCATGGGGGCTTCGAGTTAGATATAAGGGGTTAAGTAATACAGGGAGCTGTCTACTTAGATATAGGGTTCGAGATAAGGTGTTATGCAATAAGACGTTTCGTCTATGGGTTCACTGTAGTTTGATGATGTGTCATACCGAACCTTTAGCAGTGTAAACCCACTATCTGCTTACACAACCATCAAGTTTCCTGGGTTTGTGTCCGCGATCACTGCAGCATGATCTGATTGAAGCTTAGCAACCTATATACGTTAGCCCCACAGGTCGTATCGGTGGGCGAGTGCTTCAAAGCACAACAACACCCAAGACACTCAACTGAGGAATTCTTCTAAAGTAAACGAGACTGATTAGAGCTGTTTTAGTTAAGCCGGACTTACTATCAACAGGGCTCTCTAGTGCCAGTAAGAAGAAATATCAGTGATGTGTTTGGGTGCTGTCTTTGAGTCGTCAAACGATTCGATTGAGATATCGATTGTTGACCTCCTTTTCTTTTGACCATGAGCCTTTCAGCCCATGCCCTTAGGATATTCCTATAGTGCTGCAAGATCTTTTGTATGATACAAACGTTAACTTGTTATTTGTCACTGCTGTCGCAACTAAGCAATTAGATACATCTATGGGGGTGTCGACGCATCCTATCGTAGCTATCTTTCCGCTGACAGCTGCACTGCCATTTCTGTACGAGAAGAAACCTCAAGCTTGCGAAATATCTTTTTCAGTGCCTGCTTGACAGAATTTTCAGTAATACAGAGTTCAGCACCAATCTCTGCGTTCTTTTTCCCCAGTATTACAAGATCTGCTATCTGCCGTTCACGAGCAGTAAGGCGGGCTGTTAAAGGCATCGCGCCATTATTGAGGAAGTTTTTTTTGACATCAGGGGATTGCTGAATACGCACGGTCGCTGCCCATACAGATAGATGTAGGCATAGCGCACTCACGTCAGCTAAATCCTGACTATTGAATGCAGGTTGAGACTTTTCGCGAGTGCAACCCAATACACCGCTTAGCTGCCCTTTAGTCACAATCGGCCCTGCCATCACATGCCAGTGATCTGGGCGAGGACAGATAATCTGCCAGGCTTTGGGTGAGGTTACCAAACTTTCATGCACTGGGGCATGTTGCTCGACTAGATAGCGAGTAACTGGATTGCGTTCAGTTGAAAGGGCCGCTTCTATCACCTTTCTGAAAGCGGGCTTTAGGTCGCGCTCTGCTAACAAGAGGCGATCCAAGAAGAAGATTCCTGAGCGAGTCGCTGTGAAGTGTTCTCTAATTTTTGGCACAACTTTCGCTCTTAACTCATCTTCGTCTATCGCTTGGTTAACCGCTTGAAACAGACTCTGCAGCTGGCTTGTCATCTGGCTTTTTATGCTTACAGAAAATGACTGCACTTCAAAAAGACTACCCGAACGAGGTCTAGGCGTCGTTCGATATCCTTTCTATCGTAGACGGAATAGATGCTCACTGGCATCGTTCTGGCATCTTTAAGTTGGAGAAAAAAATGACTGAGCTACCTACTAACTGGCAACATTACGTCATCGGCATCATAATTTATCCCGGCATGACTACCCTGGACGTGGTTGGGCCTCAAACGGTGTTTAGTGTGTTGCCCAACATTAAAATTCATCGCGTTTGGAAAACGCTAGCGCCCATTACAGGAGACGATGGCATGATGATTGTGCCAGATACTACGTTTGCAGATTGTCCGCCTGTGGATATTCTGTGTATAGGCGGTGGTCGTGGACAGAGTGCAAGCATAGATGACGCCGAACTGCTTGATTTTCTAAAGGCGCAGGGCGACAACGCCAAGTTCGTGACCTCTGTTTGCGGCGGATCTGAGTTCCTTGCTAAAGCAGGGCTGCTCGAAGGTTATCGCGCGGCAACTCACTGGGCAATGCGCCCACAGTTAGCCAAGTTGGGCATTGAAGTCGGCACAGAGCGCGTGGTCACTGATCGCAATCGAATGACTGGCGGCGGCGTCACAGCCGGCATTGACTTTGGGTTAGCGGTTGCTAAAGCGCTCTATGGTGAAGATATTGCCAAAATCAGCCAGCTTTTGATGGAGTACGATCCAGCACCGCCTTACGATGTGGGTTCGCCGGAAAAAGCTGGGCCTGAGCTGATAGAAAAAGCGATGCAGTACATGGCCCAGACAATGGGGGCCACTCTATGACCACTCATCGCCCTTCTGAGCAATTTTCCATCGAAACAGATGGTGGGAAAAGATGGGTTCAAGTGGGCTTCTTAGCAATCGCTATTCTATTCAACCTTTGTTTAGTTACCCAGCTCCTAACCGTTGGTCTCGCCATCTTTTCTGATGCGAGCTGGTGGCAGGTTCATGTCTGGCTTGTTCGCGGATATGGAGGCGTGGCGGTGCTACTCCTGATGGGGCCTTTTATAACGCCTTTCCCAAAGAGGATTCAAGCGCTAACGCAAGGGATAGTGATTCTGCTGCTCTTACAATTCATGACAGCACATGTTCAACAGCCACTGCCACTAGGCGTCCTGCATCCGCTCACCGGATTTACCTTGTTTACGACGTCTACGACACTTGTTCATCGAACTATGTCATTTGTGATGGGTCACTCGGAGAAGGAGAATGCTCAGCTATAGTCACCCAGACAGCTTGATAGAGACCCAATGGTTAACAACGCATATGAACGATTCCTCCGTGCGTATTGTTGAAGTTGACATGACCCCAGAAGCCTGTGAGAACGCTCACATCCCAGGAGCAGTTTTCTGGAGCATACCCTCAGATTTGATGAAACCTGATATGAGTATGAATTTAGATTCTGAGGTGCTCTCAGAGCTACTATCAAAGTCTGGGATTTCACCTGAGACAACCGTAGTCCCCTACGGCACTAATCTAGCGACTAGCGCAAGTATCTTCTGGCTGCTAAAACAGTTTGGACACGACAAAGTATATGTGCTCAACGGCGGACATCAGAAGTGGATGGCGGAGGATCGTCCGGTGACATCAGAGCTATCAAGCCTTGAGCCGGTTCAATATACAGCGCCTTCCCCTTGCGATCGCGACTATCAAATCCTCACCGCAGAAGTCCAAGACATGCTTAACCGTTCAGATACTGTCATCCTTGACGTGCGGACATCAGCGGAATACAGGGGTGAGGTTTTCATGGAAAAGTCGCCCGTGGGTAACGAACGAGCAGGCCATATTCCGAGTGCTGTGCATCTTGAGCATACACTTGCCCTAAACAAGGATGGTACGTTCAAGTCAGCAGAAGCGCTATACAACCTCTACGCTCAGCAGGGCATCACCAAAGACAAACGAGTCATTCCCTACTGTGCCGTTGGAGCGCGTTCAGCCTTTATCTGGTATGTGCTGAAGTATCTATTGGGCTACCCTAATGTCCAAAATTACGACGGCTCTTGGAATGAATGGAGTCGGTTACCTAATGTCTCGATTGAATAGCGACTTAATCTATGTAGATATCAATCGGTGAGAAGCGGAGTGGTGCTTTCGGTAAGCGGCCTCGACTGAAAGCTTGTCTCGAACACGTTAGAGAAGGCGATACGCTGGTGGTGAAACGCTTAGACCGGCTGGTCAGCTGTGGTTTGCGATTTTTACTTCAACTTACAAAAAGCCTCCGCTGATATGGCAGAGGCTTGGAGTGTGTGTAGGGAGAACTAGAAGAGAGAAGGGTGCCTCATGAAAGATAATGAAGCTTCGCAGACGGAGACGCACCAGGCACCCAAACTTGGTTAGCCTAAGCGCGCGCCGCGCTGTCAGCGGACGACGGACTTGGTACGGGCATCGAGGGCATCGAGGCGGGCTTCTTGGATGTTGTCGACAGCTTTTGTCTGGGTGTTGAGGTGCTCGATACGCAGCTTATGAACACTGTTCTTGGTACGAGCATCCAGAGCGTTTAGGCGCTCAGCCTGGATGTTGTCGACAGCTTTAGTGCGGGCGTCCAGTACATTCAACCGCTCAGCCTGAATATCCGTTACGGCTTTGGTTTGGTTATTAAGGTGCTCCCGGCGTAGCTTGTGAACGGTATTCTTGGTGCGAGCATCCAAGGCGTTTAGTCGCTCAGCTTGGATATTGTCGACGGCTTTGGTGCGTGCGTCTAAGGCCTCTAGCCGAGTCGCTTGGATATCTTCGATGGCCTTGGTCTGGTTGTTGAGGTGCTCGATGCGTAGCTTGTGGACGGAATTCTTAGTGCGGCTGCCTAGCTCTTCGAGGCGAGCGGACTGGATGTTGAAGCTAGCGGGCTCGACGGCGGAAGCAACGGGTGAGATCGCAGCGGAAGCAACGAGAACGGTTAAGACGGAAAGAAGTGTGCGTTTCATGGTCAAAGCTCCTGGGCACCTCTATTTATTAGGCTTCTGAAAAATGGAGTCTCAAATGAGACTGTTATCCTCCCTTTTTTTAGATGTTGGCGGGTTCCAAACGGACAAAATCTGTTCATGGAGGCTGTTTTAGAGCTGGCTATCCTGTGGCTT
>JBCDJC010000117.1:0-15808 GCA_038748225.1 Cyanobacteria bacterium P01_H01_bin.26 | reverse complement strand
GTTGCGATCCAAGGGAGCCACCAAAATTCCAGCTCCAAACAAAATCAAACTACAAAGCACAAAACAGACAAAATCCGCCCGATGCTCGGTAGTATCTGTTCTGGGTAAATCGCTGTTGTCTTGCTTTACCAACACATAAAAGACGCTGCCCCCAAACACCACCAGATATGCCACCAGCAACAGCCACTCATCTAGGGGCCAGGCCATGGGGTTCACATGGTGCGGATTGCGCAAAAACGAATAAATATACGATGGCGAGACCCGACTCTCCTGCACCGGAGAAAGCACTTGGGTCAACACCGCCGTCAGGGCAAAAACACTCGTCACCCCATAGATCGCCAGCGCTGCCAGCCAGCGTCGCCCATCCAACAGCACATCTCGTCGTCGCCACACCAGCCACAGCAGCATCACAATCGACGACCAGCCGCCCACCAACGCATGGAATGATGCCGCTATCCCAAACCAGGCCGTCATCCAAAGATAGCGCCCCACAAAAGCAGCCGACAGCGCCATAAAAATAGCGCCATAGGCAAATACCTTGGGCTCCACACTACCCATCAGCCATTCCCCCGCCATCACCCCCTGGGGACGCCGCACATACACAAACAGGCCAATCGCCACCAGCAGTGTGAGCAGCCGAATACCCAAGCGACGAGACAGGGTCCACAGCCCCACAGCGATGGCCAGGTACCCAAAAATACGACCAATGATTGACGTTGCCAGAAACCCAACGGTCGTAGTCAGCGGCCCAAATATCAGTTGAAACAGCAGTCGATAGCCAGACGGCTCACTGTAATAGATATCCCCCGCCAGCCAGCTCGGCTCAACAAAATTGCGGGACAACGGCAAATGATGCAGCTCATTCACCTGCCCCATATTACGAATAAACAAAAACTTGAGACACAAAAACAGGGTAATGGTGCCAATCGGTAGCACCCAGGCTTGCACAACAGACGGCTTCCGGTTCAAAAAGCTCACACTACCCCTACTGAACGCAACAGCCTGAGAACCAATAGTCCCAGGCTGCGCCAGTTTACCATCCAAACCTCAACACGCCATGCTTATAGCCCCTGTCAACGTTAATCAAGGACCAGCTTTCCGGCTGATTGCCCACACGCTCTGCTGACTTCAACTCTCCGCAGTCAGCAGAGCGCTACGAGTATTCTTTAGTTAGTCAGCACACCGGGCCAGTTTTGATCCGCTTTGGCAATATTGCCAGGGATATCCTGGGACCAACGCCTTTGAACGCCTGCGTTGTAGTTGAGATAGAGCTTGCCATCGACAATTTCCCAAGATGTGGGCTCAATCGATGCCGTTGTCCCCCGACTCACAGCCCAGGCACAAAACCCCCCATACTGAGGCGCATATTCCTCAGGATTCGCCGCAAACAGATCGCGATTTTCCGCCGAGGCAAACTGCCAGGTTGCCCCTTCCCAATCATGGGTAAACGCATCGCTGCCCGGTGTATATTCCCCCTCCGTAAAGTAAGCCACCGGATCCGCCCCGCGAATAGCCACCCCGTCCTCAGCAAATACGGCATAGGCAGCTGCCGGCTCAGGAGCCTGTTCAGGGGTCTGAGCGGTCGTCACCTCGGCAGGTGATTCAGCCTCAGCCGGTGCTTCAGACACAGCTGTAGAGTCAGAAGCTGTCGCACAGCTACCTAAGAGCATCGTACCGGCTAGCGCTATAGAAAAAAGGATAGAGCGTTTCATAGAGCGTTAAGTTGATAAAGATACCTGATTACCTAATTGCCGTTGCTGATTTAAGGGATAAACCGATCTGTGAAATATACTGGTGGCCATTAGTTGGCAGATAACATCATACCGGGGATCAGCAACGCCAATATTATTAATACGCAGTGAACCTGAAAGCCACCTGAGAAATTTCTCCCAGTTCACTGAGAGGGCAACAACCAATATCGCACCGGGCTGCTATGTGCTCCCCAAAATTTAGCTGCGCTTGAATGCTAGGGATAGTTTTTCCATTAAGGCAAGGCTTTAAATACCTTACCAGTATCTTTTTTGGCGTTTGATGGGCTATTGGCAAGGGGTCGGATCGCCTGATCGCAAAAGTGTTTTACAAAGTGTTGGGCTGCAGTGAGATTGTCTGGATAGTTAAGCTGCTCCCAAATGTGTCCATTCAGGTTATGGATTTCTTGATAATAGAAGCCGTGCTTGGCAAGGTAGCTAATGACATCCCACAGCGCCTGATTTGATTTCTTAGGCGGATGAAACTTAACGCCCATTTGGTAGGCGGTATGGCCGCAGTGGGGACAGAGCCTAACAAACCCTGGGGATTTGCCAGGACGCTTAAACGTAGTGTGGCAGTCAAAACACGCAAAAGGGGCAGTGCCATGCATAATCATACGTCCTTTGCTTTCGTTAATTTTTCACACCTGCACGCCCCTATTATTGCGTAGTTATTTCGCTGCAATCACGACAGATCCATAACTTATTGATCTTGTCAATCGCCCTGGTGGCCTAGCATTTATGGCTTTGGGCACATATTCACGCACATATTGCAACAACAAATCCCCCAACCATGCGCTGAGACAGTCAGAGGATTTTTTGGGTTTGTTCGCCTACCCAGCCGTCAGGCTAAAACAGATCTTTGTCGGTAACAGCACCTTGGCTGCTTGACGCAACTAAGGTCGCATACTTAGCCAGCACACCTCGCTTATAGCGGGGCTCCGGCGCTGTCCAATTCTCTCGTCGCTGGGCTAGCTCATCATCTGGCACGTTGAGCTGCAACAACAGCCGATCGGCATCCATGGTGATGGAATCGCCCTCTTCAACCAGGCCGATAGTACCGCCAACCGCAGCTTCAGGGGCCACATGACCCACCACCATGCCGTAGGTGCCACCGGAGAAACGACCGTCGGTAATCAAACCAACCGAATCGCCCAAACCGGCACCAATGATGGCCGAGGTAGGCGCTAGCATCTCTCGCATACCGGGTCCGCCTTTGGGGCCTTCATAGCGAATCACTAGAATGTCTCCGGCCTTGATCTTACCTGCCAAAATGGCATCTAGACAGGCTTCTTCGGACTCAAAGACACGGGCGGGACCGGTGATGCTACGTTTTTTGATGCCGGTGAGTTTTGCAACTGAGCCTTCGGTGGCGAGGTTACCTTTGAGGATGCCGAGGTGGCCCTGGGCGTAGATGGGCTGGTCAAAGGGACGGATGACATCTTGATCGGGGCTGGGCCGATCGGGTACATCAGCTAGGACATCGGCAATGGTTTGACCGGTAACGCTGAGGGCATCGCCATGGAGCAGTCCCTGATTTAGCAGCATCTTCATCACCAGGGGAATACCGCCTACTTTGTGGAGGTCGGTGGCGACATAGCGCCCCGAAGGTTTGAGATCACAAAAAACCGGCACGCGATTGCGAATAACCTCGAAGTCATCAATGGTGAGTTCCACACCGATGGTGTGGGCAATGGCCAACAGATGCAGCACCGAGTTGGTGGAACCGCCCACGGCCATGATTACGGAGATGGCGTTTTCAAAGGCTTTGCGGGTGAGGAGCTGGCTAGGCAAAATCTGGTTGCGAATGGCATCTACGAGGACAAAGGCCGATTTCTCGGCGCTATCGGCTTTTTCGGCATCCTCTGCAGCCATGGTGGAGGAGTAGGGCAGGCTCAGACCCATGGCCTCAATAGCTGATGACATGGTGTTGGCGGTAAACATGCCGCCACAGGATCCGGCACCGGGGCAGGCATTTTTCTCGACGGCGGTGAGGCGCGCTTCGTCGATTTTGCCAGCGCTGTATTGACCAACGGCTTCAAAGGCGCTGACGACGGTGAGGTCCTCGCCGTCGAGGTGGCCGGGTTTGATGGTGCCACCATAGACAAAGACGGCGGGGATGTTCATGCGTGCGATCGCAATTATCGCCCCTGGCATATTTTTATCGCAGCCGCCCATGGCCAGCACGCCGTCCATACTTTGACCGGTGCAGGCCGTTTCAATCGAATCCGCAATCACATCACGGGATACCAGAGAATATTTCATCCCCTCAGTCCCCATGGAAATCCCATCGCTGATGGTGATGGTGCCAAATATCTGGGGCATCGCCCCCGCTTCCCGCAGGGCCGCTTCCCCCCGTAGGGCCAGGGTATTAATGCCCATGTTGCAGGGGGTAATGGTGCTATAGCCATTGGCCAGTCCGACAATGGGCTTATTAAAATCGTCATCTCCAAAGCCCACGGCCCGCAGCATGGCCCGGTTGGGTGAACGCTGTACCCCCTGGGTAACGACGTGGCTTTTACGATTGTCGGCCATGGTTTATTCCTTTGAAATCCCTACAGACCTCAATTGTTGCAGATTAGTGGGGAACACGGATATTGAATCTAACTATGATTTATCCACCGGCTGCTCTACGGCTATCCCTGGCGAGCAGGGCTCCAGCAAATAGGTCACCATCGGCCCCTTGCCTTTGATCACAATCGGTCCACGGGGGCGAAAATCATAGCGAGCATCGCTGTCTCGCAGCCGGTGATAGGTGGCTTCGCTAATCTGAATGCCATTGGGGATACCGTGGGACTCCATGCGACTAGCCGTATTGACCGTATCGCCCCAAAGATCGTAGGCAAACTTTTTTAGACCGATAACACCAGCAACAACCGGACCAGTATGAATACCGATTCGGAGGGAAATATCCTGGCCGGTTTGGGCATTAAAATCCGCCAGGGTTTCCTGCATTTCCACGGCCATAGCCGCCACCGCCGATACATGATTTGTCTGGGGCTGGGGCAAACCGGCCGCCACCATATAGGCATCCCCAATGGTTTTTATTTTTTCGAGGCCGTGGTTTTCCGCTAGCTGATCAAACCGGGAAAATACCTGGTTTAGAAGATCAACCACGTTGGCGGCGGACTGGGTTTCCGTTAGCTGGGTAAAGTTGACAATATCGGCAAACAGCACCGTCACCTCCGCAAAACTCTCGGCAATAATGTTGGAACTTTGTTTTAACTGCTCAGCAATGGGGCGGGGCAAAATGTTAAGCAACAGCCGTTCAGACTTTTCCTGGGCCTCCAACAGCTGACGATTGGTGGCAAAGTTGACTCGCGAAAGTTTTTCATAAAAGTAAACTGAGCAGTTACAAATACAGCAAATCCAAAATGTATTGAGCAACAGACTGGCAGCCGGTATCCCCGGTGTTACCACCTGCAGTCCCATCAGGGTATTCCCTAGAAAATAGTAAATAATCACCCCCAACTGAGAGATCAAGTGAAGCGGCCAGCTCACGGGAATGAGGGTGGCTTGGGTAATAAAAGAAAGTGCCCAGCTAAACAGATCGGGCTCTGCAATTGGCGTACTGCTGGCGATCCCTGTGTAGGTTTCATGGACCCTGTGCAACAGGCTAATGGACCACGATGCCAGCAAAAAAACGATAATGAGCCGACGGGGATGATACGTGTTTTTGCGAATAAGCCCCAGGCAGAACACCAATAGGGCTATGCGCACCAGGTTGGTGACAATCCACAACAGCTCGAACGGATCGCGTCCGGTGGTGAGGTAGTTGAGGATATCGAGGGGTAGAAACGTAATAAAGTAAAAAAGACCAAATAGAATACCCAATCGCAGTCGTCGCTGCATAAACCGATGACGCCACTGCGCATAGGTCTCAAACTCATGGATAGGGGTTAGTTTAGGCAAACTAAACATGTTGGGAACCGCAAAAACGGGTTTGAGGATCGGGTCGGCCAGGGTGCAAACCGGCCAGTTAGGCACAGCTATTTTGGCACATTGCTTTAGCTCCAAAGGTAGCCGTCCCACAGGATAGGGTCATTTCTTCATGGGCCGATGTTTAGCAGCCCAGCCATAGCTAGAGGCTAAACGGAGTCAAAGCCCGGTTACATAAACAAATCAGCGCCTCCAACCCGGTGGCGCTGATTTAAACAATAGCTCTAGAGCTGCCAACAGTATTGAGTCATCCAACCAAGGCTGGGACCCTCAGGCGACCTATGCCACGGCAACAGGAAACTTTAGAGAAGAACCCATGGCCTTGAGCATGTGATACGTAATCAGCAGCTGGGTCAGGGCCAGGGGATAGCTCTGCAAAATTTCACCGGTAGTGCCCACAATCTTACCGACCTCTTGATTCCCCTCTAGGCTGCAGAACTGCCCCAGATAGGGAACTTCGGTACATAGGATATGCTCTAGCTTTTGCACCTGATCTGGAGTGGCATGGCCATCGATAGAAAGTACATCTACGGGTTTGCCCATGTCACGCTCTAGACCCAGACGAATAGCCTTACTCAGGTCATCATCTAGAATATCGGTAAAATCAGGGTGGGGAATCGTTGGTCGTAGGATCAGATTTACGTTGAGTAGCAGATCGTTGGCGGCCTCATCTGGAATGGTGGGTGGATAGAAAGTTACCACCACATCAGACCATTTGCGCTGGGGACGAATAAAGGCTTCGGAGTCGGGCTCACGCTGGCGTAATGCCGCTAATACCTGCTCTTCACTGTAGCCCCGCTTACGGGTATCACGCTTGATTTTCCACTTGGTGCGTAGATCTTCGGGGGGCGCGAGGTAAACTTTTACGTCGTAGGCATCGCGGGCGATTTTGCTGGAGTAGCCCAGCAGACCCTCAACAATGACAAACCGCTTTGGTTCAATGTACTCAGGCGCGTCAAATTTGCCCGAGGTGTGGTTGTAGATAGGTTTGAGAATAGGTTGTCCGCGGCGCAGCAGCCCCAGGTGTTGCTCAATGATATCCACATAGTTGCAATCGGGATGCAGCGCGGAAATTCCCATCTCCTTGCGCTGTTGACGATCGTAACGGTGGTAGTCATCCGTGCAGATGATCGTGACATCATGCTCCCCGAGTACCTGGGCAATTCCACGGGTCAGCGTAGTTTTACCGGCGGCACTGTCTCCAACAATGCCGAGGATAATTGGGCGATCTGCCATGGCCGTATCTCCTACTTCTCTAGACTTTCTTCAACTCAAGCGATAGTTTTATCTTATGCACCAACGGCACTAGGCTCAAGAATCTGTGTCAGGGAATACGCCTTGCACATTTAAATATAGCTGGTGTAAAAGCGCACATAAGCCTTGTGAGATAAAGTCTCACAGGCTTTTTAGGAGGGTCAATTCGTGGGAAACTACGTCAAAAAAGTATAGATTTCATGACCTAGTTCAGGGATTAATCGGTTACCCACGTGACCTTCATTCGGTTGCGACCGCGTTTGACGGCGACATCAAGGGCTTCCTCAGCTTTACTCAACAGTAGCTGTTCGCTTTCGGTGGGGTGTTCACTATCAGCAACAGCCCCACCAATATTTACATCTAGGGCAGTCTTGGTGCCGTCTGGCAGGGTAAGGGGGGTATCGGTGAGAGCCAGCTTTAAGGTTTCTGCATAGCGGTTGACAGCTTTGACATCTAGCCCGGTCAGGCTGCAGGTAAACTGACCTTGATTATTGCTAAACAGCCACGAATCTACGGTTAGATTTTGCTGTAGTACGCGGGCAACGGTGGCCCATAGCGCCTGATCTGTCTGCAGGTTGCCCGTACCGGGCTGCTGCCGCTGGGGCTTTATGGCCAGCAGTCCGACGGCCTGGAATTGCTCATTGAGGGGCTGCATCTTCATCTGCTGGAGCAGGGCCCGCGTGGTGCGGGGAACGGCGGCATCGCTGACAAGACCGGTGGTGGTGTCCAGCAAGTCCAGGGATTGGAGCAGATTTTGATAGCTTTGCCGCAGGCTGGCGGCCTTACGGGCCTGGCTATCAGCTTCTTTTTGTTTGTCTAGCAGCTGGTCTTCTAGGCTAGAGGCTTGTTTTTTACCTCGGGAAATACGCCACTCCCGTTTGAGAAACGCCGGTATGGTGACAAGAAAACCGATGATAACGCCGATGCCTGAGGTGCCCAACAAAACGGTGGCAAGGTGCTGACGCTCAAGCTGCCAGACAAAAAAGTTGATAGTGACTAGCTGGTTGTTTTGCAGGGCAAATGCGATCGCAAAAAACGCAATCACCAGGGCAAAGATCAAAAACAGCGGCATTGGACTATCGCCAGCGAACAACAGGTAATCCAAGCATAGTCAACTTGGGTCCCACACCCATACATCGAAATTGATATTTTCTTCAATTTTTTGACCGGCCCCGGCGATCGGTCCATGCCAAATTCCGCTAGTTGAATCAAAATCAAAGGTAGCGGCGTTGTTGTAGGAAGAGATGGGCAATGGCAGAATTAACCGGTCCCTGGCTAGGGTCTTACTGGCAATCAGATACCCCGACGCGGTTTGAAGCCACCTTTGTCCAAGCTCGCAACAGCCTCAGCGGCCGGATCCTGGACGATAGTCCCCTAGGTGAGGCCCAAATCCAAGGACAGGTGACCGGACGACGGGTCACATTTACCAAAAAATACTTTAATAATCCCAGCTACGCCCTGCAATACACGGGCACCGTCTCCGAAGACGGCGATCACATCAGCGGCCATTGGCAGCTAGATGCCAAACACAGCGGCCAGTGGGAAGCCCACCGTAGCAATAACGACCTCAGCCAGGAACTCAGGGCAGTTTTAGCCAAAAACGTACCCGAGCTGACCAGCACCAAGGGCTAGACCGGTGCTAAACCCTTGGCTCTAGAGCTTGAGCATAACCTCGGGCAACAGGGCCGCCGGGACACGACTGAGGGCCTGCTGCTGTCCCTCTATCCCAAGCATTTCGTAGTGCATGGCCACATTTCGCACCAGCGACTTAAAGATGGGATCGTAGACGGCGGTGGTTTTAGGTGTCTGCTGTAGGGCAATCACATAGTGACTCAGCGCCCGCTGCAAATTACCGGCGGTCTGATCGTCAGCCGCCTGGGCCATTTTGTCGTAAATACTGCCCAAACAGTGGCGAATGGACGCCAGGTCCAAACTTGACGGGGCTAGCTCTGAGGCTTTGAGGGCAGCTTCATAGGCGATTACCGCATTTTGCTGATAGCGTCCCTGGGGATCGGCGGGGGTCTCTGGATGGTTGGCCAATTCCCAAAAGGCGGTACCTAAATTGTTGTAGGTGCTGGCACAGGCGGTGGGATCGGTGGTGGGGGTGCGGTAGTGTAGGGCATCGCGATAGGCCGCGATCGCATGTTTGAGCAAAAATACGGACCGTTCGTGGCGCGACAGGCTCCAATAGGCAATGCCCAGGTTGTTTTGTACGGCGGCGTAGTCTAAGGGGGATTTTTCGGGGTGATGGCAGCGCAGGGCCTCGTTATAGGCGGTAATAGCCTGGTGCAGATAGGATTGGGGCTGCTCGTAGTAGGCTAGTTTCCAATAGACCGACCCCAAACTGTTTTGAAAGGTGCCGTGCTCCCCGGGATGGGTCTCCACCGAGCAAAAGGGTAGGGCCTGACGGTAGGCGGCGACGGCGTCCTTGAGATGGGTCACTGAGTCTTCATAGTTGGCCAGGACACTGTGCACAGCGCCGATATTGCCGTACAACCGGCTGGCGGTTTCGGCATCGGTTTCGGCGTTGAGACCGGTTTTGTACAGCTCAAGGCTGCGGTTCATCCCACCGAGCAGGGCCGAGCGCTCGCTTTGCTGCTGGGCCTGGAGCCAGTGCAGGGTACCCAGGTCATTAAACCCAGCGGGCCGCTGGTCGTCCCCCTCCGGTAGCCACTGCAGATAGATTTCAAAGGTTTGAATGGCGGTTGCCAGTAGGGCCGGGTCCATGTCCCCCGCTTCGATGCGATCGCGATAATGGCTACCTAGGGTGCGGTAGGCCCCCATAATCTCCTGGGGAGCTACGCCCTGGTCCTCCAGCTGGGCCAGGGTCTCCAGGGGATTTTCCAAGGTAGTAACATCAAGCACGTTGGCTGGTGCAGGCGATTCCTCCAGCTGTTCGACGGCGGGCCCGGTTTCGGCGGGCTGCTCCAGCTGGGCGAGATCCTCACTGAGAATCTGCCAGATATCGGCGTTAACCTGGGGCGGCTGACCGGTGGCGACATCCCCATAGAGACCATCTATCTGGGGACTCACGGGGCTAGGGCGGCGGCTGGCTACAGGCTCACCCATAAAGGTAAACACACCGCTACGCCACTGCCAAAAGTCGGGGGCCGACTGCTGCAACGTGCGGTACCAGGGCCAGGATAGCCACAGCACTAAGCTGCTATCGAGGTGGGGCAGTAGGGCCTGAATCCCTTCTAGGGAGCGTAAAAAGTGATTTTGCGATCGCAACGACTGCTGGGTCATGGCATCTAAACCCACCACCTGCAGATGGGGGGTGGGCTTGGGGGCCTGCTTGAGCCAATGGACCAGCTGCACCACCAAATCAGGCTGTCTCGGATCAAAGGTCAGCTGTCTGAGGGCCACCGAACCAAAATCATCAATGGCACTGTCCGATGGGGTCAAATCCTCCTGGAGCCTCTCCACCAGCTGGGTTTGTAGCGAATCGTTATCACAGACGGCAATCAGCAGCTGCCGTCTGAGGTTGAGCTGAAGTGCCGCCTTTAGCCCCTCATATTGACGTTGATTCAACCCCAAAACTTTGCGAGATCTGAGTTGTGTGGCCACCATAGTACAGAAAATTGAGACAGGGACTTGGAAGAAAAAGACGAAAACAACGCCTATTTGGGCAAAACAATTAAGTATCCATCTTTTCTGGAGAAACCAGCTAAAATCAGGACTAAGCCTACGAATTGGAACATACCTGGCCAATCCTGCCGGAGGCTTGAGCACTGCTGTAAACTTTATATGGGTACCTACCCATGACGACACCGGTTTTCCTAATGGTCCGACCGTCTATTAGGTAAACCCCATAAGGTGAACTGAGCCCTCATTCATGTCGATTACGGTAAAGTCTTCCATTCGTCAGCACCAACATTCTGTCATCTGCGAGCTGGCCGACAGTATTGAAGCAACATGGCAGCGCTATTTGACCCTGTCTCCCTACCGGCTGCCGGACGATCTTGGCTATGTGGAGAGTCGTCTAGAGGGGGAACGCCTCGTCATTGAAAATGCCTGCTACCAAACCCCAGAATTTCGGAAACTCCACTTGGAACTAGCCCAGGTTGGGCCTAATCTAGATATTCTCCACTGCGTGATGTTTCCTCGCCCGGACTATGCGCTGCCGATGTTTGGCTGCGATATTGTCAGCGGACGCGGTCAGATTAGCGCGGCCGTTGTCGATCTCTCCCCCACCAGTCCCCAGGGACTACCGAGCGCCTATGGTCGTGCCCTAGAGGGCATGGGGTCAGCGGGATACAGCAACCCTCGAGAGCTGCCAGCCTGGGGGCACATCTTTTCAGACTACTGCTGCTTTGTAAAACCCATCGGTCCCCAGGAACATCACCGGTTTCTAGACCAGGTGCGCTACTATCTCACCCTCCATTGCAAACAGGCCACAGCCACAGCGCCAACCCCCCAACGGCGAGCTGAGATTTTGGCGGGTCAACGCAGCTACTGCACCCAGCAGCAGCAAAATGACAAAACCCGTCGCATTTTAGAAAAGGCATTTGATCCGAGCTGGGCGGAGCGCTATATGACAACAGTTCTATTTGACTTGCCCCCGGAGTAGGCGCTGGTCATAATACTGGTCAAAATAAACGTGCTGACGGGGGACACCCCAGCATTTTAGGGTGATAGTTATCTTCCCTATTAGATTTCTCTGTAGCTTTATCCATAACCATGCCTTCTACCCCGGTGCTCTTTGGCTCAAATGCGGCCACCACCTCCCAATCATCAGGTCAGCTGATCGTGTTTACAGGCCCCAGCGGTGTGGGCAAGGGCACCTTATTACGCCGTCTGTTGGAGCGCCATCCGGATATTCATCTGTCGATTTCAGCCACCACCCGTCAGCCGAGGGCAGGGGAAACCCATGGTAAGGACTATTATTTTGTATCCCGCCCTGAGTTTGATGCCATGGTGCAGCAGGGACAGCTGCTGGAGTGGGCCGAGTTTGCAGGCAACTACTACGGCTCACCCCGCCAGCCCCTGGATGCGCTGATTGCCCGGGGGCATCTGGTTATTTTAGAAATTGAGCTGGCCGGGGCTCGCCAGATCCGCAACACCCTACCGGGCACCCGACAGATTTTTATCCTACCCCCCAGCTTAAAGGAGCTAGAAGCGCGGATTCGAGGACGGGCCCAGGACTCTGAGGCTGCGATCGCAAAACGGTTGGCCCGGGCCCAGGTTGAAATTGCCGCCGCCGCCGAATTTGATATTCAAATTATTAATGACGATTTAGAGCGCGCCCTTACGGAGCTGGAGCAGGCTGTGTTTGCGCCAGATCTGGCGACGGAGGCACACCCGCCATCACCACAAGGGACTCAATGACTGACTTGACGAGGGGGGCGGCCACCGAGGACCCATAGGCATCTTCACCCAGGGGTTCATCGATCACGGCCAGGACCACATAGCGGGGGTTATCAACGGGGACGATCCCCACAAAGCTAGTGATGCGACCGTCGCCATATTCGCCATATTCGTTGGCCTTTTGGGCCGTTCCCGTCTTACCCGCCACCCGATAGTTGGGCACCTGGGCCGTTTCACCCGAGCCGGAGTCGACCACCGCCTCCATCATGGTCAGCACCGTTTGGGTGGTCTCAGGGGAAAATATGGATTTGGCCGGGGGTCGCTCCGGCTGCCAGGTGGGATTGCCCTCTTGATCCACCAGCCCCCTCACCAGGTGGGGGGTGATTAGCTCGCCCCCGTTGGCAAGGGCTCCGTGTAGCTGCACCTGTTGCATGGGGGTGAGGGAAAACCCCTGGCCAAAGGCGGTGGTGGCGGCTTCTACCGCACTATTGACAAACTGGGGGCGACTTTTGAGCTGGGCGACGGCTTCCGCTGGCAGCTCCAGTCCGGTGGGCTCCCCCAGACCTAGCCGCTCTAGCCAATCGTAGTACTCAGAGCGCTTTAGCCGCTCCATGATGTGGACCATACCGACATTGCTGGAGTAGCGCAAAATATCGGTAACCGATAGCGATCCCCGGCCGCCTACCTGGGTGTAGTCAACGTTTTGGATCGTCCACTGGTCATACTGCAAACGGCCTTCATCGTAGATATAGTCATCGGCGGTAATAGCCCCGGTTTCGAGTGCGATCGCAACATTGATCGGCTTAAACGTTGACCCCGGCTCATACAAATCACTCACCGCCCAGTTCCTAAACTGTTCAACATCCGCCTCGTAGTAACGATTTGGATCGTAGGTGGGTGTTACCGCCAGGGACAAAACTGCCCCGTCGCGGCTGTCCATAACAATCAAAGCCCCCCGTTTGGCCCCATACTGGCTAACCGTTGACTCCAGATTACGTTGAGCAATACGCTGCAGACGGCTGTCTACAGTCAGCTGCAGCCTGAGATCATCACGGCGCTGTCTGTTGGGTAGCGGGTCCAGCTCGTATAGCAGCTGGTCTCGAAGCGCAAACTCTAGCCCCGCCTGGGGCTCTCCTTCAAGGTTGATATAGCCCACCAGCTGGGACATCAGCGCCTGCTGTGGATAAAAGCGCTGCTGGCTGGGTAGCAGCTCCAGCCCCTCTAGCCGCATACCCCGGATACGTTCCGTCAGCTCCTCTGGCACATCCACCGCTATCCGGATACCTGTTTCTTGTTCCTGAAATCGCTTAAACAGGCTGGCCGGAGGTTTCCCTAGGACACGTCCCAGGGTGTCAGCCATCTCCTCGTAGGGGCGATTAAACAGCAGCGGATGGGCATAGATGGTGTACACCACTCGATCAACGGCTAGCACATTGCCCTGCCGGTCAATGATCGGTCGTCGCGATGCCTGGGGGGCCGACGGCGTGGTCTGACGCTGCTCTTGGGCTTGAGCCTTTAGCTCCTCACCCATCACCAGCTGTAAACGGGCGAGGCGGGCGCTCAACCCCAACATCGCCAGCACCATCATCCCCCAGACGGTAATCAGGCGGAACCGTGGCGACGACAGATAGCGCGGTCGGCGGGTGAGCTGTCGTCGCCCTGGGTTGGATGGCTGTGTAACCATATATTGTCAGCAAAACTCAAAAACTATCCCGGTCGAACTAATACCCCAAAGGATGGGGCATCGGAGCATGCACCCCAGGCTCCACAGGAGCCTCCACAGAGGGACGCGTAGGCGCAGGTGACACGAAGATAGCACGCCTGGGTTCAAAGGGCTTAAATCCAGCGGCGGGGGATTCTGCCTGCTGGGCCATGCTGTGTTTCAAGGTTTCATTGGCGGTGGTTACCTGCTGGGTAGAAACTTTGAGGCTCTCCAAGTACTGAAATGAGCGGGCAACGGTTTTATCCAGATATACCGTCCAGCTATAAATCACCAAGGCGGTAGCGATTAATCCGCCGGTCATCACCGTAGACCCCTGCTGCACACCCACCAATAGCCTAAGACCCAGCGGTAACCGTCGAGCTGTAGATAGGTGTTTAACCTCAGCTGGAGCCGCAGGCGGCCTGGCCGACTGGGACGTTTTTGTGGGGTGTAGCAATACCAGATTCTGCTTTCTAGAGCCCTTGGCGTTACGAATCCTGTCTCGATCAGCCCTAACCGCAAAACCCACTCGCTTAATCCTCACTTCACATGTTGCCCAGGGTATCGGAGCTATACCCGCTCAAAATACCCATAGTTAATTTTCCACATCCCACCAAAAAATAACAGAAAAAGTTGATTTTTTACGTATCTCTTGGCACCCAGCTACCAGGACGTTCAGCGCTAGCGCTTACCCCCAGGTAGAAAGCTCTTGATAGACCTGATAGGAAATTGAGCCTCATCATATAGAAGTAGCCCTCAAAGAGCAAGGCTCAGGGAAAAATTGCAGATAAACATCAGCATTGACAAATTCTTCCCCATAGCCAAACGGGGCAGCCTCCATTTTGAAGCTGCCCCGTTTGGTTTAATTACCCATTGCTCTAGCCGCCAGTTGCTCTAACTACAAGCAGCTGGGCATAAAGTCTACTACTCAGCCGTAACCAGCTCGGTACTGCCACGGCGGCGACCCCGAGTGAGGCTATTGAACAGCATCTGACCGATGGCCTTAACCAGGTTACCTTCTAGCTCCTGGAACAGGACCATATTAGTGCCAAATGCATCGTTGGCCTCTTCCACAATCCGGTCGGCCATAGCATCATCCACGGGAGCCGCATCAATAGAAGCACGGTACCGATTCTTAAACTCAGCCTCATCAGAAATGGTGGGGAATTCATAAAAAGCCACCCCTTCATCATCCGCTAGATTCATAGCCCGCTGGGCGATATTTTTAAGAATCTGACCACCGGACAAATCACCCAAATACCGGGTGTAGGAATGCCCTACCAAAAGCTCAGGTGACTGATTGCCCACCTCACGGATCCGATCCACATAGGCCTGACCCGCTGGAGAAATCGAAATCTTATCTTGCCATTTCGGACCGTAGTAGAAAGCCAGGTCGGTTTCTAGGGTTTCCTTACGATACAGTTCAGGATAATAAACCGACGAGACCACAGGATGGTCCCTGTGACGCTCTAACTCTTCTTCCATGGCGGTATACACATAGTAGAAGTTAGCCACCAGCTTGCGGTAAGACTTTTTCTCAACAACGCCACGCAAGAAACATCGAACGAAGCCCACATTCTCGGCCATCGTGTGCGCTTTCTGCGTACCTTTTTTGAGCTTCTCGGCTAAATTGCTGCTCATACTAAATATCTCGACATTAAATGAATTTAAATCGTTCACTGTACGGATAGAACGATGAATTAAACGGTGTCAGTCCCGCTTTAGGGCAACATTAACTCCTAAAGCACACCACAATTAAAATTCGTTCGAACCGTAGGGATATCGCCACAATTGCTACCGTAGACCGTTTTGATGAGGCGTTACATTACATTTTTTTACGCACTCAGCCGGGTCTACC
>JBCDJC010000116.1:0-15817 GCA_038748225.1 Cyanobacteria bacterium P01_H01_bin.26 | reverse complement strand
TCCGTCTATGTATCATCCAAGGTTACGTGGTACCCATTACGCTATGGGACAGCATTACGGCGCGCTGCTTTATAAAAATGGCTTTCGCACGGCACAGCTGCCGGGCTCATCGTCTGACCATACCACTTTGATCAGGTCATCAGAAAAACTCACCCGCGAGTTTTATCCAGAGATTTGTGAAGAAGTAGAAGGCTTTGCCCATGGCGGAAAGGGCGACTATGGGCATTTGATGGGTTTCCTTTTAGGTATTGGCATTACCCAAACAGCGCCCCATTGCAGCTGTTTTGCTGTCGTCACAGATGATGGTGTGCTGTTTGGGCGAAATCATGACTACTTTAAGCAGTTCAAAAAGTTTAGTGAGAGTAGTCTAATCGCACCAGAAGGGTTTAACAGTTTTGTCGGCCAGGGCGATGTTTTTATCGGTAGAGAGGATGGCGTTAATGATAAAGGTTTGGCGGTCGGTTATACCTTTGTAGATGGTGTAACCCCACAGCCAGGCATCAACTTCCAACTGGTAATACGAGGTCTGCTCGAAAAGTGTTCAAGTGTTCAATCCGCTATTGAATGGCTGAAAGAGCTGCCTCTATCAACTTATCAGAATTTTGTTTTGGCCGATCGCTCCGGGGCCTTAGCGATCGTTGAATCAGGTCCAGAACGAATTGAGGTTAGGTATCCAGAGGAAGACAAACCGTTTATCGTGGCAACTAATAATTTTCAATTGCCCGCTATGAGGCGGTTGCAGAAAAACGAAGATAGGAACTGGTATGAATCGGAAACACGGTATGAGGCCATCATTCAGGCGCTAGAAGAACAGCAGGCTGCTTTATCGCTTGGGGCGTGTCAGGATATTCTCTCAGGGAAACACGGTTTTGTCTGTCAGTATCCTCGAAAAGGAGACTTTGACACGATTTGGTCAGTGGCTGCAAACCTCCATACCCTGCTCATTCTACGAGCAGAAGGAAATCCGAGTCGCGTCAAGTACAAAGAAGATCTACGGCTTGCTAATGCAGTCGCTAAGATGAGCCAAAAGTGATATTCAGACCCTACTGCCACCCTGAAAACTATGTGGCCTGTGCGATCGCAAAGAAATCTGAATTTGACCCAAAAAGTATTCACCACTACAAGATTTTTGGCAATACGGGTGAATTATTGTATTGACATATCCGCTGAACACGTCTGCTAGAGAGCCTCCACAGGAGGCGACTTCGAATTTTATCGAGGGGTTTCAGATTGTAGAGCCAAAGACAGGAAAACTAAATGGAAATAAGGCTTTTCCCGCCGCTGGCCATATTCTTGATGCGCAAACTTCCTAATGTATCAGGGCGTTGGCAGATACTGGGTACCAACCTTTTACGCTAAACGGTTAGGGAGCTTCAAGGAGATTCAGAATTAAAGCGGGTGGGGGGAATCGAACCCCCATCATTAGCTTGGAAGGCTAGGGTTTTACCACTAAACTACACCCGCAAAGTTGAGCTGATGATTAACCAGCTTTGCTAGGTTAGCACAGTTTGCCATAGGTGAAGGCCGTTGGGTCACAGGTTTTTATCCCCCGTAAAACTCTACGGTTAGCTGCATTCGATCGGTGGCCACGGCTGCTCCACCGCTGTAGGCGGGGGTAAAGCGCAACCCATCGACGCGACTGAGCAAACAGCTGGCGACTTGAGCTGAAACGGTGTCCCCATCGGGCGGGGCAAAAGCTTCGCTAACAGAGCCATCGGCTTCGATGACGAGCCCTACGGTAACTGCACCTGCAGGCAGCTGATTACCGCAGCCGTGACCGCCAGGAATACGTAGGGTGGAATCGCTTTGCAGCGTAGGCAGTGTCTCTGGCCAGTCGCCCAGGGCGTCGGGCGATACGGTTGACACATCTAAAATGCTGATTGAGATCGCGCCGTCAACCGTTTCAGCGTCTTCAACCTCGCTTGCTGGTGGCTGATTTTCGGGGGGCTGGCCTTCGGGGGGCTGATTTTCGGGGGGCGTATCTGCTGCGGGGGCGTCGCCAGGACTCTCCGTGGGGCGCTCGATACGGGGATCCTCCGCCGGTGTCGCATCGGACTGTTGAGGGGAGCTGTTTTGCTGGGTGGGTGGTTGCTCAGCTGGCGGGCTGGGTTGAGTCAGATCGCGTTCAGCCGCATTGGTGCCGCTGGTGGGCTGCGGTGTCGGCTCCGCCGGTATGGGGGCTGCCTGGGGTGCGGGGGCCGCCGCTCCATCATCTACCAGTGCGATGGGGATAGGAACTGAACAGCTAGCGGGCGTATCTACCTGGAGCATGAGCGGCAGACCAATGCCCAATGCACTGGCATGCAGCAGTAAGGATACGCCAGCCAAGGCTGGCCAGGGCAGCGTATGTAGCTTAGCAGCGGGGTCAGCCATAAACACCCTTAGTACAGCTTGTAGCTGCAACCAGGCTACCCTTTCCAGCTTAAAGGCTGTGCAGAATTTTTTGGATGACAGCCCACGTCAGTCATGGGAACTGCCGTACCTAGGCAGCCTGTTCAAACCCATCTTCTCCCTCAGCAAAACCATGGTCCATGGGGGGCAAACCTGAGGTCAGCAGCGCCCTGAGCTTCGGAATTTTGGCACTGTTATAAACTCGAAATTCGCTGTGGACGCTGGCATTGGCCTTACGAATTGCCTGGTTAATGACCAGCGACCCCTGGGGATCGGACTCTGAGCGGTGAAAGGTCCCGGGGGGTATGCGCAAAATGCGAGAATTTTGCTCAAGGCGCACCCGATGAAATGGGTAGTCCCAATTAAAGTTGACCAGGTAAAACGTGCGTCCCCCCGATAGAGCTAGTAGGTTATCTTCCTGACGAGGGTGCAGATAAAACTGCCAGTCGCTTGTTTTAGCGTTGTGGGGGCTGGTGGCCGGTCCCTGGTGAAAGACTAAATCACGGGCATTGGAATCAGGAACGGTAATATCAAAAAATTGAACGCTGGGAGTATCTCTAAATTTTTCAAACGGGTATAGTTCAAACATAAGAAGACGTGACGCGGCAGCGGCTAAATTGTGCTGATGCTTTTAACCTAGCTATCCCGACTTGAAGGATCAAATCGCCCAGCGGGGCCTATGTATGCGCTAACCGAATAGATTCTACGGATGAACATTTCCCAGCTTCAGATACTCATTACCATCAGTCGATGCGGTAGTTTTTCTGACGCGGCTTTGGAGTTGGGCATCTCACAGTCTGCCGTGAGTCGTGCGATCGCAGCCTTGGAAAACGAACTGGATGTACCGCTGCTGGTGCGGGGGCGATTTGGTGCCAAACTCACATCGGTGGGGGAGCGGATTATTACCCATGCCCAAACTATTGTAGATGTGCGAGAGTCAATTGAGTACGAGGCCAACTTGGAAAAGGCACTCTACAATAGCCGTCTGCGCATTGCCTCTTTTCGCAGTGCGGCGACCCATCTGCTACCGCCAAAAATTGCCCAGTTTCAGCGGGTCTTCCCTCGGGTAGAGGTGAGTCTAATTGAGTGTGACCCAGCCGGTGTAGAACAGCTGCTGCGTTCAGGAGATGTTGATCTGGGTTTGTTGCCGCTACCCCGTTCAGAAGATTTTGCCACCTGGGAAATTGCCCGAGATGAATATGTGGTGCTCTTACCTAAAGTCTCACGACCTGTTAAAGAACAACTAACCTGGCAAGAGCTGTCGACCCGGTCGTTTATTTTATGGAACTATGCGGAATGTACAACCGCAGTAAAAGAACACTGGGCACAGTGGGGGCAGGCATTGAAAGTGTCCTACATTGTCAAAGAAGATTCCACCATTGTCAGCATGGTTGCCCAAGGGTTGGGGGCAGCGATTCTACCACGGCTAGCGGCAATGCCCATTCCCGAGACGGTCGAAAGCCGTCCTCTGCCCGTGCCGTTAGAGCGAGTGATTGGTGTGGCGATTTTGAGCAGCAGCCCTCCCGTGCCGGCGGTGGATAAATTTTTGGACGTTATGAGAAAGTAGTAGTAGTTTTTGTGGTGCTACAATAGCTGTCGTATTGTAGCCTGGTAGTATGGTTTGGCAGGGGAAGGGAGAAAGGGGGAAAGGGAAAAGAGGACAGGTGGTGCTTTGTTTGATTGCGGGTTGCGGGAATTTACTTTATTGAGCGGCAGTATACTGGCTTTCTCCGGTGCTCGATCATACCTGGCCTTGTCTGCGCGAAATCCGATGTCTTCTGAATACCCGGTATCTCGCCCCCTGCTTTTACGACACTAGGTCACACTCCCCCCTCCCGCTCAGGGCAAACCCTTGCCACAATAGACGTGGCGTAACAATCAACGAATATGACCGGTTTAGAATTGCTGGCAGAACCAGTCGCTGAGGGAATTGCCAGCTTTGCAGTAGATCTTTTACCTAAAGTCGGGGGTAAAGCTGTCTCCGACGTACAGAGCCTATTTTTTAATGCATCTAGGAAATATGTTGACACCTATCGAAAGCGTCACTGCCAGCTTAAGGTGCTGGGTATGCGGGAACCGGTGGACTTAGCCCGGGTTTACACAGGGGTAAAATTCCTGGATGAGGATGATGTCCTTGGTTTTGAATCCCCCCAGGCGTTGGAAAGACAATATCGTCAAACACGGTTTCGCAGCTGTATCGGTCGACGTAACGAGGGTGGAAAACGATCCGGTATTGATGTTGCTAATAAAAAACAGTATTTAATGGTGCTGGGTGGCCCCGGTACTGGGAAATCGACTTTTTTGCGAAAGCTAGGGCTAGAGGCGCTGCGGACATTTCATTATGAGCATCATACCTATAACCATCGGCAGATCCCGGTACTGCTTGAGCTTAAACGGTTTGAGTCAGATCAGATAGATATCCGCAGACTCATTGCTGAAGAATTTGCTAATTGTGGATTTCCAGGTCCTTCAGACTTTGTGCACAGTGCGCTCAAACAGGGCAAGCTGCTAATTTTGTTGGATGGCCTTGACGAAGTGCCGACCACCAATCTTGAGAATGTGGTTTGGACAATTCAAGATTTTGTAGATCGCTATGATCAAAATCGATTTGTTGCCTCTTGCCGCACAGCCGCATACCACGGTGGATTTACCCGCTTCAACGATGTTGGGATGGCTGATTTTGATGATGAGCAGATTCATCAATTTATCAACAACTGGTTTAGCAGTGCCCAAGATGCCGAGCGGGCCACCAGTCAAAAATGCTGGGAGATTTTGCAAGAAAAGAAAAATGCGGCTGCTAAGGAACTGGCCCACACCCCCCTGCTGCTGACTTTCTTATGTCTTGTGTACGATCGCTCCCAAAGATTTCCCACTAACCGGAGCTGCTTATATCAAAAAGCGTTACGCATCCTGTTAGAAGAATGGGCTGCCGAAAAACGCATCAACCGTGATGAAATTTATGAAGGTCTCAGTATTGAGTTGGAAGAGAGCCTATTATCTGAAATTGCCTATGTTGGGTTTGAATCCGATCAGCTTTTCTTCTCACGGCGAGAGCTGACGGCACAAATCAAAGATTTTTTGGCCAGCAACTTAAACGTCCCTAAAACCTTAGATGGAGAGGCGGTTTTACAGGCAATTGAAGTGCAGCAGGGTATTTTAGTAGAGCGCGCTGAGGATGCCTACTCGTTTTCCCATCTGACATTACAGGAATATCTCACAGCCCAGTGCCTGGCCGATAACAATCACTGGGATAAGGCGATATCAAACTATGCCATGGATAGGCGTTGGCGAGAAGTGCTGTTGCTAGCTCCGGGGTTACTAACCGGTAAACAAGGGGCTAATCATTTTTTAGAAACCCTGGAGCGAAGGGCAAACCACTGTCTCGGATCGGTTAAGCTGCAGCGATTGGTCCAATGGGCAACAGTCGTCACCGCCGACTCCGTCGGCTGCTTTAATCCTGTTGCTAAACGGGTGTCGGCTATTTATTTGGCCCTAGCCCTCAACCGCGAACTCAATCGCGAGTTGGCCCGTACCTGTACCCTTGACCGTGCCCGCACCCTTGCATTGGCCCTAGATCCTGACCATGCCCGTGCCATTGATGTCAATCTTGCCCGGACCCTCAACCTCAACCATACGCCTACCCGAGCCCACGGATTAGATTTGGATCTTACCCGTGCCGTTGCCCGAGGCATTACGCTTACCAAACGATTTGCTCGACTCAATATCTTGTCGTCTATTAACTGTTTAGAGCTGCTCAAAATGCTGCAAAAGCTTAAGTTAATTATTCCTACCCAGGCGACATCTGAGTATCAAAAACAGATGTTTCAGGCCAAACTGCTGAAGCTGTGGTTCAATACCCTGGGTATTTGGCCAGATGATTGGCAGCTGTCACCAGCGGATGCCCAAGCGCTGGCTGACTACTTTTATATCTGTGAGCTGATGGTGCGGTGCAAACAGCTAGCAGTGCGGGTGTCCCCCCAGGTCTGGGCAGGTATCGAATCACGCATGGTGACGGTACCTGCCCAGCGTAGTCTCCTGGCAGAGCCAGGGCTGATGTCTCCATTACACTCACCCCTGTTGCAGCAAGCCTGATTTGCGATCGCACACCGCTCTCTCCGATGATGGTGTCCAACCCAGCCAGCCCTGAGGCTGCCGGGTTGGACACCTATCGGGTGGCTTCGGCGGTTGTTTGACTGGCCGGGGCGGCGTTCCCTAGGGTTCTTAGCACCTCAACAAATGCCTCATTTAGGGTGACATATCCCTGCTGGTTGAGGTGTAGCTCGTCCTGGCGGTAGGTGACCGGCATGAGACCCTGGTCGTCGGCAATGGCTGAGAACCCATCAAAGATAACTACCTGCTCAGCAGCCAGCGTGGCGATGTAGCCATTGACTTCATAAACAGCTTGGCCAATTTCATCGGACCAGACGGGACGGTGCACCAAGGAAACATCACCCACGGGTAAAACCGTGCTGATAACAACTGTAGCTCCCAGGTCCTTGGATTTTTCAATCAGCTGTTGAATGTTGGCCCGGTAGAGATCGACAATCAGGTTGCGATGCTCCGGCATCAGGGGGATGGCTTTGAGATCGTTCACACCAACTTGGATAACAATAATATCTGGCTCCAGGTTCTCTAGATGATAGTTAAAACGCTGATTGGTTTGGGCTGAGGTTTCCCCGGCAATCCCCCGGTTGATAAACTCATAGCCCTCCACATTGGGGGCAGGCCAGCTATGGGCTCGGGAATCTCCTAACAAGACGACCCGCTGGGTATCTTTTTTATCCTGGAGCCTGGGGGTGGGGTCATAGTAGCTCAGTCCCAGCGGGTCCAACCGGACCTGGTTCAGCTCGGTATAGTACTTTCTCAGCTGACCGTAGAGGAAAAAATTTAAGACTGCTGAGGTGCCCAGGAGGGCGATGGTCAAATAGGCAAGCGGCAAACCAATCTTGTCCAGTTTCATGGCGCGGTTGGAAGAGGATACGGTAATGTTTGAAAGCGTTTTTTTAGTGTTTGGTAGCGGCTGTCACACTGTTGCTGTTACGTGGCTGTCACGGTGTTTAGACAATTCGAATTCCTCAGTGTGTTGAGGAACCATGTCGTGGGTCTGCCAACGGTCTTATGCACCAGAACGTTGGCCATATTAGCTTTGGACGACTTGAATTCTTTGGTGGATTGTTCCGAACTTGGACATAGCGGGACGCTGCCCAGGGGGCGTATCGTTTACTGGCAAAGGCTTTCTGCATGGTTTAAAGCTTTGAGCAGGCTGTGTAAGGTTTGGGTATGCTGCAACAGCCGAGTTGCTATTTTTGGCCTGGCAAGGCATAACCGTAAGGGTATTTCGCTTGCTTGATTGCATACCCACGAGTACCCCATGCCGACTGAGACGCCATCCTTTTTTCCGCCACGGCAGCAGCCCCTGCTAATCCGGCTGGTGCAGAGTGTGTCCTACCTGGCGCTGCAGCGGCTGTACCGGTGCCAGCTGGTGGTATCTGAAGAAGATGTCGCCAGGCTCCGGGCGATTGACGAGACGCGGGTGGTCTATGTGTGCAACCATCCCACCCTGGAGGATGGCGTTGCGGTGTTTAGCTTAGCGGCGCGGGTGGGGCAGCTATGGCACTATATTGTGGCGTGGGAGTCCTTTCGGGGGCTACAGGGAAAATTTTTGCAATGGATGGGCTGCTATTCGATTCGTCGTGGGCTGGGGGATCGGGCCAGCATTGCCCAGACTCTAAGTTTGTTAAAACAGCCGCGGGCACGGGTGGTCATCTTTCCGGAGGGGGGCTGCTCCTATCAAAATGATACGGTGATGCCGTTTCGCTCAGGGGCCATCCAAATGCCGCTGCAGGTGGTGGCCCAGCTGACCAAAAAAGAGCCTGATACGGACCTTTATGTGGTGCCGATATCGTTGAAGTATCGCTACACCGAGCCGATGACGACGGTGATTGAACACACGCTGCGGGGTCTAGAGCAGACACTCGGGGTATTGCCCACAGCGGCGGATTTCTATAGTCGGCTGGTTGCGATCGCATCCCTGGTCACTGCTCGCATAGAAACAGAATATGGCCTGGAAAGCTCCCCGGACCTGGACTGGAACCAGCGCATCCAGCGGCTGCGCCACCATGTCATTACCCAGTGTGAGCAGCAGCTAGGGTTAGCCCCCAACGGTGCCCCGATTCGAGAGCGGGTGTACCGGATTCAAGCCCTGCTAGAATCCGAAGAATCCAAAACAGCCGCAGCGGCCGACGCCCTGTATTGGACGACGGTGCGACTGCTCAATTTTGATGCCATTTATGATGGCTATGTGGCCGCCGATCCTACCCCCGAGCGGTTTTTAGATACGCTGATGCGGCTAGAAAGAGAAGTGTATCAAAAGAAACATATCCAGCCCAAGGCCCACCGACAGGCCATTTTTCGGGTGGGCGAACCGATCAGCTTAAAGGGCTATGTGCAAAACTTTCGCCGTGATAAAGCGGGTACGGTGGAGCAGCTAACGGAGCGGTTACGCGCAGTGGTACAGGAGAATTTAGCCAGATAGCTTTGGCCGTTTGTCCGGACGGAGAGCGACTATTTTTGTATCTTTTTATGAGGTTCACCTGATGGGTTGACTGGCTCTTTTTCTAGTCACATTGCTGCCAATGTTGCCAAAAACGATCGTCGCTAACAAGTTTCTGTAGGATCAAAGTCTTATCATGAAAGAGACAACTTAAAGGGGGTCGGGATCCGGTCTCCAGATTGTCCCATGGCAGCCTCAAAATAAGCTGTGCGTTGTTATGAGATAAAGGGGACTTGCGATCTACTGGCAATTACGGATTTTCATATGACGATATAAAAAGACCCGGTAAAATCTTCCGCAAATTCCGTATTCATTGCTTCACGATGGGCGGATGGGCCTAGTTAGGCAGGGTAATCTTAATATCAGGTAGTCTCGTCAGTCAGGTTTTTTATGGAAGGAGCGCAGCCATCGCTTCAAAACCAGCAGCGCGTACTCGCCGCCATTGTGGTGACTGACGCCGTGGGGTTTAGTGCTCAGATGTCCGCTGATGAAGAGCGGGCATTGACCGTTATCCATCGAGATCTCAAGCAGATTTCCGGACTGTGCAACGTGTTTAGGGGGCAGGTGCTCAAGTCGACGGGCGACGGGCTGCTGATGTGCTTTTTTAGTGCGGCCCAGGCTGTTTCCTGCGCCCTGAATATTCAAAAAAAGCTGCGGGGCGACAGCACCCGCGATAGCTTTTCGCACCGCATCGGAATCCATTTAGGAGATGTGTACATCAATGAATCAGACGTCATGGGCAATGGCGTCAACATTGCTGCTCGGTTGGAAGGCTTTTCCGCTCCGGGGGAAATCTGTGTCTCCCAGGTGGTTTATGACGTGGTCAAAAGCCGTCTAGATCTAGATGCTACCTTTCTCGGTCCGCTAAACCTCAAAAATATTCAAGAACCGGTACCCGCCTATCAGCTGCGACCGGCCATGGCCCTGGACATCGCAGATGGGGAGCTAACCCGGCCCTTTTTTGCCCAGGGGGCCGAGGGATATTCCTTTGATAGTCCGCTGGAGCAGGCGCTGCAAACCCTGGGTGACCATGTGGATCACCTGCGGATTAAAAAGCTGATCTTTGGTACCTGTCAAAATCTCTGGGAAAACGATCCCACCGTTTTGGATCAGTTTTCGCTGCAGCACCTGATCGAGTCGCTGGTGTTAAATAACCCGTCCGTGGAGCAGTGTCGCGCTAGCCTCTATCGCATTGTTGCCACCCTAAACCATAAGGAGGTCTACTCCGATGTGGCCGAGGTTATTTTGCAGTCGGTGATCCCCCTGTATATGCAGCGGGCTGCGATCGCAGCTGCCCCCAAATCCGAAGAGGTCCAAAAGGTTGCCGAAGAAAGCACCGAAGAAACCAAAGATCGCTATCAGCAGGTGGCCGATGAGCTAGAGCACGATTCCCAGATTATCCGCATCAAAAAAGTACTGTACTGTCTCTGCCACAAAGTTTGGGAAACCGATATCCAAAAAATCGAACAGGCGGACACAGCGATTCTGGTCAAACAGCTTTACCAGCTGACCCCCACCCCCAACGATCTCAAATACCGGCTGCGCCATTTGCTCCATCACCTCAACCGCAAGGCCAAATACACCAAAATCGTCAACACCATTTTCAAAGCCTTCCATCCCCTATACAGCGTCCAGACCGAACTGATCCCGATGTCGACGCCGGGGCTGCCCAACGCTAACGATACCGACAGTCCAGAAACCTGCTTTGGCGACCTGCCGGTGGGTATTCACCCTGAAAATACCGTTGCCTTTACCACCAAATCCATGGAAGGCCCTTCCATGGCGGATATCGCCAGGGTAAAAGACCGGGCCGACCTGTTTGAGCTCAGGCTGGACATTATCAAATATTGCAACCCGCTCCGGGCCAAAATCTTGCTACACTCCACCCTCTATAGCCCCTTTACCGGCAGCTCTCAAGAATGGTCGCTGCTGCGTAGCAAAACCTTAGAAGACTTTTTGCGAGAGGTCTTTACCTACTGCTCATCATTTCAAGACCTGGAAAGCAAGCTGTCTATTATTGTTCACTGTCTAGATGACACTGACGACAATGAGCCGGTGGTCAACGCCATCTTAAAAGCCATTGGGCCCTACTACCCTGAGCAAAATGAGCAGGTAGCAGCCCACGTCACCAGAGCGGCTGTTCCGGCTGCTACCACCGCGAGGCCAGCGACCTATGGATAATGCCGAACTGCTAGAACTCTACCACAGTGGTCAAAAAGACTTTAGCGGTCTCTGTTTATCGGGGCTGCAGCTATCTAAGTCGGATCTGATCGGTGCTAACTTTTCCAAGGCCGATCTAGAGCGCACGGACCTGATGTTTTCCTATCTTAGCCGGGTCAATTTGCAGCAGGCCAACCTCAGCCATGCCAACCTCAGCGGTGTCAACCTCAACCAGGCCAATCTAATTTACACCAATCTCAGTGACGCCAACTTACACGGCGCTAGCCTACAGGGGGCAGACCTGCGCGGTGCCGACCTCACCCTGGCGGACCTGTTTGATGTGAATTTGGCCGATGCGGATCTGCGCAATGCAGACCTCAGTGGTGCTAACCTCACCGGCGCCTGTTTGCGGGGTGCCAACCTCCGGCAAGAGTTACGCAGCGAGCAAACCATTTTGCGCGGTGCCCATCTGCGGCAGGTGGATCTGCGGGGTGCCAACCTCAAAGGGGCCGACCTGGCCAATGTGGACCTCAGCGGAGCCAACCTCAGCGAGGCATTTCTCAAGGACGCCGACCTGCGCAACGCGGACCTGAGCAGCGCTAACCTCAAAGGGGCTTCCCTGGCCGATGCCCAGCTAGAAGGTGCCAACCTCCGCTACGCCAATCTCACCCGTACCCGTGCCCAACGGGCCAACCTGGCCGGTTGCGACTTTACCGGTGCCCATCTCAAGGGGGTCAACTTTACCGACACCAAACTGTTGGGAGCCCAGCTGTTTCAAATTGTCATGATCGATGCGCGACTGTTGCGGGCCGATCTCAGTCGCGCTAACCTCAGCGGTGCCGATCTCACCCAGGCTGACCTGACCAGCGCCAACCTGGGACGTACCAACCTGGGTGATGCAAACCTGACCAACGCCATTCTCTGCAAAGCTGACCTCAGCAGCGCTAATTTAACCGGTGCAAACCTGACCGGAACAAGCATGCCCGACGGAAAAGTATACGCTTGAGAAATTACAGCTACCGAACAATACTCACACTGATAGTTAGCTCTTTGTGCGATCGCAACATAAAGTAGAAGTAACTAAGCACTTTGATTTTTAAGTAGCTCCCCTAATAGCCACCCAAAACAGAATACGCAGGTTTAGCCTTCTCTCTTCGAGAGTTTTCGTTTTGTTAGCAGCGTACCAGATCCTAAAATACCCATAGTCAAAAGGCCCATCAGCGATCCTGGTTCTGGGACACTGGCCGCTGGTGCCGGGGCATTAAGGGTGGCCAGGGCAAAGTCGCTGATAATTTCATAGGCCGCTGTGGTGGGGTGGGTATCATCCCAAAACAAAAACTCGTTAGGGTTGCTACAGATACCATCAAACACAAATCCAGGTTCAAAATTGATCAAACAGGATTCGGTTGTGTTGGTCAGCCCAAAGGCGGCCGGGTCTGCCAGCATATCGGCAAATAAACTGCCGATATCTAGGGTAATAATATTGGCATCCGGCTGGCTCTGGCCAAAGATATCTAGCTTTGCTGACAGCAGCTCATTGTGGGCAGAGGTCAGCTGGTTGAGCTGGGAGGAGATATCTAGATCTGTTTGGGCATCTAGAAAATCAGCGGACGGGGCATCGCCAATGGAGGGTAAATTGACCACTAAAAACTCTTGGGCACCCAGACTGCTCAACTCGGTCAGACCGCCAATGATATTGTCGGTAACAAAATTAGGTAGCTCTTCTAGCGACAGTCCCCCCAAAGAAGCGCCCTGGCTAAAGAAAGCTTCGTTATAGTCGTTGGCTCCGATCCAGACAACATTCAGGGCATTGGGGTCGACTGGAATGATTGTAGAGAGATCGCTAAAGGCGTCAATTTGGTCCTCAAATCCTGGAAAGAAATCGGCTAAAAAGGGAATGTCGTCATCCAAAATGTGAACATCTGACGACAGCGCTCCGGCAAAGGCAAAGTTGATACCTTCGGTGGGGGGCGGTGTGGTTGTGGGGTTGAGTAAAAGATCCGTAGATAGGGTGGGCGATAGACCCAGGGCGTCACCTACATTTTCAATCCAGATTGGCCCATTGGAGTTTTTTTGGTCATAGGGTGGGCTGGGCGGCAGGCCAGGCAGTCCGAGGGGGGAGAGCAATGTGTCGGTGAGGTTAAACAGATTACCGGCGTCGGCCAGGCTATCGCCAAAAACATTGAGTCCGGTAAATGAGGCGGCCCTCGCTCCTAATGGTATCAGGCAGGATGAGATTGCTATACCTGTAGCCAACAGTGTTTTCTTCATGCCTGTTTAAAGTCCAAAAATTATGTCTGAGGCGTTCCATGGAACGTCTGTACGTTGGGGCAGAGACGTTCCATGGAACGCCTGAGTAGACCTGAATTAAATCTTTAGTCCAAGCTTGTTTAGCAGCCCTTGCCTCCAGTTATAGGCGAGCCCTGCTTTTTGCTCAAGCCGTTTCGGGACATTCTTTATGAAAATGCTGTGAGTATTGGGAGTGGAGTACAAAGTTGCTGTAAATGTGGCCGCCCTGTAACCGTAGAGTTACCTAGGCCCCCGGTGGTTGCCGGGGGCTGGCTGGTTTAATCTACCCTCACCCGTCGGGTCAAAATAGCCATGACTTCGTTGGGCCGCCCGGTGGGTAGGGGTTTGCTCCAGTCGTTGGGTTCGGCGTAGCTGAGCTTGTGTAACAGGGTGATGGTGTTGCGCACGGCGGTGAGGCTGCCAAATAGCATGTGCTGCACGGTTTCGTACTGATACTCGGGTAGAAATTCAGGCTGGCGCGCACTGGTGTCCTGGTTTGGTTCTTGAAACATGGTTCTGGTTTCCTTGGATTGTAGGTCAAAGTTCCTGCCAGGTCAGGGCTTTCGGGGATGAAAGCGGCTGAATGGCAGGGAAGAAACCAGAACTAAAAAGCCCTAGCAACCCCGCAAAAAGTAGTGCAAAGTAAGGTCGCTAGGGCATAATTGCCCTAACTCACAGACTGCTTGTACCAGTTTGGGAGCGAGCCGTCGGTTAGGTGGTGGTACACCTGCCGATGGCGCCGAGGCTATTTAGTTCTGTAGTTAGGTCACGAGTGAGTCACGACCATTGAGAAAGCATAATGGACCGTTCTCGATATCGTCAAGCAAAAAATTTTCAAATTGGTGGCATCATCTTTAGCGTTGCAGTTGGAACTCAGTGTAGGTAGCGCAGAGTTGTTATTGCTCTATGCCACGCTCAGTTCTAAGGAGAATTTTGAGAGCTAAATTGCTAACCACCAGGATAAAAGTCTATACCTGCGATTGTAATATTCAATGTAATATCAAATATTGTTTCGGGAATCCTGTAACAACTCATCTACTTATGAATATCCTTGAAAAGTAGACGATTGGTTTCCTAGTGTTTGTAGTTAGAGCATAATGACAGGTAACTTTTACAAATTTCTGCGTCTAACTGAATATGCAGCAGCTGGTGCCTGTGTGGTGGGTGCGATCGCAACCATCTCGACTCAGCAAGTCGCCTATACAGCGGTTCCCCTAGCCTTTAGTATTAGCCTTAATTTAGTCAGTCGTTACCATCAAGAGAAACTCTCAGAGCAACGTTTTAGCCAGATCAAAAAAAAGGTTGATCATCAGCTACAGCAGGTTCAGCGGCGACTTAAAAAAATAGACCTCTCGATTGCTAGTGTAACCACATCCGTCCAAGCCAATAGTCAGTCTCTGTCGGAGCAAACCACACAGCAAATTCAATCGTTTTCCGACGCTCTTGGCTCGCTACAGGAACGCCTTACTCAACAAAGTACCACTAGCCAGACTAGGATTGACCAAGTTGCTGAAGAGTTACAGCAGCTCCAGACATCGGTTACAGATGAGATCTCATCTGCCCAGGATAATAGTCAATCCCTATCTAAAGATTTTGCCGAGCAAATCCAAGGACTCTCCAACGAGACCCAATCCCTACAGGAGCGCCTAACTCAGCAAAGCATCTTCAGCCGAGCCAGTATCGATCAGGTCGCAGAGCGTTTGCAGCATCTACAGCTATCGGTTACGGAGGCCCTCTCATCTACCCAAGACAGTAGTCAGTCTCTGGTCGAGCAGGCTACACGACAAGTTCAAACACTCTCTCATGAGATCAGCTCACTACAGGAGCGTCTAGCTCAACAAAGTGCTGCGAGTCAAACTGGCATTGATCAAGTCGCAGAGCGTTTGCGGCAGCTACAAGCATCGGTTACGAACCTCACAGCTCAATCTGAGGGTGTTCTTGATCAAGTGGCTAATAACTTAGCAGAAACCCGTGAACAGGTTATCCGTGAGCAACAGACTAATCTTGAGTCAACAACTCAGAATCTAAGCAGCAACATCACCCAGCTACAGTCTGAACTTAATCGACTCAGGTTGGAATTTGATGAACTCAGGGGCCGGGATGAACCGACTTTCCCAAATAACATTATTCCAAAGCTGCCTACTGGGGATGAGTGCGATCGCGAAATTGTCCTAGGCATTGATTTTGGTACGGGCTTCACTAAAGTCTGTTTTTGGGATGTAGGTAGTGACCAAGCTGAAATCGTCACATTCGCTGCATATACGGCAGAAGAATCTACACTAGAGGGCACCTCTATTTATTAGGCTTCTGAAAAATGGAGTCTCAAATGAGACTGTTATCCTCCCTTTTTTTAGATGTTGGCGGGTTCCAAACGGACAAAATCTGTTCATGGAGGCTGTTTTAGAGCTGGCTATCCTGTGGCTT
>JBCDJC010000115.1:0-16276 GCA_038748225.1 Cyanobacteria bacterium P01_H01_bin.26 | reverse complement strand
TAGGCTTTTGCGGCCTGGGGCTGGCCCCACAGGACCTGTTCGTGTTTGTAGATCACCATGCCGGGGCGGGCTCCCTTAGGCTTATAAACATGTTTTGGTTTGGTGTAGACCACGGGCACCTGTTCTGAGTGCTGGGCGCGGCTAAACCAGGCGGCGATATTGGCGGCCCAGGTCAGGTCGTCATCACTGGCCTGGGCACCGGGGGCAAGCCGCAGCAACACATGGCTGCCTGGGATTTCCTGGGTATGGAACCATAGGTCGTAGTCATTGGCCGCCTTGAAGGTCAGAGCTTCATTTTGATTGTTGTTGCGACCCACCCACACTTCCGTACCGCTGGGGGTACAAAACCGGTGAAAGTTGGGAAGGTTGTCAGTACGGCTGCGGCTAGGGCGCTGATAGGGATCGTTCATATAGCCCTGCTGTACCAGCTCGTCACGAATTTCATCTAGGGCCGTGAGGTCGTCGACATCAGTGTACCGGGCGGTTTGAACCAGGGCGGCTTCTATCTGTTCGAGGTAGTGCAGTTCTGTTTCCACCGCCTCTAGCAGGGGCATAACCGCGTCTCGGGTTCGTTTTAGCTTTTGGTGTCTTTTGTAGAGGGCCTGGGCATTTTGCACCGCATTTTTTTCGGGATTGAGGGCCAGGGTAACCGGTTCCCCCGAGTCAAAGTCCTGCAGCTGGATGGATGACATGCCTGGCTGCCAAAGATGGAGGTAGGCCATGAGCAAATCGGCCTCTACTCGATGGCGGTCGGCCTGGTCGGATGCGTCTAGCCGCTGATGAAAGTTGGCGGCCTTTTGGCGAAGTTTGGCCGTCAGGTTTTTTGTTTTTTGGGTGAGCTGATGGTGTAGCTGGGAGAAGGTTTGCTGGTTGAGCTGGCCGGTGTAGTAGTCATCTAGCAGCTGTTGCACGGTATGCGGTGCCGCGGGTGCTACAGCCGCCGCCCAGCCCAGTACCGTATAGCCAGGGGCTGTCCAACCGGGTTGAAAGTCATTTTTCTCAAGACACTGGAGCCAGCGCTGCCACTGGACGTACAGCCGCTGCCAGTCGTCTGCCGTAAGGCTGTCGGTGGTCTGGGTCGGATCTAGCTCGGCTGCCCCGCTGAGCTGTTTGGCCAGGGCGGTACTGAGACCGCTGTAGCTTTTGACCATCATTTTGCTGAGCCTACCGGGGACTAGGCTAATGCGTTCTTGCCAGTCTAGAAACGCCTCGTCTAGGTGGGGTAGGGGGCCAACCATGGCCGGTGGCGGTCGGTATTGTCCCCCCGTGCGGATGGTGCGCACGCTGGACTGCTGCTCGTTGACCTGGTGGGCGGCGGTGACAATCTCTTGCTGGGCATTGGTGAGTAAAACATTGCTGTACTTGCCCATAATTTCTACATAGAGGTGCCAGGCGGCAGGTTCGCCAGGGCGAGGGGCAAACTGCAGGTCGATGGCTCGCTCCCAGGGGGCTAAAAAGTTAATTTGGGTGAGGGCGAGACCGTTGAACTGATGTTTGAGCTGCTGGCTAAAGGCAAAGGTGTCGGGCTGCTTGGGGGGAGCCGCTCCCATGTGCAGACGGGCGGCCTGGGGATGCCAGGAAATGGTGAGCCAGCCCCGCCGACTAAAGGTGCGCAGTCCGAGGCAAATGGTGTTGCGATCGCGCTGTACAACCTGTTCACAGCGAGCCGGTAACCAGTCGGTTATTAGCTCATTACAAACGGCTTTAAGGGTGGTGACGTCGACCGGCTGCACAGCTTGTCCTCTGCTATAAAACTGGGTTCTTTGTGTCTTCAGGAAGTTGACGCTTAAAAGTGAATGGCCTAAGCGTTAGATATGGTATGTCAGAACACTTGTAAAACTAAGCATATTTAATGGTTAAGCGTTATTTTTCTCATGTTTAAGCCCTGTTTTTTTAGCTAGCATTCTGATAACTAACGCAATACGGACCGCATCGTTGTTCTCAAAGCAGCCAATGCGGGTTTATTGCTTGCACGCTTTAAAAACTCGCTTCTGAACCCATGGATATTAAACTTATCAACATTGGCTTTGGCAATATTGTGTCCGCCAACCGAGTAGTGGCCATCGTCAGCCCGGAATCCGCACCGATTAAACGTCTGATTGGCGATGCCCGTGATACGGGCCAGCTGGTGGATGCCACCTACGGCAGACGCACCCGCGCGGTTATTGTCACCGACTCAGACCATGTTATCTTGTCCGCACTTCAGCCCGAAACTGTCTCCAATCGGTTTTTGATTAGCAAAGAGATGAACGGTGTTACCTAACTAAATCTATGGCTGCCGATAATCCCCCCAATTCTCACCCACCGATCCCCACCACAGAGTCTTGAGCGGTTTACACTGAGAAGGTCGCTGACACCATAGAGATCGTATTTGCAGATGACTGTCAACTCCGTTCGCCCGCCTGCTCTAGACAAAATTGTCAAACGCTTTCAACGGATCCAAGATCCAAGGCGTCGCTATGAGCAGCTGCTATGGTACGCCAAGCGTTTAGAAGGCTTTCCCGAAGACAACAAAACCCCAGAAAATAAAGTCAAGGGCTGTGTTTCCCAGGTCTATATCACCGCCAGCACCGATGATGACGGCCATGTTAGCTTCCAAGGGGACTCCGACGCCCAGATTACCAAGGGACTAGTCGCCTTACTCATTGAGGGCCTTAAGGGGTTACCCCCTAGCGATATTGTGCAGCTTGAGCCTGACTTTATTAAAGACACCCAGCTGGACGTCAGTCTCACACCGTCACGGGCCAATGGGTTTTACAACATTTTCAAAATGATGCAGCAAAAGGCTCTAGCCTTAATCAGCGAGTAGGCTTCGCTAAGGAAATAAAATTGATCGGGCTCCCATACAACCCCCTAGGGACTTGCTGGTAAATTAAAATACCCACCAATAGCTCCTTCCCCCTTCCCCTTGTCCCTTTAACCCTTCCCCACTCTCCTCCGGGGATTTTTTTGGCACCTCCTTAACCATAAAAATCCGCCGCAAACTCATCCCCATAGAAGTCATCTTCTTCCTCCTCCCGGCGCTCATCGCTTTGCGCCCCTAGGCCAAACGTCGCTAGCAGCCCGGCATTTTCCCCGGCTGAGTCCAGTACGCTGGCCTGCAGCTCATGCCACACTGGGGCCGCCTTAAGCAAGAGCTGTCTTCCTTGAGGTGTGGCCTTGAGGGACTGGCTGCGCCGATCTTTGCCAGGACCAATGTCAATCCAGCCATGGTTGTACATACGCTCAACGGTGCGGCTCACCGTAGACTTTTCCATCCCCAGCATTTTGCCCAGCTGTCCGGGGGGAATGGGACCCCGGCTGACAATGGTGGCTAGAATATTGAGCTGGTTGGTAGTCAAGCCGACGGGGCGTAGAGCCTCGTCATAGAGACGGGTGACCATCCGATTGAGCTGTCGCAGCCGTCGGGCGATGCAGTCATTGGCCATCTGACGGGCGATTTCTTTGGGCGTACCGTAGGGAAACGACATGGGGAGCTTGCTAGCAGCTAGTTGTATATTCAACCATTTCGAGATTATAAACGGACCGCCGGTCCGAGGGACTGAGGTTGGGCGGGCTGAGAATAGCTCAAAAAAAATAGCCCTGGCCGTCTCTATCGTCTGGCAGTGTTGCGTTACAAAACCAATGTGACGGACAAACGTGCCAGGCAACCGTGTCAATACATCAAGATGTTTGCTATACATCGCTCAATATTTATCCACAATCGGTAATAATTAGCAGGTAATCGTGGTGATGCCTATGGATATCCTGGACACCGTTGTGGCAGATAGTCTTTGGATTGGGTTGATTGTGGGGCTGGCCTCTTTGGTGCAGGGCCTGACTGGATTTGGCTTTGCGCTGGTGGCTGTTTCCCTGCTGCCCTTTTTTATGGAGCTGCAGCTGGCGGTGACCCTAGTGATTGCCGTGAGTTTAATTGGCAATGTGGTGCTGTGGTGGTATCACCGCGATAGTTTTGAGTGGTCGCGGGTGGTGCATCTGGTGACGGCGGCCCTGGTGACCATTCCCGTCGGGGTGGTGGGGCTTAAGTATGTGCCGGAGCATCTAGCTCTGCAGACGCTGGGTGTGTTGATTTTGGGGTATGTGGCCTACTCGGGGTTACAACTGTCGCTGCCGGAGCTAACCGGGCGCTCTTGGGCCTATGCCTTTGGTGCTGCCTCAGGGGTGCTGACGGGCGCGTTTAATATCGGCGGGCCACCGATGGTGATCTATGCCAGCTGCAACCAATGGAGCTTGCAGCAGTTTAAGGGTAATATTCCTGGGGTATTTACTGTGATGTCGCTGGTGGCGATCGCAACCCATCTGTGGCAGGGGGATTTTGACCAGACCCTAATCACCCAGGTGGGCTATGCAGCTCCATTTTTTATAGCGGGTCTAAGCTCAGGTATTTGGCTCTCCAACTATATTAATGCTGCCTTCTTTCGGCAGGGAGTGCTGCTCCTGCTGGGGGCGATTGGGTTCAAGCTGCTGGTCTAAGGGGGCAGCCCGTTAAGGGGCCGGGGTTTCCACCGACTCGGGGTCTCCTTCCTCGGGGGCAATGTCTTCCACCGTTTCGTCGATGATTGCCTCGGGGGGAGATGCGGGTAGCTCCGTCTCCGCTGCATCGGCGGGGTCTATGCGGGTGGGATCCAGGTCAGCCGGGTCTAGGTCAAAGGGGGGATTGTCCCTGAGGCTTTCCCTCAGCGCTTCGCCAAAGCTGGGGGTCTCCTGGGGGGGAGCAACCAGATCGTCCGCTGGGGTGTCTGCACTGAGCCGGGCCACCTGCTCTGTAAAGTAGGGTTGACGATAGCTGAGGGACTCGGCAAACGCGAGGCCAGCGCGAAAGGCAATCAGGGCATTGTCCGGATCTCCGCTCTCGAGGTAGAGCTGGCCCAAACGGTCGTAGGCGACCAAAATACCGTGCTGGTTGTAGGCCTGCTGCTCGGCTCGCACCAGCAGGTTATACATGGTGAGTGCTTCATTGGTTAGCCCCTGCTCCGCGTAGAGATCGCCCAGATCCTTGAGCACCGTACTCACATGACCGTAGAGCTGGAGGCTCTGGGCCGTCACATAGGCCAGGTTATAGTAATCAACCGCCTGGGCATCCCCATCGATCGCCCGAAAATTGCGGGCGATGTCAATTTCTAGGGGCGGTTCAAGATCGTGTTGTCCGCTGGTCCGATACAGCTGCAGCAGCTCTGTTTGCACCGGCAGTACCTGGGTATATTCCTTGGCTTCCTGGTAGCTAAAAATCAGATCCTTAAGATACTGGGTTTGCTCCAGCATGTTGCCCTGGATTTTTGCCCTGGCGGCCAGATCCGTGTAAAGTCGAGCCGCGTTGGCAAAATCGAACCACTGTAAATAATGGCTGGCCAGCACCACAAACCACCCCTGCTGGGCAACCTCATCAGTGGCCGTCATCGCCAGCAGCTGCTGATAAATTTCAGTGGAAAGGTCGCGCATACGCAGCGTCTGTGCGATCGCAGCAATGGTTTCCACCCGTTCTAGGGTAGCTGTTTCCTTTTCAGCCATCCAGATCCGCTCCAGTCGCACCGCCATTAGCCGAATCTCCTGGGCGCGTTGGGCGTTCCAAGCCTGCTGGCCGATCCGCGTGAGGGCCTCCAGCTCCGCTTCTAGCCCAAACACCCGTCGCAGCTGCACCTCCTGCATCCAAAGGGCAAAGGCCTCATTGGGCTGCTCGACCAGGATCAGCGCCCGCGCCTGTTCATCTAACCGAAACAGCTCCAGTTCCAGGTTGTATAGTTCCAGCGGGCTGAGGGGACGGTCCACAACGGTTGTGGGGAGCAGCGGATCCCGAGGGTCTGCCTCCAGCGGATCGGTGAGAAACGCATCCAGCAAAACCGGGTCTAACCGCTGGCCATACACCGGCCGCGAAAGCAGCACCAGGGCCGCCATGCCCCCAGCCGCCAGCCGCCCCAGATACCGTAACCACACCTGCCTTTGTAAACCAAAATAAACACTCATTTACAGAACTTTGTACTCGCGCTGTTTTGCGACCTTGGGCGGTCGTCTGTGCTGTAATCTTGAGATCTTGTGCATTGTTTTGCGCTGCTGCTCCATGGTGGGGTGCAAGTAATCGACGCATTCTCTCAATTAGCAGCGGCAGCAACGGTAATCTTTTGTCAGCGGGCGCTGGCTGTATCACCATAACAAATCTGTTAACTATGTCCCTAAATGTAGCAACCCGCACTATCCGGATTGGTTCTCGTAAAAGTCAGCTAGCCTTAGTCCAAACCCACTGGGTGCAGGGTGAGCTACAGCAGCGCTTTCCTGAGATTAACTTTGAAGTTAAAACCATGGAAACCCAAGGGGACAAAATTCTCGATGTCTCCCTTTCTAAAATTGGCGACAAGGGTCTCTTTACCCAAGAGCTAGAGGACGACATGCTAGATGGCACCGTAGACTTTGCGGTCCACTCGCTCAAGGATTTGCCCACCCGGCTGCCCGAAGGACTGATGCTGGGCTGCGTCACCGAGCGAGAAGACCCCGCCGATGCCCTAGTGGTCCACGAAAAGCATGCCGGTAAAACCCTCGATCAGCTGCCGGAAAATGCCATTATTGGCACCTCTTCACTGCGGCGTCTGGCCCAGCTGCGCCACCACTATCCGTCTTTTCAGTTCAAGGATATTCGCGGTAACCTCAACACCCGCCTGCGTAAGCTCGACGAAGGTCAGTACGATGCCATCATTTTGGCGGTGGCCGGTCTAAAGCGGTTGGACATGGCTGAGCGGGTCCAGCAGGTGCTGCCCGCCGATGTCTCCCTCCACGCGGTGGGTCAGGGGGCCTTGGGGATTGAGTGCCGCAGCGGTGATGAGGATATTCTGACGGTTATTAAAACCCTGGAGCATGGACCCACGGCCCAGCGCTGCTACGCTGAGCGGGCCTTTTTGCGGGAGCTAGAGGGCGGCTGTCAGGTGCCCATTGGTGTCAATACCGTGATTGAGGGTGATACCCTGACCCTAACCGGCATTGTGGCCAGCTTGGATGGTCAAACGGTGGTGAAAGACAAGATCTCAGGCCCCGTCGCTACGGCGGATGAGCTGGGTACGACCCTGGCGAAGCGGGCGAAAGCGGCCGGTGCCCAGGAAATTTTGGATGCGATCGCAGCCGAAAGCCGTTAAAAAAAAGCGTATTGATCGGCCTTCCGTAGGCTTAAACACTATGCACAGATCCAATCCACCTCTAGACTTGATCCCGTGACACACGGGTTCTTCATCGGGGCAGTATAAACGCAATGCGAATTTTATTTGTGGCAGCAGAGGCCGCCCCCCTAGCTAAAGTAGGTGGCATGGGAGACGTGGTCGGTACGCTGCCCAAGGCGCTGCGGGCCATGGGGCATGATGTGCGCGTCTTTATGCCCTACTACGGTTCTATCGGTTCAAAAATCGATATCCCCAGTGAGCCCGTCTGGTGGGGGTATGCCATGTTCAACACCTTTGCGGTGTATGAAACCACCCTGCCCAAGTCGGATGTACCCCTATACCTATTTGGTCACCCTGCCTTTGACGGTCCGGAGATCTATGGCACGACCGATGAGGACTGGCGCTTTACCTTTTTTGCCAATGGCGCGGCCGAATTTTGCTGGAACCATTGGAAGCCAGATATTTTGCACTGCCATGACTGGCACACCGGCATGTTACCCGTTTGGATGCACCAGTCCCCCGAAATTTCCACGGTGTTTACCATCCATAATCTGGCCTATCAGGGACCCTGGCGCTGGAAGCTAGAAAAGATTACCTGGTGCCCCTGGTATATGCAGGGAGATACCACCATGGCAGCGGCCCTGCTCTATGCCGACCGGGTCAATGCCGTTTCCCCCACCTATGCCCAGCAAATTCAAACCAAGGAGTATGGCGAAAAGCTAGAAGGTCTGCTGTCCTACATCAGCGAAAAACTCAGCGGCATCGTCAACGGCATTGACCTGGATGAATTCAACCCGGCTACGGACCGGCAAATTGAACAAACCTTTACCGCCAGCACCCTTGAAGAACGGGCCATCAACAAACAGGCCCTACAAAAAGAAATGGGTCTAGAAGTTAATCCTGACCAATTTGTAATTGGCCTCGTGAGCCGTCTTGTGGAGCAAAAGGGCATCGACCTAATTTTGCAAACCATGGATCGCTTTTTAGCCTATACCGATGCCCAGCTGGTGCTACTGGGTTCAGGCAATCGCGACTATGAAACCCAGCTATGGGAGCTATCTAACCGGTTTCCGGGCCGCGTCTCAGTTTATTTAATGTACAGCAGCCAGCTGGCCCAAAAGATCTACGCTGGCTCCGACGCCTTCCTGATGCCGTCGCGGTTTGAGCCTTGCGGCATCAGTCAGATGATCGCCATGCGCTATGGCTGTATCCCGATTGTGCGACGTACGGGTGGCCTGGTGGATACGGTCACCCACCACGATCCGGTCAACGGTGTTGGCACTGGCTACTGCTTTGACCGCTATGAACCTTTAGACCTGTTTACCTGCATGGTACGTGCCTGGGAAGGTTTTCAGTACAAACCCTTCTGGAAAGAGCTGCAAAAGCGAGCCATGGCAAAAAACTTTAGCTGGGAAAACTCTGCCCTGGAATACATCAAGCTTTACAGCGATATCAAGGGACTGTCTTCCAAAAGCCAAATACCCATCAAGTATGGCGGTCAGCTGGCCATTGGAAAAAACTGAGTTCTGGGATAGTCGGGGCTAGATCTCGCCAATCAGTTGGTTAGTCTTATTTTGTAGGATGGGTTAGCGGTAGCGTAACCCATGCGGACGTCGGGGGTCGTGAGATTTAATCAAGCTGTGTAGGACAAAGTTGACACTAGGACGCTTCCACTTTGTTCTCGATTTCAGATAGGTTTTGAGCAAATCGAATGCGATGACGCCGAGAGATCTGTTGTTCTGGGTCAACGCCATCAAAGGTGGGTGGAATCCAGGCGCGGATAACAAGTAAAGCCCCCAAAACCAACAGAAAAGCACAGGTAGCCATAATCTGTACCCAAGGGGTTTCCAAAATGCCCCGCACAATAATTTCCCTGAGCACTGAAACAATCGAGACTTCTACCGCCACACCGATAGAAACACGATGCTCTTTCAAGTAGATAATCAATAATCGAAACAGTTCTACCAAAATTAACAGGAACAAGATATCAGCGGTAACGTGGGGAAAATTTAAAGGTGGCAACAGTGACAAAAACATTTCCCGTAGCTGCATCACCATAAAACTAAATAACCCAATGCAGAGAGAAATCACGATTGAGTCCTGTACTAGTTCTAAAAAGCGTACAATATGGGCACCATTGAACCAGTTACCCCAACGTGGGGATGTTGATGCGGATGAGAGTTTCATAATATTCAGTGATAGGTGGTAAAGCGATCGAGATGGCTGCGATATCGGGCATAGCAACAACCTGCCAGAAACGGTTAAACTGTTGCAGGCCGAGAGCCCTGGCTAGATCGGTGCAGCCAGCAGCCGATCCCCCCAGACCCTCCCTATGCCAATCGAGCCAATCAAATAGTTGGGTTATCCCTATGTTTACCGGCTCACCATGATTTGTAAAATGTCAATCTTAAAATCTATTAATAAGTCAGACTTATGTAATGGGCATTAATAGATTTGCTAGGCAAATATTCTAAAGGGCAAGGGACTTGCTGGTAAACAAGGTACCCGCCAATAGCTACTTTCCCCTTGCCCTTTAACCCTTCCCCACCCTACTCCAGGGATTTTATTTTTGGCAGATCCCTAAGCTGTAGTACTCCTAGGACTGGGGTATGGGCAGGCTGCCGTTTTCACAGGTTGCTATTTGTTCTAAAACTAGCTTCGAGGCAGCCTGGTCACCCTGCTGAATCTGTTGAATCATGACGATATTAATTAGCTCCATGCCTAAACGCACCCAGTAAGCTCCGGTAACAGAATCGAAATCGAGGGGAGGCATCTGACTGGCATAGGACCGATTGAGATCTAAAGAAAGTCGATCGCTGAGGGAGCTTACCACATACTGGCGATGGGGTTCAGCCTGGGATATTAAATCTGCCATTGACTCTGCCAAAATCTCAGCGATCGCATCTTGGTCGGCCTGTTTTTGCAGCCACACTTCCACGGTGGACACGGGCCAGTCGGTGGTCTCCTCATCCACTTTGGCAAAGGCATGGGCTTCGGCATAGGAGACTGTGCCATCGGCATTATAATCAGCGGATTCAACGGCCTCACCCGTACGGTCAATGCCGCTGAGGCCAGCAAAAAAACTAGAGCTGTAGTCACGATAATCAGCTTCATTTACAGCTGGGGTACAGCCGACTGAAGGTCGCCTGGCAACGGTGGCAAAGAAGCCACAGCGAGACTGCAGGGCAACAGGATTTTCAGGATTGCCTTGTTCGTAAATGAGATTGGCAAAGGAGCCCGAAAAACACTGGGCCATCATGGCGACAAAGGGCCGCTCGGCGGGTAGCTGGTCTAGCCAGCCGGTCAGCTTCTGCACCGAGACAAATTGTTCCTCCCAGAGGATCATTGAATTGTTGTCGGGGTTGTTGCGGTTGTAGGCTCCGTGGCCAGTAAAATAGAAAAATGCCGGACAGGGGGATGATTTATTGGCCAACCCCTCAAACCAGGCTTGGGCATTGTCAGCGGTGGCAGGACCATTCAAACTGTCAATTTCTGGAGGTTTGAACTGCTCTCGACCCAGAAAATTAACAAAGCGAACGGTGGCATCACCGTTATTACCGTTGGCAAAATATTGACGAACGCTGTCGAGGCCAATGCCCAGGTTACCAAGGGTGCGTTGAAAGTAGCGCACATTTTTTTCGAGGGCAATTTCATTGTAGGACGGGGCACCCCCCCCTGCCAGCACTAAAAACTCCATGGGGACAGCGGCTGGAGTTGGAACCGCCGTAGTCACATCGTCAGGCTGCCTGTCCCAGCCCAGACCCAAGCTGACGACAATTCCGACAGCCCCCATCAGGCCAGTGGTTAAGAGCGAAGTGAGAAATGTTGATATACGCATGTAGAGAAAAGCGTGTCTGGACTTTATTTTAGTCGCAGATTTTGTGGCGGTAGCGGCACCTGGCGACCTTTTAGGGACAACCGCTTAAAATGGGGAAAATTTTGGCCATTTGCCGTTGAGTTTGCCAAACCATGCATCAACTTGTCACCGCTGCCCTTGACGCTAAGGACTATTACCATGCTAAAAAGCTGATTAAACAGTGGCGCAAGGCAGCCCCAAAGGATCCGCTGATGCTCCTATCCATTGGGCGTTTGCAGGAAGGCACACTGCAGTGGGATGCGGCGGAAAAGACCTATCTAACATTTCTAAAACGGGTGAATAATCCAAAACTGATGGGTCAGGCTCGGGCGGGGTTAAAGCGAGTGCAGCAAACCCGCGAGGCTAGCCGTCAGGAAGCCCTGGATGAGGCGAAGGCCGTTCTGGGTAGCGAAGACCCTGGGCTGCTGGTGATCATGCCACCGCCGGAGCCGCAGCAGGCGGCCATGGGGTTGGCTCAGGTTCTCCGCATTGATCCCTACATGGCCCGGCTGCAGCTACCGAAGCAGGGACTGCGGCTCCAGCGTACGGGCTCCATTGGGGAGATGCAATATTATGGCGAGGCGCTTCAGGCTGCGGGGGTACCCACTGCCTGGGCGACCATTGACGCGCTCAAGGCCGTCCAAGTGTTTCAGATCAAGCATTTTCGGGCGGTTTCACCACAGCCTCTGGTGGTCTGCCAAAGTCCGACGGGCCAAATGGGCTCCCTGCAGTTTGATTGGTCCGAGGTAACCCAAATAGTCCGGGGACAGCTGCCGGTGTTTGAGCGGGTAACTGAGAAAGGACACCGGGGCAAACCGCAGCGCAAACAGCAGGTGCAGGACTATGCCCAGGTGGTGGATCTCCATGTCCATGGGCGCAAGATTATTTTGAGGAGTTGCGATCGCACCTACGAATTTCGCAAAAGCGTGGCCCTGGTCCCCAACCAAACCAACCTCACCTCCACCCGCATCCGTTGGAACGGTCTGATCCAGCAGATCACCCATGGTACAGACTGTCCGCAGCGGCAGGACTTTACCAGCTTTGGTCAGGGTGCCCTGGAGATGATTCCCCTACTGCCCCATATCCCCGTCCACATGGACCTCAACTGGCGTCAGCCCAGCGATTGGGACACAGCATTTCAAATTTACAGCACCCTGCTCTTTGCCAGCCCTCCGGTTTCTTAGGGGTGTCTAAAACCATGAGCTAGACCTTCAAGAAACCGGGGGGCTGTTTGGCGGTGGTGTGATCCGAGTGCGCTCTAGCCGTCGACTAATCTGATTGAGCAGCTCAAAGTCTGCCTCTGGCAAACCACCGCCGCGTCCTGGGGAACCCTCAGCCAAAAATGCAAACGCCTTACAAAATGCCTCACCATCGGCTCGAATCGGCGCATCCAAATGGCAGGGAATCACCCGCTCAAACCCTAGCTGAGCCACCGCCTCTGCCCAAGCCAGCACAGAGTTTGTACCCCGATTAAAAATCAGTGACTGCAGCACCGGAGCCGCCAGCAATCTGCCATTGCCCCGCAAACGCTCAAACGACTGCTGCCACCGGGGCTCCCAATCAAACGGATACAGTCCAAAATAGGCCCGTTTAGACCGATCCGACGCCGTTCTAGCCGCCCTCAAAACGTCTCCCCACTGGGGTTCTTTCAGCGTATCGGGACGGAAGTAAAACGCAAACAAAGCAATTCGTCGCCAGCCCTTGCTACGGTTTTCTGCTGTGTCCGCCGGGGCATCGGCCGCACTATCCCTGGCGTGGAACAGCAGCGGATAGCTGTCGAGCTGTACAATCGGCGGCGGGTTGGCGGGAATCGACACCACCGCATCCGTTACCATCAGGGTTTTAGACGCACGATGCACCAAAGCTACTTCAGAAAAAGGACCCAGACCGAGATCTATGGGCCCTAGCACCCGATAGTCAAACTCATCCCCGAAGGGAGCCTCCGCAGAGTTTTCCGGTAGCCAGTGGGTGCGCCCCAAAGGAAACCCTAGCCAGCTCACAGGCAAGTTGACAGGAAAGCTCCACTGGTGCCGAACGGCATACACCTGGGCTGTCGGAAACTTGCGGGCAAACGGCCCCACAAAGACCTTATGCTCTAACCCAGTAACGGTTGGCAGCAGAATGTACCGAACATCGCCGTAGGATTCTACTAGCTCATTCACCAAGCGGACACACTCAGGCGTGGGGGCAACGGGCGCATAGACCAGCAAACCGCCCGCCGCCAGGCGTACCACCGTCATGCGGATGGGCACTACCACATAGAAAATGCCCTGCATTTGGTCAAAGGTCCAAACCTGATCGGCCACTACCTCACGCCGTAGGGTCCGCCGTTGACCATAAGGGTACAGCGGCAGCAGCGGCCACCATGGCCACGACCAGTCGGCGGAACGTTCAACTGCCCGCGCTTCAGACACACCTTATCCTCCGGATTCAACCCAAGCCTTAGTATTTTACGGCTTGTGACCTCTATCACTACGTTTACTCAGTCAATCTCAGAAACCCCTTAAGTACTCCTCAGTTACGCGTCAGATAGCGTTCAGGTAGCTGCCGCATTCTTGTAATCAATGAAGTCCATCACTGATTCGCCCAGAAGGTTTAACCATGAAACGCACACTTCTTTCCGCTTTGACCGTTCTCGTTGCATCCGCTGCCGTTGCCCCAATCGCCGCTGCCGCTGAGCCCGCTAGCTTTAATATCCAATCCGCGCGCCTCGAAGAACTCGACGCCCGCACCAAGAATTCCGTCCACAAGCTACGCATCGAGCACCTCAACAATCAGACCAAAGCCATCGAAGATATCCAAGCCACTCGGCTAGAGGCCTTGGATGCCCGCACCAAGGCTGTTGATAACATTCAAGCCGCTCGCCTAGAATCACTCGATGCCCGCACCAAAGCCGTTGAGGATATCCAGGCTGAGCGCTTAAATGCCCTAGACGCTCGCACTAAGAACAGTGTTCACAAGCTGCGTATCGAGCACCTCAACACCCAAACCAAAGCCGTTGAGAATATCCAGGCTGAGCGACTAGACGCTCTGGATGCCCGTACTAAGAACAGCGTTCACAAGCTGCGTATTGAGCACCTAAACACCCAAACCAAAGCTGTTGACAACGTCCAGGAAGCACGCCTCGATGCCTTGGATGCTCGCACTAAATCCGTCCAATAACAGATCTTAGGCTGTTACGGAACTCATGTTCCTGGGTGCCCGGTGCAGATTCCGAAACTCCATTCTCAGGGCACCCTTTCTAGCTCAGACTTTCTCCAACCACACACTCTAGAGCCGCTGCCATATTGACAGCGGCTTTTCCATGGATGGAGGATCGCCAACCACCATCGAGACCTACTCCAAGTAGATAGGTAAAGAAATCTGACTAGTTATAGACGAAACTTATATCTTTTACATATTTATATCCGCTAAGATTATACGCAAGCTACGAACAGTTCACTACAAGGCAGTTCTCACTATGGCTTACACAACTATTGCGCCCAAGACAGCTCCCGCAATCTCGACACCGCTACAGACACCATCATCGGAATCAGCATTTGAAACGCAACTCAAAGCCGCACTTGAACATGCCCGCCGTCTCACTGAGATGCACGGACCCAAAAGTATTGAGGTAGCCTTGGCCTGGGAAACCGTCGAAGAAATGCAAACGGCTAAAGCTGGTCATAAGTCAAACCCAACAATAGCGTTTGTTCGCTACTGTGCCGAGAATCCCGGCGCTTCTGAAGCTCGCGTGTATGACGTTTAGGGCATTGATATCCGTAGTCAAGCATGGATCTCCTCTTAATACGTACAAGCTTCTACCCTATCGGTAGGGGCTTTTTTATTGCCTAAAAAGGTTGCCGAAGCCGCTAGTAAGCCGACAGTAGATGAACCACGACCCGCACTTGCCTGCCTCGCTAGCCGTATGGAACCCTGGGGCAAAGTGGCCGGGATCGACAGCGACCAAGCCCGTCGGTAGAAACCGCTCGAACCAATTTATGGCTTAGCTATGGCCCATTAGCGAAGTACGAGCGAAACTTTGATGTGCGAGTACATGGGGACAACACACAATAAGGAAGCAGTATTTCTATCATGCCCCCATAGACGTATCTCACTGTTCGCTCGCAACAATAGTGAGAAAAAACAACGTTAACGTTTGTATCATAAAAGAGATTTTTCAGCACTGCAGGAATATCCTAATGACATGGGCTGAAAGGCTCATGGTCGCAACAAAAGGAGGTCAACAATCGATATCTCAATCGAATCGTTTGACGACTCAAAGACAGCACCCAAACACATCACTGATATTTCTTCTTACTTGTACTAGAGAGCCCTGTTTATTGTAGTTTCTCCTTACATTAAACAGCTCTAAGAAGTCTCGTTTGATTTAGAAGAGTTCCTCAGTTGAGTGTCTTGGGTGTTGTTGTGTTTTAAAGCGCTCGCTCACCGCTACGATCCATTGGGCTACCGCAAACGATAGGCATCCCACCCCCAATCAGCTCATGCTGCAGTGATCGCAGACACAAACCCAGGAAACTTGATGGTTATGTAAGCAGATCGTGGGTTTATACGGCTAAAGGTTTGGCAGGACACCTCATCCAACTACAGTGAATCCATAGACAAAACGTCTTATTGCATAACGCCTTATCTCGAACCCTATATCTGAGTAGACAGCTCCCTGTATTACTTAACCCTTTATATCTAACTCGAAGCCTCCATGAGCCCTAGCGTTCGTGGGGGCTTCTTATTGGCCCGTTTGCTGGTCTAGTAGAGGGAGCACCACGTTTAAGTGCCGAGGGCATCCGTACCGCTGAGGGGGACTATACCGCTGCCTACTATGGCCATGTGGACCCCGGCAACCACAAGTGGAACCTGGGCAGCTTTTCGTATCAGCACGGGGCCAACTCTCCTGCTGAGGCGGACGCCAAACAGCTCAAGTGGCTCTACAAACAGATCCTGGAGCTGCGGCACTAGGTCAGCCAGCAGCAGCTCATCCTGTCCTTGGCCAAAGAACTCAACTATGTCCTGAGCCGTTAAAAAAGATGAGGTAGCAGCAGATGATACTCCACGGGGTGCAATTTTGGGTGGTTGACGTGGGTTGAGATCGCAAATTCTAGAAGGCCTTGAATCGCAATTTTGAAAGGGATTTTAGCGATTAGTCCAGGAGGTTGAGGAGGAACGGTAGAATCAGAGGTGTTGGTAACTGGCACATACCTAATGGCAATTTTCCAGGCCAAACCTAGTCCAATTGAATTGGGCAACTGGCACATTCGGGGCATTGAATTTGAGCCAGTTACGC